>CAMWID010000068.1 GCA_947174235.1 uncultured Porphyromonadaceae bacterium | reverse complement strand
CGCCTGCCGCATAGTGTTCGGCAAGAAAGTCACGATGAGCCTGAAGAAAACGGTCGACTTCTTCAAGCGGTTTCTTATATGTCAGAATTGCGATAAACATAGTTTATTTTACATTTTGTCGGTTCATCATTATCTGTTCAAAATTATCGCGTCCCCAGTTGAGCAGAGCTTCGACATGAGGCAGAAGCGTTCTGCCGAACTCCGTCACTGAGTATTCCGTCCGTGGTGGGACGTCAGGAAAGAGTTCGCGACTGATTATGCCGTCAGTGGTCAGCTGACGAAGCACTTGTGACAGCACTTTTCCCGAGACCGACGGGATGTTGCGGTACAGCTCATTGAAGCGCACCGGCTCGTTCTCGGAAATCTTCACGAGAACCACCAGCGCCCACTTGTTGCCCAGCCATTCGAGCATCGGAGCCGCCTTGCAATGCTGTCTCGTTTCTTTAGCGAGGAAATAGAGAATCTGAAAATGATTGAGGAAAATCCGCACATTGCGTTTGAAAAGGATTTCCGAACTCTTCATAAAAGGAGATTATAATGTATATGAAAATAAAAGGAAACACCTGCAAAAAGATGTTTCCTTTTATTTCTGCCCCACTTTATGCCCCACCAATTTGCAAGTGATTGATTTTTAGTAGGAGTTGTGGAGGTGGAGGGGTTCGAACCCTCGTCCAATCACGGACCCAATAAGCTTTCTACATGCTTAGTCATCAATTTGATTTTCGTGACATGACAGGCTCGCGACTACCAATCATGCCCTTATCCTTTTTATTTCGACTTTCAGTCAAGGCTCCTGAAAGTCTATTTCCGAATTTCTCTGCACCATCTGATCCAAACGTCTCGGAACCAGGCAATGGGATGGTGTCTCGTTCACGTCACTTTGACGCGAATAAAGCCAACTTACTATACTTCGGTTTAGGCAGCGAGAGCGTATCTGTTATTTTCGCCAATTATAGGTCGATGCGTTGTTATTATAGAGCTTGCACATCAAAGCTCTGCATGCTTACTTACCGTTTCTACGTGCTGTCAAATCCAGTCACCCCCGGCAAGAGTGTATATTCCTCTGAAAAGGATTGCAAAAATATAAAAAGTGCACCAAACTAACAAGCCTGATGCACTTTTTTAACATTATTTATAAGATCAAGTTACTTGGAAGCCTTTTTCTGTTCTTTTGCCCATGTATCTTTTAGACCTATTGTCTTATTGAATACCAGTTTCTCAGAAGTTGAGTCCGGGTCGACTGTGTAATAACCAAGCCTTGTAAACTGAAAGTGATCTTCCGGTTTGGATTGCTCGGCAGCCCATGGCTCAAGCATCACGTTAGTCCTTATCTTCAAAGAATCGGGATTCAGAAGCTCTCTGAAATCACCTTCTTCTGCAGATGGATTCTCTACCGCGAACAGTCTGTCATAATCTCTGACTTCCACGTTGACAGCATGAGGTACTGATACCCAATGGAGAGTGCCCTTAACTTTCCTGTCGCTTCCGGGGAGCCCGCTTCTTGTGTCCGGATCATATTCAGCATAGATCTCTTCGATTTCACCATTTTCATTCTTTTTCAGACCCGTACACTTGATAATGTAAGCTCCTTTCAGACGTACCTCCTTGTCAGGCGAAAGACGGAAGAACTTCTTGGGGGGATTTTCCATAAAATCCTCACGTTCTATCCACAGCTCCCGTGTAAAGGGCATCGGATGCTTGCCCTCCTCAAGGTTCTCGGGATTGTTGTCCATTTCAAATGTCTCTTCAACTCCCTCAGGATAGTTCGTGAGTATCAGTTTTACAGGATTGACCACAGCGCTCACACGGGTGGCTGTCTTATTGAGATCTTCCCTGACAGCATGTTCAAGCAACTCGATATGATTCAATGCCTCATATTTTGTATATCCGATGCGATTTATGAAATCCTTTATGGCAGACGGAGTATATCCCCTTCGGCGCAGTCCGCACAGCGTGGGCATACGGGGATCGTCCCAGCCATTCACAAGATTTTCCTTGACGAGCTGGAGGAGCTTGCGTTTGCTCATCACCGTATAAGTCAGGTTAAGTCTGTTGAACTCTATCTGGCGTGGGCAATACGACTCATCGGCAAGTTCCTTTACAAAATATTCATAAAGCGGACGGTGAGGCACAAATTCCAATGTACATATCGAATGGGTCACCCCTTCAAAATAATCGCTTTGACCGTGTGCGTAATCGTACATGGGATACACCTTCCAGTCCGTACCCGTGCGCCAGTGGGGAGTCTTTATGATACGATACATGATGGGATCCCTGAAATGCATGTTGCTGTTAGCCATGTCAATTTTTGCACGAAGCACCATTGAACCTTCATCAAACTCACCCTTGTTCATTCTTATAAACAAGTCAAGATTCTCTTCTATGGGGCGGTCACGATATGGAGAATTTGTTCCGGGAACTGTGGGAGTGCCTTTTTGTCTGGCGATCTCTTCACTTGTCTGCTCATCCACGTAAGCCTTTCCCTCTTTGATAAGCCTTATGGCGAGATCAAAAAGCTGAGGGAAATAATCACTTGCGTAATACAACCGGTCACCCCAGTCATATCCCAGCCAGTGAATGTCTCGCATGATTGAATTGACATACTCCATGTCCTCTTTCTGTGGGTTGGTGTCGTCAAACCGGAGGTTACATGTCCCCCCGAACTTTTCAGCCGCGCCGAAATCCATAATGAATGCTTTGGCATGGCCGATATGGAGATAGCCGTTGGGTTCTGGCGGGAAACGGGTGCTAAGCCTGCCGCCATTCTTGCCGGCAGCAAGGTCATCCTTAATTTCTTGCTCTACAAAGTTAAGGCCGCCTTCATTGACAATGCCTTCTTCAATGATCTCAGTCATATTTCTTGATTATAAAAAGGTATGCCGGACATGAATCATTCGGCAACGGTTATTGAATAATGCAAAATTAATAAAAAAATACCATGAAATAGCAACTTTTTAAAATAACAGCCGCATTTGGGTGTGGTTTTTACAAAAAGTTGCTTAACTTTGCCTTTCTTAAACAGATCTTGCCAACCGGCAATTACAACTATCAATATGGATATTATCATGCAAATAGCAGAGCGCATCCGCGGTCTCCGCGAGGCTCTCGACCTTGAGACAGAAGTCATGGCACGGGAATGTGGCATTTCCGAGGCTCTCCTGATTGAATATGAGAGCGGCAAAACCGACATTCCAGTCAGCTTTCTTCATTGTCTATCGTCTACATATGGAGTTGAAATGGCGGCATTGATGTCCGGTGACGAACCCAGAATGCATTCTTATTATATTACCCGCGCCGGGAAGGGAGTCAAAGTGGAACGCACCGGCGCATACAGCTATCAGGATCTTGCGGCAGGTTTCCAGAACAGGGTCATGGCGCCGTTTATGGTCACGGTCGAGCCTTCCGATCCTCAAACGCCACTGACCCTTAACACCCATGATGGACAAGAATTTAATTTCGTTGTAGAAGGCACCTTGGAAATCTCAGTGGCAGGCAAAACAAACGTCCTGAATCCCGGAGATGCCATAATGTTTGATGCAAGAAAGCCTCACGGACTAAAAGCTCTTGGCGGAAACAACGTAAAAATGTTGGCTATCATATCATAATCAACCCCATAGTATCTGAAAAGAGAAATATTTATTATGCTTGAAAAATTTCTTGACAAGACAAAATTTGATTCCTATGAGGATTTCATGGAACATTTCCATATAAATGTTCCTGACAATTTCAACTTCGGTTACGATGTCGTGGACGAATGGGCGGAAAAGGAACCGGAAAAGCCTGCCCTGCTCTGGACCAACGACAAAGGGGAGAAGATTCAATTCACTTTTGCGGATATAAAACGGGAAAGCGACAAGACAGCCTCATTTCTCCAATCGGTCGGCATAGGCAAAGGAGACATGGTGATGTTGGTGCTTAAACGGCATTATCAGTTTTGGTTTTCCATAATAGCTCTACACAAGCTGGGAGCCACGGTAATTCCCGCAACACATCTGCTGACTGCAAAAGACATCATCTATCGCTGTAAGATGGCTGATATAAAAGCGATCATCTGCACTGGCGACAAAACCGTGGTCGGACACATAGAGAAGGCTAAGGCAGAGTGCCCTACCCTTCAATCACTGATATCAACCGGTCCTGTAATTCCCGACGGATGGTATGACTTCAACAGATGTATCGAGAATGCAAAACCGTTTGTACGTCCTGACAATCCCAACAGTAACGATGACGTATCGCTGCTGTACTTCACATCCGGCACTACCGGAGAGCCGAAGATGGTTGCACATGATTTCACATATCCCCTCGGACATATAATCACGGCATCATACTGGCATAACCTTGACGAAGACAGCCTGCACCTGACGCTTGCCGATACCGGATGGGGAAAAGCGGTATGGGGAAAGCTATACGGGCAATGGATTGCCGGAGCAAATGTTTTCGTATACGATTTTGAGAAATTTGAACCCGTCGACGTGCTCCATATGATACATAACCATAAGATAACCTCTTTCTGCGCTCCGCCAACGGTATTCAGATTTCTGATAAGGGAGGATCTTTCCAGATTTGATCTTTCCACATTGAGATATTGTACCATAGCCGGAGAAGCGCTGAATCCGAGTGTATACGAAGAATGGCTCGCGCTTACCGGCATCAAACTTATGGAAGGATTCGGGCAGACCGAGACCACCCTCACAATCGCCACATATCCTTGGATAGATCCCAAGCCCGGATCAATGGGAAGAAAGGGACCGGAATATGACATCGATCTTCTGACTCCCGACGGTAGAAGCGCGGAAGACGGCGAACATGGCGAGATAATTGTCCGCACACATGGTAAAAAGCCGGTAGGGCTGTTCAAAGAATACCTCAAAGACCCATTGCTGACAAAAGAGGCCTATGATGACGGAATCTATCACACCGGAGACGTGGCTTGGCGAGACGAAGACGGATATTACTGGTTTGTGGGCAGAAAAGACGATGTCATCAAATCATCCGGCTATCGTATCGGACCATTTGAAGTGGAAAGCGCGTTGATGACACACCCCGCTGTTGTCGAATGCGCTATCACGGGAGTTCCCGATGAAATCCGCGGACAAGTGGTGAAAGCCACTGTCGTACTCGCCCAGGAATTCAGGCAACGTGCGGCTGATGATCCGCAAACACTTATAAAGGAAATCCAGAATCATGTAAAGAACGTGACAGCCCCTTATAAATATCCCAGGATAATAGAGTTCGTCGACGAACTTCCAAAGACTATAAGCGGCAAGATAAGAAGAGTAGAGATCAGAGACAGGAATTGACACTGACTTCTATGACGTCATGCAATAGCGGAGAGACGACATTATTGACCGGTCATCTCTCCCCTATTTCATGACGCCACATTTCAATCCGGTTGCACCCTTATCTTGAAACATCCGTACGGACAAGCAGCTACACATTTATTACATCCTATACATTTGCCGTTCAAGGGCAACGCATGCCTGTGCCACAGTAGTCCTACACGAAGTATAGCTTTTCGAGGACACGCCCCGATACATTGCCAACATCCAGTGCAGTTTTTTGAGGAGAATAATGGTTTTCTATTCTTTTTTCCCATATGCTTAGTATTTTTTATTTCGTTCCCGGAAGTATTCCGTTATCATAATCTATCTCCCTGTCTCTCAATTCCACATCCTGTCTCTTATGTCCGTAGTCAAGCGCCAGGCTTAACTTTATCGCGAAATAAGAGTTGCTGCGCATCCCATGAGCTTTTGATGAATAAGGGGCAAGAGCCGATAGGTTACGTGTTTCCATCCAGTAATTTTTCATAAAAGCGTTGAAGACTCCGATATGCAATGACCATAAGCCGCCGTTATATCCTACCATAATCTGATTCATGTCTTTTTCCTCTATTATCTCCTCTCCATACATTTTATTTGCCGGACCGGACATTATGTTGGCGTATGCAAGCCAGTTCCCATAATTGAAATCCATTCCCAGGGCGAGTCTGAAGATGTTATGGCAGTGGTGATAATCAATACCGTGACTGAAATATCGTGTAAGCAATGGTTCGGCAGACAGAGTCAGATGATTCCTCCATGGCCTGAATACTACCATACCACCTGCAATCAGTCTTTGAAACGACCGCTGATTGAAATATGTCCTGACAAACTGACCCTGTTCATATATCACAGACTCCATTATCGGTCTATGCTCGTAGCGATAGTCAATCCTTGGACTTACGCTTATAAGTTCAGATTCAAAAGATATATCAAATGTCTGCCCAACTGTTCTAAAGGGATGGAGTCCGGGATTTCCTATACGCACCATCCCCGTCTGTATCGGTTGCACTATGTCGCAGATCTCTGCCGCAGCGGGCATCGTATGATCAAGGGAAGCCGAATAACGCATAAACCATCCTCCGCCGGGATGCCATGTGACGGTTGCCGACGGCAAGACAAAGAGCCTGTCGATTTTTCCGCTATCGTACCCCATATGGCTATAGACAAATCTCACGCCACCCACGACGTCCCAATTTCCGAAATTCCCTGTGAACTCCTCTGCAACAGCTGTCTCCGACCTGTTTATTCTGACAGTGGCATCATGCGACTGATGGTATGTATTTGCTATGACCGAACTATTATTGGATACCAACGTTTTCAATACCAGATTATCTTTATGATATTCATGCATCGCAAGGGCTTTCATAGAGTATTTGTTTCCCGAGACCTTGTTGATTTCTGACACATCGTTCTCGCAATACTCATGAAGCATCCGCGAATGCATATATGAACCCTGCACGTCAAAAATAAGGTTCCCATTGTCTGACAAAATGTGCTTGTAATAAAGTCCGACATCAGGAGAGGTGGAATGCTCCTCGGTATGTTCCATAACGGTCACGGTAGTTTCCGAGTCAGATGTCTGCAATATGGCATGACGGTCTCCCTCCTCCTTGTCCGGCACATCATTTACAGACAATCCAATCCTGACATTTAGCAGATCCCCGGACGGTCTCAGGTAATTATAATTGACTGATCCCTCGAATCCTGACTGTCCTACGGTTACAGGGAGTCCATCCTCATGGCGTATGACCGGCACATCCGGATAGTGCCACACTTCGTCATAATCCCGTAGCCATTTATCTTTTCGTTGTCCCATATACCCGGCATTGACACTCCAGGTCGACTGCTCATGGTTATATTGCCCCGAGATATGACCGATCGCTGCCCATCTTCCTTGGGCATAGGCACCGAATGTGTCGAACGCCACTCCCCCTCCGTCCTCGCGATGCACGGTAATATAATCTATAACCACTTCCGCATCTGAATAACGTACACCGGGATTGTCATGATATTCTATTTTGACAATATCCTTCGGATTGACGGCTGCTATTTGTGTTCCGGTCGCCTCTACTCCGTTGATGCAGAAAACGACATTGCCTCCTCCTGCTACAGATACCGAATTGGTCAGAGGATTGACCGTAATGCGCGAAAGGTGAAGCCTTCGCAGAAGATCCATCCCGTCGGAAGATATACGCAGAGTCTCTTTATCAGGTCTGAGAATCTTGCGGTCTGATTTGTCAGTGACAGGAGATGCCGTCACGACCAATTCTTCAAGGATCTGGCTTGGCAATAAACATTCTATTGTATCATAGTGATTTATAATAGAATCATTGATATTAGGAAGAGACACGGAGGGTGCTGCGGCGCATAAGAATGCCCACATTGATAATAATATTGACATATGATTAAATGATATTAATCCTGCATGATCAATGCGTCATACAGTTCATGAAACCGTTTGCGCAGGAATTTTACTGCATAATGTTTTCTTGAAAGAAGCGTGGCAGATGGGATACCCGTATTTTGGGAAATATCTTTTATCGGGATGCCGTCGAACACTGTCATACAGAACACCTCGCACTGTTCCGGAGGCAGCTCGTCAAGAGCAGCATAAAGTTCGTCCCATATAAGACGCCGCAGATAAACTGTGTCAGGAGAATCCTGTGGGGTGCAGAAAAGAGTAGCCGCGATGTCTTCACATACTACATCTTCCGTATCAAGCGGGACTTCCCGCCGTTTACGCCAGAAATTCAATATAGAATTGCGTGCCACACGGTAAAGCCATGATGAGATACGCCTGATTTCCGACCTGTCGCCATCACTGCCTGAAACCCGTGCAAGCTGATAGAATACATCCTGAAGAATATCTTCGGCATCCTCCGGGCTACTGACCTGCGACCGTATATAGCTTAAAAGTCGCGGTGTGTACTCATCTACAATACCACGGATGCCGTCACTCCCCCGCATCTGTATCATCGGTTTTAACACGACGAAATCCGGAATGTTCCCTACGGCGGCGTTCAAAAAACTCACGCCGTTGTTGCTGGGTCATGTTGTGCCAGTGGGAATGCCAGTCCCCTTCATGATTGAATATCTTGTGAAGACTGCCTCCGATCAGAAAAATCGCGAATACAAATCCTCCGGTCAGGAGCTGACCTAAAAAGAACATTCCTACACCCTGCCAAAAACCGATGGCGGCAAATCCGCAAGCGGCGGTGACTATAGTGTTCCAAATATACGTTATCGCGGTCGCAGCGATCGCAGGGATCACACCTGCAAATAAAACGAGAGTGGCTATTGCCTTGATTGTTTTCTTCATTGTGCTTATTAGTTTATCAGTTTATAGAGCTGCTCTGTTTTTTAAGACACGCGATATCCAAAAATATTTTAAACATACACATATTTTTTGTGCCCATGTAGTATAGATTATGGTTGATAAGATTTCTTCTCTTATGTCGTGGCTCGTTTTATCTAAGAGCGTTCATTGAGCCCATTTACAAAGATGCGACTTCAGATATTTACAAATGGTTATTTATAGCCATTGTATGCTTTATTATAACATGTTAACTTTGCACCGTAAACAAAGTCTTATGGTTATCTTTGAAATTATCTGTGGTTTCTGAAGATATTATCCTACGTTTCCGAAAAGAATTTACAACGGTCTATTGGAGGATACGGATATTTTTCGTGACGGATACTTTATACCTCGCCACATTTTCTCATCTCAATGACAGACAGACTTTATCAAACAACAACTATAATGAACAGGAAACTTCTTGCATTGATTTCAGCGCTTGCAGGACTCTCTGCACCCGCGCAGAGTTTGCCGCCTGTCCTGACGGAGAGGGATTCAATGCGTCATTCTCAGATTTCAGTGTCAGGCACCTTCCTGACATAATCAGAACGGAATGGCTCAGAAATAATGCCGAATAGATCCGGAACCCTGACCCGATTAAGGATACGATCTCAATCACAGTCCCGGACCCCGTTCTCCGCATGTATCAATACACCATGCCGGAGAACGGGGTTTTACTCATCCCACAAAAATGTTAACGTTAAACATGTCAGATATTAAGTTTGAAACCGCCCATGATGGTGAAACCCGGCATGTCATATCCCCTGTTTATCACATATCTCGTATCAGTGATGTTCTCGAGACGTGTAAAGATGGAAATATACCTGCAGATTTCCCATGAAATTTTCATATTCAGCAGCGCATAGTTTTGCATCTTTATATCATCAGCCACATAAAGTCCACCGACCCCTTTGACATCTGCCGACAGATCAAGGAAACGCCAAGGCTTCCATTCCACTCCAAGATAATACTGATTCCGAGGCGCACCCACGAGATCATCAAGAGAAGTGTGAAGATAGCTGTAAGAAGCTGTGATCCAAACATTGCCAGACGGACGGCTCCGGGCAGTCACTTCGATTCCTTTATTTATGAATCTGCCGGTGTTCTGATTCTTCATGTCAACGGTCTGTATCATGTTGTCTCCCTTGCTGTAGTACGCCGTGATATCTGCCGAAATCAGGTTAAAAAATGATTTACCCAAAGAGATCTCATAGTTCATCATCTTTTCCGGTTGCAAATCCGGATTAGCCATTCTATAAAGATATAATTCACGGAATGAGGGATTTCTATAGCCCATGGCGGCATTTCCTTTGACAGTCAGTCCAAGCCCAGGATTCAATGAGAAACCTGCCTGAGGCACCCACTGCGTGTCAAACATGTCGCTGTTTGCCATTCGTATTCCGGCATTGATGTTGAGTTTCTCATCCCATAGAGACTGTGATAAGGTAAGATAAGGTGAATACTCTACTATTTTTTTGCGTCCCATGGTACTGATGGATCCCTCTGTATGAATGTTGCCTCCTGACACAGGAATCTCTCCCGAATAACGGTCCACATCAAACCCCAACGTGGCGGAACAGTATTTCCAGGGTCGGAAATTTTGATATACCATTATTCCGAATCGATCGTCCTTACTGTGGAAATGACGCGGATCATCCACAAAATGGTTTCCATAATTATAGAAAATACGGGCAGTCCCGGAAGTGGCACCGTAAGAATTAGAAAATGCTACGGAGGCTTCTCCTCGGGTTATGTCCTGATGATAGATATCCTCGGTATCCGGATCAGACAATGTCGGATAGACAGGATCGTTTCCACGGAAATTCATGAGAGTGTAATCCATGTAACCTTTCCAGTTGTCTGAAAAATCATAACCGACCTTCAAATATCCGTCCGCCTGACTGAAATCAAAATTGTCAACTGTCCCGTCTGTCCGGTTGTATGACAATGACACCAATGATGAAAATTTTCCATAACGCACCGCGTTGGTCAACGATGAGAGCCATGTGTCGTATGAGCCATACTGCGACTGTAAAACGGTGTGTACACCCTCATTCTCCGCAGTCTTGGTAATTACGTTTATTGCTCCCGCCATTGCATTTGATCCATAAAGCACTGATCCGGGACCGCGCAACACCTCTACCCTTTCCACATACTCCTTGTCGTAGAAATCGGCGATATGATGGGAATAAATCCCGGCGAACTGCGGCTGACCGTCTACCATCAGCAATACCGCGCTTGCCCTGTCGCCACCCACACCACGCAGCTTGATATGTCCTGCCCCGCCATTGCTTACCCCGAAGCCAAACACGCTTCGTTCGGAGACAAACAGACTCGGTACCATCCCGGAAATCGCAGATAGTATCTGGGTTCGACCGGTGGCGTCAAGCTGACGGCTGTCTATAACCGACACTGTATATGGAAGCAGGTTATCAGGTATTCCGACATTTGTACCGGTCACTACAACCTCGTTGAGCAATTTAGCGGAATCAGCGGTTTCCGCGCCACGCATCACGCAGCAATGCGCGGACAGGATACACACGGATATGATTGTCAATATATTTTTCATTGTCAGATCATCTCCTTGCTCATTTCTGAGTGTTGTCAGACTCAGATACTGTCTTTACCGGCAACTTAAGCTCAATCAGTTCGTAAGATTTTGAACCGAGTCCTATCTGTTCGGCATAATCCACTATGTGCGTGCCATGACGGCTGTCAATACGCTGTATAAGGGCACGGCTATCATCTCCTGGAGAAGGCTTATGATTAAATACCAGATCAAGACAAGCTTTGTCAAGAGCCACAGGATCAAGAGAGGCAAGGACGCCGATATCCTTCATTTCCGGAGCATGGGGATGACCGTCGCAATCACAATCTACAGAAAGATTGTTCATTACATTTATATACACAATACCCTTCCTGTCCTTAAAATAATTATGGACAGACTGGGCTGCCCCTGCCATAGCTTCAAGAAAGCCATCCTGACCGTTCTCGGGAGTCTTAAAAGCGTCAGCCGCTTCAGAATATCTTCCCGCAGTATGAATCAAAGCTTTACCATCTGCTGAAGCTACCCCTATGCTTTGATTTTTCAGGACTCCACCGAATCCCCCCATTGCATGTCCCTTGAAATGTGCCAGATTTATCATAAAATCATAATTGGAAAGATGTTTTCCAACAAGATTCTCCGCAAAATAAGTGGTGTCCTGCATAGGAATCCTCATGCTCCCATCTTCATCCATTATGTCTACAGCCGCGATTTCACCATACCCTCGCTGCTCTATGGCTCTCCTATGTTCCGCCGTGTTTGAGCGATTGCCTCCATAGGCGGTATTACATTCCACTATGGTGCCATTCACATCCTGTACAAGAAACCCGATAAGTTCAGGCCGCAGATGGTTGCTATGTTCGGATTCACCGGTACTTATCTTTACCGCCACATTGCCGGCGGCATCCACCCCCAAAGCCTTATAAACAGAGAGTAACGATTCTGGCGTTATCTCCGACGTAAAATACACTTTTGCCGGTTCTGAAACCGACTGTGAGACAGCTGCCGATACCGACATGCAAAAAACTATCGCAGAAATAATTCTTTTGTCCATAAGTTTGACAGTTTCTTAATAATTCATTGAAATTTTTTAAGCATTCTATAATTATTTTGCAAATTTATAAGGTTTTATTTAATCATCTGTTATCAATATCTCGGAAATAAATATATATATCACCGGTTTTACCCAGCAAAGATACCCGATCCTCAGATTCTATCATTAACATTTTTTGTGGGATATGGATTGGCTGTGGCTTGACTGTTGTGTGAAATTTTACTACTTTTGCATCAAAATCCATTTACAGTGGAGTCAATTATGGGAAACATCCCTTTGGATAAAATACAACTTTTGTACCATTATTTATTCTCAACAAATGAATTACACCGATTTCATGTCTCCGGTCACGTCTTCGTCCGGAATTGAGACATGTTTTAACTTCCCGGAGTCAATTGACCCTTATAACATCGTCCTATATATAGGATTAGCGGTTATGTGATTCTTTCCTCTGATAATCTGTTTAAATGAAAATACATCGGACCAAAAAATTTGACATGCATATAAATTTAACAAGGTCAATACTTTTTATATCCTCTGCCTGCGCATTATTCACACCCAAAGCAAACGCAGCAATTCAGATGCCCCCGGAGTTACCGGATAGTTGCAACCATCTTGACGAAATAATAGTGACCGGTGTCACCGGGAAGACTCGTATAAATGAAATTCCTGCCAGTATTACCACGATTTCTCCGGGCACATTAGCG
Source organism: uncultured Porphyromonadaceae bacterium (assembly GCA_947174235.1). Classification (GTDB taxonomy): domain Bacteria; phylum Bacteroidota; class Bacteroidia; order Bacteroidales; family Muribaculaceae; genus Lepagella. The sequence goes on along the minus strand of CAMWID010000068.1, from coordinate 3,294 downwards.
TCTCATCCATTCCAGAATATTATATCGGCGCTCTCGCGACAACCGGGGATAAGCAGTATTTCAACAGGAAATGGAATATCAAAACCGGTAATAAGGGGATTGGGATATAACCGTGTGCTTGTTGTGAACGATGGAGTTCGCCAGGAGGGTCAGCAATGGGGAGACGAGCATGGAGTCGAGATCGACGGCAGTTCGGTACACTCTGCAGAAATCATCAAAGGTCCCGCTTCCCTCATGTATGGTTCCGATGCACTCGCCGGGGTCATCGTTTTCAACGACTCTCCGATGATGTCGTCCGACCGCATCCACGCGGAAGCTTCAACAGGATATGCGTCTAACAACGGATTGATCGACTACTCCGTGAATTTCAGGGGCAATCAAGAAGGAATATTCTATGATGTAAGATGGAGTCAGCAGTTCGCGCATGACTACACAAATCCGACAGATGGATATGTACCAAACACAAGGTTCAGCGACAGAGGTTTGAAAGGGATGATTGGACTTGACCGCTCGTGGGGCATTTCCCGTATAATTGCAAGCTGGTATCACTTCTCTCCAGGCATCACAGACACTGACACCGATCTTGAAAAAGGAGGATGTTCATATCGTAAAATGATGCCCTACCAGACTATTGATCATTATAAAGTGGTAAGCGACAATTCTGTTTACGTAGGACAAGGGAAAATCAAAGCTGTCATCGGTTACCAACAGAACATACGTAAAGAAATAGAAGAACACGATCATGACGATCATATACATCTACGTCACCACGAAGGTCATGGCGATGAATCAGAAGAAAATGTGGGTCTATACTTCAGACTTCATACCATAAACTATGATGCACGCTATATACCTAAGACCGCAAATGGCTGGACAGGAAATATCGGAATCAATGGAATGTGGCAACATTCCACCAACCACGGTTCTGAATATCTCATCCCGGCATACCACCTGACCGATGTCGGCGCGTTTGCCACGGTATCCAAGAATTTTGGATCAACGATATTTCTAAGCGGAGGTGTGAGATATGATCTACGGCACCTTCACAGCCATTCCCTTGAAGAAGACGACATAATACGGTTTAATGATTTCTCCCGCAACTATTCTGCGCTATCAGGAAGCTTAGGCGCCGTATTTAATATCGGGGAGAGACTATCATTAAAAGCGAATATCGCACGTGGTTACAGAGCTCCCAATATGAGTGAGCTTGCCAGCAACGGCGCACATCATGGCACATTCAGATATGAGATCGGTGACTCTGATCTAAAGCCGGAATATAGCTGGCAATTTGACCTTGGAATGGATTTTTCCTTTGACATAGTTTCAGGTTCTCTTTCTGTTTTCGCGAACAGGATCAGCAATTATATCTATTTAAAAGGGACTGGAGAACTCGTTTCGGATGTTCCTGAATACATGTTCTGTGCAGGCAACGCAAGACTTATGGGGGGTGAAGCGACTCTAAGCATACATCCGCTCCGCTGGTTGCATTTCCATAACAGCGTGGGCTTTGTCGACGCCAGGTTTATCGACACCGGAAAAGACGGCAAATATCTACCGTTCATCCCTGCGCCAAGATGGATAGCCACACTACATTGCGACATACCCTTCAGATCAAGATGGCTCAACGGAACTTTTGCCGAAATTGAATCTGACTGTAATGCAGCACAAAATCATGTGATGACAGCCGGTGGAACTGAAACATCTACCCCGGCATATACCCTATGGAACTTTTCTGCCGGCACGGATATCTATCTTTCCTCGGGACGCAAACTGTGTCAACTGGCATTGTCCGTAGAAAATTTATTGAACCGCAGCTATCAATCGCATCTGAGCCGTCTGAAATATGCCGACACACTATCCATAACGGGAAGACAGGGATACTGCAATATGGGGAGAAACATCGCGATAAAAATTATATTCCCGTTTGATTTCTGAGCGAACAAAATGATTCTATATTCATCTCCAGCTCTCTGAACTCTTCCGGATTGAAACCATGTCCGGCACCCTTGATTATGTGGAGAACAGCATCATTATATAATGTCGCCGCATTCTCCGAATCCTTCATTGAAACAATGGCATCCTGATCACCTTGAACTATCAAGACCGGACCGCTGTAGTCTCCGATGATATCCAACGGTTTTAAATCATGTATCTCTTCAAAAAAACGACGTCCCATTCTGACTCCCCAAAGTTCAGTCACTTCAGGTATATCTTCGATGCGTGGATAACGTTCCCTCCAGTTGTCAGGGATGCATAATGCAGGATACACGAGTACCATGCGGTTGATATCATTCTTCAAGGAAGCGGCGGCAAGTGCTGAGATAAGTCCACCCTGACTTTCCCCGATGAGTATGACCTCCTGTGTCGGATCCTGCGACTTAAATTCGGCGACAATAGCCTTTAAATCCTCCACCTCGTCAAGAATAGACATGTTGAGAGTATTGCTGTCGCTGCTGCTGTTGACAGATCCACATGGGAAATCAAACACATAGCAACTGTATCCAAGTCTCCCCATCACGTCAAAATAATTCCGTCCATAATGGTGCGTGCCATTAAAACCGTGTGACACTATCACTGTTCCGCGACTTCCTGCATCAGGAGTGAATAATTCTCCATATATTTTCCGGTCTCCGTTGTCAACCCACACCGTACTGACATTTCCTTCAGCATCGTTCTGTGTTGTTGATGACTGCGCGTTCATTTGACATAATGACAATGTCGCGATAAAAGATAGAAACAAATGTCTTACCATACAAATTATATTAGTTATTGTGGAGTAGAGATCTTCCAAAAGATCCTGATTGATTCTTTCCTGCAAATTTAACCAATAAATCTGTGAATATCAATATCACGGACAAGATTATTCAGACGTGAGCCACAAGTCAAAAGGGTCACATGCCGATAGCATTTTTAGATCCCGTTCCCCAATATTTGTTAACGCTGGGGACGCATATCTCTGAGTGATTTTTGTCTTGTGATGAAGGAGCGTAGCCGTAGCTACGTGACTGAAGAACAAGGCAAAAAGCGCCAGAGAGATGCGATGATAAGGTAATTTTATACATCAGCATACAATTAATTTCACCCCAATTCAGTTATATGATTTTAAGCATTTATAACTTGTTGGATTAGATTGGGATATACTACAGATTTGACACTTGGACATCGCAACTTTATTTTAGAAAAATTTCCGGAAATTTTCAATACGAAATCAAAGGCTGATATATTTGAGATTATTAATACCTTGTTTTTCTTAATCAAGACAGGGTGTCAATGGAAACTTCTGCCAAATGATTT
>CAMWID010000067.1 GCA_947174235.1 uncultured Porphyromonadaceae bacterium | reverse complement strand
TTGGTCGAAAAGAGCTATAAAGATTTCATAAAGTTAAAAGTAAACATACTCTTAGGAACTGTCATCTGTCGGAAACTTTCCCTGCGTTCCCCGGTCCTTTTTTGCTCATCTTAGCCAAATCCGCAGGCCTGACACCAAATTGCTTGTAGAAACATTTGGAAAAATAGGAACTGCTGCCATATCCTACCATATAGGCGATGTCGCTGACCTGATATTTCCCCTCCTTCAGAAGTTCCGCTCCCTTTTTCAGTCGCGTGATCTGTATAAGCTCTTTTGGCGTGACTGCCGCAAGCGTGCTTATCTTTGTATAGAGTCCGCTGCGGCTGATGCCGAGATGGTTGGCAAGAAAATCCACATTCAGTTCCGGATTGGAGAAATTATCCTCTATAAGCTTTTGCAGCCGGTTCAGGAAATCATTGTCCACTTCATTGTTAGCCAGCGTGGAAATGGGCTGTAGCGGCTCATCCGAATATTTTTTCTTAAGCATTGTCCTCATCTCCAAGAGATTGTCAATGCAGGCATCCAGATATGTCACGGAAAACGGCTTCTCTATGTAAAGATCCGCTCCGGATTTCATGGTCTCCACCTTCGACAAATTGTCGGTCTTGGCGGTAAGCATCACGAACGGGATATGACAGTAGTTCTCATTTTCCCTTACACGTCTGAGAAATTCCACTCCGTCCATCTCGGGCATCATCCAGTCGCATATTATCAGCGAGACGGCATGTGCGGCAAGACATCCCAAAGCCTCCTTGCCGTTGAAGGCGGTCACAACCGTATAACGGCTCTCGAAATTCTTGGAAATAAACCTGACCATCTCCTCGTTGTCGTCCACGACCAGGAGCACCGGTTTCGCTCCTTCTTCGTGCGTTTCGACAGACAATCCATGCAAAGCCTGATCGTGTCCGGCATCCTCCGGCTTTTCTGTCGGAAGCACATTCTCCTGACGTATGGGGAGAGTCACTATAAATCGGGCGCCTTTCCCCGGAGAGCTGTCCACCTCCACGCTACCTCCGTGAGCATCAGCAACAGTCTTCACTATTGAAAGTCCAAGCCCGGTGCCGCCCCGGCTGTCGTTTATATTGTCAAGCACCTGAAAGAACGGTTTGAAAATCTTGTCGCGGTTCTCTCTATTTATACCGATCCCGTTGTCTTCCACACTTATTGAGAACCGTTTGCCGTCTGGCAAAGATCCACATTTCACTGTTATCTCGGATTTTGTGAACTTCCTCGCGTTGTTGAGAAGGTTGCTCACAAGCTTTGTCAAAGCCTCGGGATCAACATCCACCCGCATGCTGTCTCTCTCGGGACAGCTGACATGAAGCCTGATACCTTTCTGCTCCAACGACGGACGGAAACGGTCTGTCACATTCTCTATCAACGCGGTGATGTCTTCATTGCGGAATCCTACCGGCAGGGCGTTGTCTTCCACTTTCTTGAAGTCAAGCAGCTGGTTCACCAGAGAAAGCAGTCTCTGGGAATTGCGCTCTATCACCGAAAGATCTTCCCTGACTTCCGGAGAAAACTTCTCAGGCGACTCCAGAATCTTCTCAAGCGGTCCGATAATCAGCGACACAGGAGTACGGATCTCATGGGCGACCACGGTAAAGAATTTAAGTTTGGACCTGAACATCTCTTTCTCCTTGTTGCTCGATATGCGGTCAAGTTCGGAAATATGGTTACGTTCCATTCTCCACAACACGTAACGTATGCAGAGTATCAGAAGCACGGCTCCCGCTATCACGTACAGAGCTTTCATTATCGTGGAAAGATACCACGCGGGCTTGACGCGGATACGGAGGCTTATTCCATCCTCGTTCCATACTCCGTCACTGTTTGCCGCCTTCACCCTGAATGTGTAAGTGCCTGCAGGAAGATTGGAATATGTGGCACGGCGTTCCTTGCCGGTGGAATGCCAGCTCTTGTCAAATCCTTCAAGACAGTATTTATAGACGTTGCCATCCGTATTGGCGTAACTCAACGCCGAGAAATATATCGAAAAGGTATGGTCGGCATGCGTCAATGTGAGTTCATCCATATTGTTGAGAGATTCCGGGAGGCGGGGATCCCCCACCTCCACGGGCACGTTGACTATGTCAAGTCCCGTGAATTTTATCCTCGGGGCTTCCTGCCGGGTACGGGCCGCCATAGGATCCACGCAGCAGAACCCGTTGACCGTGCCGTAATAGATCTTGCCGTCTGACGCCCGCAACGACGCTCCGGGAAGGAACTGATTGTCGCTCAATCCGTCGGAATATGTAAACGTCCGGTATTCTCCGTCCGGTTTGAGCAACACAAGACCCGACAATGTGGCTATCCACATCTCGGAACCGGTCTGCTGCACTGATTGCGCCGACACGTTGGGAATCCCTGCCGTCATGTCTTCGAAAGTCCCGGTGGCTGAATCATACCGGCTGACACCGTAGATGGTGGCGACATACACCTCGCCGTTGTCGCCGACAGTGACGCTGTTGATGTGGTTGTGGGGAAGTCTTACCGGGGAATTCGACGCAGTATAATGTTCCGTCTTCCCTGTGGAAGTGTCCATACGGAAAAGTCCGTTTCCCTGGGTGGAGATCCACAGGAATCCCTCGCGGTCTTCATCAAGATCCGTGATCCATGCGCCGAAATTACCGATCTTTTCAAACCGTTCCTTATCCTCATTATATTTTGTAAGAGTCTCTGTCGACGCCATCCACACAGCCCCTCCCGAATCCTTGCATATGGCATAGCTGCTGTAGCTGTAATCATTCTCCACGGGTATTCTCTTCCAATCTCCGGTACGTGGATCCAATATACCCGTTCCTTTTGTATATGTCCCCACCCATATCCTGTCGCCGTCAGCCACCAGGGCATTCACATTGTCATTCTCATGCCTGCTGACCAACGGGAAATGAGAGAAATGCCCTGTGGCGGGATTATACCGGCACACCCCTCCGTCGGCAGACCCTATCCATATGTTGCCGGAGCTGTCTTCGCAAAACCGGGCGATAACGTTTCCGCATACTGAATTGGCAAACCGGGAATGGCGCCATCTGCGGAAACGTTTGAAATCACTGCTCAGGTAATTCACACCCCTGTAATATGTGCCGATCCAGAACCCGCCGTCGGCATCCTTTGTCACCGGATATACAAACCTGTCAGTAAGACTTTGAAGATTAAGTTCATCCGATTTATATACCTTATACTCCCCGGTATTGCTGTCTATCAGGGTCAGTCCGCTGTCAGACCCCACGAATATCATCGACGGGGAATATTCCGTGATGGAATGTACGTGCCACACTTTGCCGGCGGCGGCTGAATCAAGTATACGCACCCCCTCCCCTGTCCTGCCGTTGAATTTTATTATTCCGGACTCCCAGGTACCGAGCCAGTAGTCTCCATGACTGTCGCACATGACGGCAAGTGCGGAGCACGGGATCTTGGCTCCATCTATCGTTATCTGAAACTCCTCAAATCTGGATTTGCTTCTGTCATATTTGAAAATACCACCGCTGTCTGCCGTGCTGACCCCCCACACGATATCTGAGGGATCCACATAAAGCATACCTATAAAATTCATCACCTGCGGGAATTCCTGAAACGAAAGCACCTCTCCCCGCGCGGAGATCCGGAACACACCTTTCTGATCTACTGACACCCATACCTCTCCCGCCGAGTCGACGCAGACATCAAGCACCGCGCCTTCTATACGTTCGGAAATACTGTCAGGATATTTCAGCCGCATCTCACCGAGCGTTTCCTTCCGTCTGTCGAAACAATAGAGCCTGGAGTCGCTCCCGACAAGAAGTCCATACGGAGAGTTGCAGAGCGAAAGCATGAAAAAGTCAGGCTCTCCCGCAACGTCCGGCAGGAACACCTTCGATGTGCTCCCGTCAAATCTCACCAGACCTCCATCTGTCGCAAACCACATATATCCCTCATCATCCTGCACAATGTCGCGCACGCTGTTTGAAGGAAGTCCGTTCTCTGTGGAATAATGTATGAAATTGAAATCAGGCGCAGTGAAAGCCGCCGCCGTCCTCACGACAGCCACGATAAGGAAAACTATCGGTAGCAGTATCTGTCTCATTTCTGTCAGTTCTTGTCAAGTATATATGGTATAAGGACATAGACACGCATCCTATAGTCATCTGTCCATAATATAGTACGTGCGCGGACACAATATATTGCGCCCGCGCACAGTCATATCCATCTCATCCGTCTGGATTATTCGTATGGCGCCGCATCAAGGAACGGACACTTGTTGAGCTCCCATCGCGGTATAGGCAACCAATAATGCTTTTCACCCGCATATCTGCGCGGCTGCAGCTTATAGTCCCATACCCATTCATTGGCGGAATCGCTCCACACCCATCCGTGGGTGGCGCATTCATAACGTTTTTTGCGTTTCCCATCTTCCGTGAAACCTATACACGTGATGTTCATCACATGCAATGGTTCGGAATAGACCTCCTCAAGTTTCTTCCATCTGCGGATATCAAAAAACCGCTGTCCCTCGAAAAGGAGTTCGCTCTGACGCTCATACTCATATTCAGCCCTGATATCAGTTCCCGTGGCATCGGGAAGGAGGGCGCGGTTACGTACCTTATTGATATAAGCAAGTGCCTCCGCGTTATTACCAAGCTCTATCTGACATTCCGCATAGTTCAGATATATTTCCGCCAGACGGATAAAGAACCACGGGGTGGTGTGCATCGTCGTGCCGTTCATGTCATAATTGGGATTCAGGAATTTTCGCATATAATATCCCGTCTCTGTAACGTTCCACCATTCGGAATCCCAATTTTCCGAACTGTTAAGCCCTGGAGATGTTCCTGCCTCATAGTCTCCTACAAACAATTCAAGTTCCCTGTGGTCTGAACCATAACCCCACATGTCGCCGTCAAGAAGATAGTTGGCGTTAAACCGTATCTCCCGTCCGCTCCACGGATATTCTTCCGTATATTCAGGAAATTCCTGTGTAGTTCCGTCTGAAAGCTGGAACCGTGCCGCCACCTCATGGGTAGGATTCAATGTCCCCCATCCCTGATAGCCATTGTACGGACCCATGGGAGCCTGATGCAGATATGAGATATTTTCTCCCGCTCCATATTTTGGATCGAAAAGTTTCTCGAATATTACCTCCGGATTGGATGGGTCGAAGAAAAGCGCCGCATATTCTTCCGAATTGTTGACCGGCTTGAGATAATAGATCCCGAGGTCGATCACATCTTTGGCAGCCTGTGCCGCCGCTTCCCATTTTTCTCTGCTCGGCGTGCCGAACAACGGACTTGCCTTATACAGCAGAACCCTCGATTTCAATGCAAGAGCTGCTCCCTGCGTTGCTCTACCCAAGTCTGAGCCACTGTAGTCGGCATCCGCCAGAAGACGCGCCGCTTCATCAAGATCCCTCACGATAAAATCCGCCACCTCGTCAAGATCAGCACGCCTCTCTCCGCCAAACTCGTAGTTCAGATCGAAAGTCCGATCCACAAGCACAATCCTTCCATAAAGACTGTAAAGCATGTGATAGTTCCACGCCCTCAGGAAAAGTCCTTGCCCCTTCAGTGTATTGCGGAAGTTGTCATCTCCTGGGACTCCATCGATCTTCTCAAGGAAAAGGTTAAGTTTCGCTATATAATCATAATAGTTATACCAAGGGTCCCAGGTGGTGTCATCCCAGCCAATATTAAATTGATCGGGAGTAAGATAACCCTGGGTATAATTTTCCGATCCATATTTGTGTTTCTGATACACCTCATCTGTATAAGATGCGAAAATCACACCCTTTGAATTTTCGGGCATCAGCTTAGTATACTGGTCGTTGAGATAGATCTCTGCGAGGTTAAGATCACCCCATACCGCTTCATCTGTAAATGAGTCGAGCGGATCCTGATCAAGAATATCCTCACATGACGTCATGCCTAACGCCATTGCCGCTATCGCGGAATATATGTATGTTTTTTTGAGTTTCATTGCTTCATGATTAGAAAGTTACACCTGCCCCGAATGTAAGGCTACGCTGAAGGGGATAGCTTGTGATTGCATTCCCGATTTCAGGGTCGGCGATCTTGTAATTGTCGAATGTGAAAAGGTTGCTGCCGTTAAAATAGATTCTGATATTCTCTATCCCTATACCCTGCGTCCATTTGTGCGGAAGCGTATATCCGATCTCGAGAGACTTGAGTCGCAGGAAATTGGCGCTTCGCAGCCACCACGTAGACTGCACACTGTTCCACTGGTCGCCATATGTCTGTCCGATAAACGCCTTGGGCCACCTGGCGTTCATGTTTTCTTCGGCAGAATTTCCCTCGCGCCAGCGCCCCTCGAAAAAGTCGATAGCCATATTCATGGTCGGCATCACAAGTTCTTTTGCCTGCCCCTGTCCTTGAAAGAACATATTGAGGTCTATGCCCTTCCATTCTCCGCTCAATGTAAAACCATAAACAATCCTCGGGGTAGGACTATAATCAAACCTTATGGCATCGTCATACGTGATTTGTCCGTCTCCATTCGTGTCATAATAAATCAGGTCTCCGGGAGCGGCTCCTGCGATGTGGGGGGAATTGTCGATCTCCTCCTGAGTCTGATAGATACCGATAGCCTTATAGAGAGTCATGCCGTCGATTGGGGAACCTTCCTGACGCTGCCACGGCTGGGTAGACGCCGCCTCGTCTATAAAGTTCACCTTGTTGCGGGCATAGGTAAAGTTTCCCGTCACCGCCCAATTGAATTCTCCGGCATGGTCGCGATAGGTAGCAACAAGCTCTATTCCCGTATTGGTCACTTTCCCAAGATTCTCAGCAGGAAGTTTCATACCTGAAAAATATGGCACCGACGCATTGCGGTAACACAGGATGTCGTCACGGACCGAACGGAACCAGTCGAAATCAAGACTGAACTTATTGTTGAGGAAGTTGGCGGTGAATCCTACGTTCATCGTTTCCGCAGATTCCCACGTCACCAAAGGATTGGCCACTCTCTCCAAATAAAAGCCCTTGTTGATCTTCCCATCCTCTCCGGCTCCGAAGTAAGCGCCGATATCAGAATACTTATACTGCGATACATACTGGAACGGGTCTATATTGTCATTACCCATCTTTCCCCAAGAATATTTTACCTTAAGGAAATTGACTGCAGGGGTAAGCCTCTCGAAGAAATTCTCCTGACTTATAACCCATCCCAACGAGAAAGCGGGAAAGAAACCCCAGCGTCTGTTTTTGGCAAAATTCATAGAGCCGTCATAGCGCATGGTTACTTCAGCCAGATATTTCCCGTCATAATCATAATTGACACGTCCGAAGACATTCCTGCGGGAAGTGATGTTGCTGTACCCGTTGTTGTCTTTATCTTCCGGGACATCTGAACCGGCGAAAAGCTCCGGTATCTCGTCTGAAACAAAATTTGTCCTGAATCCCGTCAAATAATGATAGTAATATTTATTTTCTTCATACGCCACGAATGCATTGACCTTGTGCACATCTTTAAAACTGCGCACATAGCCCAGACGGATATTATATGTTGTGTTGGACGAACGGGCTGCCCAGTCTCCCACACTGATCTTTCCGGTCATATCCTTTTTATTGACATACTCTCCCCCTTCAAGGGCATACAAGTCATACGGACGGTTGAGTTGCTTGCCATAATTGAAATTGAAATCAAGGGCGGCATAAGCCTCGGCATAAAGTCCTTTGGTGATCACATCAAGATCGACATGCACTTTGGGCTTTACGTTTAGGATATTGTAGACATAACGGTTATAACCGGGCGCGTCTGTCACCATCACTGTGGAATTGTTGGTGATACCGTCGTAACCCACACGCGGAAGCCCGTTTTCATAATAAGGGGCAGCCCCTGGAAACATAGTCAGAAGCTTTCCGAACAGGTCATCGGTGGAATATACGCCCCGATTGCGACGTTCCTGACGTCCAAGGATGTCAAGGCTGAAGGAAATGGCGTTGGAGACCTTGGCGTCGACATTGCTCGTGAGCTGATATTGGCTATAGTCCTGCGCGCTGTTGCGATAAAGGGCATCCTGCCACATGTATTGAAGCGATGAATAAAACGAGACCTTCTCGTTGCCGCCGCTCACCGACAGAGAATGCTGAGTGCGTCCCGCCCATTCTTTCGCGGTAGCCCCCCACCAGTCGGTATCCGGGAAATGCTCGAGATCATCCCTGTCGCGATAATGTTGCAGAGCGGTCTCGTTGAAAGTCAGTCCGGGGGAATCATGACGGGAGTCCGCGTCATATTCATTACGGTAAGTGGCATACTGATACGAGTTCATCATTTTAGGGATACGGGTAGGCTGCGCCATGGTATAGCTGCCGTTATAATTCACCTTCACTTTCCCCTCTTTTCCGCGCTTTGTGGTCACAAGGATCACTCCGTTGGCAGCACGGGAACCATAGATGGCAGCCGACGCATCTTTCAACACGGAGATGGATTCTATATCCTCAGGATTAAGACGGCTGAACGACCTGTCGGCGATACCGTCCACTATGATAAGTGGAGATGTGTCGCCGAGTGTGCCCTTGCCTCGGATGGTGATTGTTGCACCATCTTCTCCGGGTTCACCTGAACGGGTGTTGGCGATAATACCGGCAGTCTTGCCGGCGAGTGTGTTTGAAAGGTTGGCTGCGGATACTTTCTTTATCTCTTCGCCTCCCACAGATGATACCGAACCCGTAAGCGTGGCTTTCTTCTGCACACCGTAACCGACCACAACCACCTCTTCAAGCGATTCCGTGTCTTCCTTGAGATCGATATTAAGTTCCTTCTGTCCGTTGAGCGCGATCTCCTGTGTGATATATCCCACATAACTTACCACAAGCGTACCCTTGGCGGGCACATTGAGAGTATAATTGCCTTCGATATCAGTGGCTGTTCCGATAGTGGTGCCTTTCACCAACACACTTGCCCCGATAAGAGGTTCGCCGTTATGGTCATAGACGGTGCCTGTCAACTTGTGAGTCTGAGCCTGCTGAGAGGATACAGCGGCAACGGGCGGTTCTGCCGCGACGGCGGTACCGACTCCGGCACCACATGCCAACGTGAGGCACAATCCTCCTTTCAGAAAATCTGATAACCGGATATACCGGAAAAAGTCTTGATTCATGAGTTAGATTTTATCAGGTTAATTGTGAGTTTTCAATTTTTGAGGGTAGAGAATCAGGTGTCGGGAGCTTTCCTTGTTTAACGGATTCTCACGGAATACGGCCACTGCGCGTCGCCGGGATTCTCCGGGCCGTCGACATTGCGCCAGTGTTCCGTGGGAGCGCCCATCACCACAAGCCAAAGCTTCTCGATCTTCTTGTCGGCTGGAGCTGTGTATACGAGTTTTCCTTTGCCGCCTTTCCGCATCTCGCCATAGTGGGAGTTACCTTCCGAATCCACCGCGACAAGTCCGTAACGCCAGCCGGCATTGTTTTTGTTCATCGTGTAATAACCCTTCTGTCCCGCTTCGCCCCGGAAGTCTATGGATACCGATTTCCCCGCTTCCGGCACATTGACCGGAATCACATTGAAGCCATAGTTCTCGGGAGCGTTGTTCTTCGCGATGCGCTGCCAGCCGCCGCCGGCATTCTCAAGGTCGGTATGCCAGATGTCGGTGTAATCACGCGTATATTCACGCACCCGGTCAATATCCCAGTTGACAAGCCGTGCATAGTTATGCCACATCTCGTCGTTGAAAGCTTCCTGATCCATCCCGGTAAGCCTCTTATAGGTCATCACCGGATCCTCTCCCACTTTCCCCTGGCGGTAAAGTTCGGCGATAAACGGTCTGCCATGCTTCTCCCCCCAAAACTCGATCACGTAAGGGGAATGATAGATATTATCGATGTGGAGATAAGCCTTGTGGGTAAGATTGGCAAACGCGTCGAGGTGGAAACGCTCATCTTTCTGCCATTCCGGATTTACCTGCCAGAGCATCCACTGGGAAGTCATCTCATAGAATCCGCAACCTCCCCAGGCATCCCCTTCGCCGTCACATGTGATCTGCAGCTGGTAAGAGTGGCCCAACTCATGGGCGATACAGTTCAGATTTCTGTCCTGCACACGGTTGGGAGCTATCCACAGGGCACCGATCTGTCCGTCATAGTCACCCCCATAGGCGGTTCCCTCAAGTGAATAGTCAAGCATCACCATCATCTTATACTTGTCAGCCTTCGTCCCGGGCTTCACGAAACCGAGATCCTTATAGAAGAAATCATAAAAATACTGAAGTTTCCCCATAAGATTGGCAAGATCCACCTTCATATTGTTGCCGTCGAGATCCGGAGCCTTCGTAATGTCGCATCCGAAACCCTTTGCCCAGAAGAGAGCCACGTCAGGTGTAGACACCATTCGCTTGAAACTCCACTTACTTTCCGGATCATTCAGATCCATACCCCGCAAATCATTCGGGATATAGACAGCCTTGCCATGATGCTCCACCACGGGAACTGTGGCGGATGCCGGATAAGACTCCTCCGGATTAAGCGAAATCACTCCGGTCTTTGAGGGATCATTATCCTGAGCGGAAACCGCGAGAATCGAAGAGAGAGCCAATGTAGTCAGAAAATGTTTCATGGCGCGATAAAAAAAGGTTAATTATTATGTCGCAAAATTAACGACACATTCATTCCACCAACCATAAAATCGTCCAAAAATATGCGAAAATCGTCCAAAATCCCCGAAAAAACGTATTTTTTTACTCAAATTTAAAAAAACATAAAAATCAAAAACCGGAAAAAGTTGGGAAGACGGTCAATTCCTTCCACCCTGTTATTGTTAATCTTTTGACTTACGGTAGAGGCGAAATTTTCGTCGTATATCAATTCTGTCAGAACCGAAATTTATAAGCAATCCGTTATCCAGCCCGGATATTTGAAGATAATTTACAGTTTGCACTTCATGTATAGGAAGCAAAGCTTCCACAGCTTTCAATTCTACAATTACTTTATTATCTACCAATATATCCGGTCTATAGTCACCAACACATATCCCTTTGTAAACCACTTTCAGTGGATATTGAGAGATATAAGGGATGCCACGCAAAGACAGTTCCACCTCCATTGCCCGTTGATAAACCGGCTCCAAGTATCCCGGAGGTAACGCCTTATGCACTTCAAACGCCGATTGGATTATTTCGGATATCAAATATTCTACTTCCATAATAAATTGAATTTTAAGCAAATGTAACAATTCTCATACGTTCCGACAAACAAATCAACAAGTTATAAAACATAGCTTAGCAACATACCCATTATTTCAAAAAAACAGAAGAACAGAAGAACAAAAGGTATCATAAAATTTAAACAAAAGTACAGAAGAACATAAGGATTTTTTATGTCCTTCTGTCCTTCTGTTCTTCTGTTCATTAAATACCTCCGGTCTTTCTGTTCATTAAATATCTCCTGTCTTTCTGTTCATTAAAACCTGCTATGTTAGTTTTCGGGATTGAGGTGTGATATGCTCCTGATATTCATCTCGAAGTAATGGATTCCGGTTCCGGGTCTTTCGGAAGGGTATGGAAGTAACCCAACCTGTCGAAATGTTCCGCTGACTATACACCCAGCTTTGTATTCCCCAAAGGATGAATCCCAATTGGCAATGGTGATGTCGACACCTTCGCAATCACCAAGCCAAAAGATTTTGGATTCAGCAGATCGAACAAATTTCCATTTTCCTTCATCACTGTCGTAACGCAAGGTACCTTTTTCGTTGACAAATTCCATCAGTTCTCCATTCACTTCTTGATAAGTGCAACATTCTTCTTCGTCTGAGCAACTTGTGGCGGCAACTAAGGTTAACATCAGAACGATAAGGATTCGTCCTACTGAAATAGTTCTATTAGGCTTCATATCATAAACAGATTTTTTGATTAATTCAATACATCTATATTACTAAGATATAGAAACGACTGAAATACTGCATGGTCGCAACCACAATTTTTAATAAACATAAGAATTCAAGAACATAATGGACTGTATATAAGAACAGAAGAACATGTGATTATAAATGAACAGAAGGACAGAAGAACATAAAAATACTTCTGTCCTTCTGTCCTTTTGTTCATTAAATATTTTCTGTTTTTAAGATCCTTCTGTTCTTATGTTCAATCAAGACGGCAATTACTTGAATTTGTAAGTAATTATTAACTTGAGGGTTTTGGATTCGCCGTTGCGGGTGTAGACGAATACGGGACGCATGGTGCGAGTTTCTCCTGCGGCACCTGCCTCAGCACCGAGTTTTCCCAATGTCAGAATACTGCCATTGATCTCATAATAAACCAAATGTCCGTTGCCCCAGTTAACTGCGTTGCCATCTGCATTAAGCCAGTACCCGACGTTGGCTGTCGGCATATCGCTCAGAGAACCGTCTGATTCCTCATTAAACACAACGATTTTACCTTCCTGCGCCACCTGTTTTTCACCTACGATTGGAGCGACGATCTTATCTCCGATCTCAGTCACAGAAATGCCGAAGAAATCAGCAACCGCTTTTTCCGCGATATCGTATGTTCCGGCAATCCAATCTTCATTTGCGACACTCACGGGTACTGAAAGTTTACCAACCAACACACCGTTCTCTTCAACATATGTAGCCGCCACAGGTTCCTGATAGTTTGCAAGATCAGTTCCTGCGAGAGTGATTGCATACGGGAACTGCGGATCGTTGGTTTCGTCCTCATCCCATCCGTGGCTCATATAAACTTCCGGAGAACCTTGAACCACCAGATAGAGATAATCAGCGCCTGCAGGCACGTCAAATTCCAACGAACCGTTAGCATTCTTGCCAACTTCGCCATAAGTACGCTTGTCGCCAGCCATTGCCACAAAGCCATAACGCCAGCCCATATTCTCATCGCCTCCGCAGGCATTATATTTAGAAGGTTTACCCTTTGCTACTCCGTCGCCATCTTCAATGTTGCTCTTATCATTGCTGCAGAGAGCCTCTCCATAGCCAAGTCCACGGAATTTAACAGAAACCTTACCTCCGTTTCCGGGTACAGTCAAAGGAATCACATTGAAACCTGTAGCCCCGGGACAGTTGTCATAAGTGATCTGATATTCCCCTTTATCATTACGTACAAAATTGGGATTATACCGATTCTGGAAACCTGCGCTGTATGAACGGATACCTTCGATATCGTAAGTAGCCATCCTTACGGCATAATCAAACAATTCTTCTCGAGTCTTTGAGTAATCATTTCCATTGTAAATACGGGTATAAGCCATGATCGCATCCTCGGGAGCCACTGATTCCCGCCACAACCGTCCATAACTTTCCACCCCCTGTTTCTCTACCCAATAGCTCTGAAGCCAATAGGAAGCATAACGCTGAAACTCATGATGGAAGTGACGGTGACAATTGTTGAGCCATACCTGAAAGTTATAGCTTGTGAACTGTTCTTCAGGATAATCCTGGAATGATTGCCATTGTGCGCACTGTTCCCAATATGCACATCCACCGTTGCCTGAGCCGTCAGGTCCGACAAAACCATAACGCCAGCCACTTGAGTAATCGTTGACAACACCTTGAGTTTGAACTCTGTCGGCATACGTCTGAAATTGGAAAGAATGTCCGATCTCATGAGCGATGGTAGATCCTACTGGCTGACAGGTTGATGGATTCACCCATAGAGCACCGATCGCATCGTCATAACCAGAACCTGTTGCAAGCCATTCTTCTTGATAAAGGATGTAAATCTGCATCTTATAGCTATCGAGCATTGATTTACCCTGACCAAGCGTTGCCATGCCGAGCTTATTGATATTGGTATCAAAAAACTTTTCCGCTTTGGCAAGAAGATCATCTATGTCTACGCGCATATTAACCGGCACTGTAGATGCGCTGGGATTATCGCCGAACTGAGAATCCCAGAACACGAAGAAGTGTTCTGAGGACTTATATCGCGCAAAAGAGAATTTTGCCGACTTCTGAAGAATAGTCCTTCCCCATTCTGAGTTTACAAAAAACTGGTCATAATCCGGAATAGTTGCAGGATCGATATATCCCGTGTCTCCCTGATTGATATCGGGTAGCGTACCACCGAATTCTGGTTGCCGGACTGTGAAAGCAACCTTTTCAGAACCGCAGACAAGATTAAATGTAGCCGTTCTGGCTGTAGCTCCAGTGTTTTGAGCCACAGTTACCTTAATATTGTTTTTACCTTTCTGTCCTGATGTAGGAGAAAAATATACCCAATCTACATTCCCTTCGAGTTCGGCTTTCCAGCTACCTTTGGCATTAAAAGATATAGTCTGCGACTCACTTTCATATGAGAAAGGGAGGTCTTTCGATTCCGGAAGCTGCTCAAACCCGCCTGTTTCCACAGGAGCGTCTTCCTTGTCATCGCTGCAGGAAGTGGCACACACTCCCGAAGCCAACAACGCTGCCGATATGGCAAGTATATTTAAAAATTTGAATTTCATTGTATTTTTAATTGAGAGTTATGAGTTGTGTGGTTATAGGCTATATTAAAAATCAGGGTTTTATCCAATTATTAATTGCCAATTAATAATTGGATAAAACCCTCTTCTTAATTATCTATTACTCTGTGACCGTAACGGTTACATTAAACATAACAACCTTTGCATTATACCAGAATCCTATCTTTGATACACCGGATATATTGGTTGCTCCGGGCATGGTTCCGAAATACCAGGAAGTGATATCTTCCTCTGTAGCCTCTTCATCTGAGCCATAATATTCCATAAACCAACCGGCATCATCACCCCAGCTGCCTACTGATCCATCTTTAGCAAACCAGTAGCCATTGTTGGCTGAATATGGTATAAACTCGCCGTCAGCATCGTATGACACAACCTTGGCAAGTGCCACTGATGAACATCCGAGAAGAGAACATACTGCATCGGCATCAAAAGCAACCGGGAATGCATTATATTCCACAGGAATTGTTGTTACGTCAAGATCAAAAGTGCCTACAAGTTCACCATTAAGATCCATCTTCGGGAAGACAACATCTATCTTGAAGAGACAATATTTGCTGTGATCATCCTTGAAAGTGAATCCAAAGTTAAGAGTGAATTCCGCATCGTCAGGCACACCGGGAGCACGACCTATCACGAGCACCGGCTCCTCTTCGCCTCCATAACACTCAACAAACATGGTATTGGTAGGATATCCTGCACCATTCCAGTTAGTCACGTTAAGATCAGCGTCAAGCCATGCTCCGCAAGGAGTTCCTGCTGTGCCGCCTGCAACCCACTTACCATCTTTATCGACCATGAAAAATTCAAGATTACCATCTTCACCTATACCCTCGCTAAATTGAGCAAGAGAGAGACCGAGATTACCTTCAATCGCACCTGCAAAAGTTGAGAACGGTATTTCACCTGTAGCATAGTCAAGAGACTCGACCTCAAGATTGGCTGCACATACAGGCACCTTGGAATCATCTGTACATCCAGCCTGAGTCACGGTTATTGTTCCGGTCTGTTCTCCGCAAGTCACAGTAAGATGTCCAACGCGGGGAAGACGATAGGGATTAGCCTCAAAATTGAGGAACATACGGAAATCTCCCGGTTCCCCTCTTGAGGGATCGATAGAAATCCAGGGAGATTCTGATTCCGCTCTCCATTCATTGTTGGCTTCAAGCTCTACAACACCTTCGGTCTCATTCCATGCGATGTTTAAAGAAGAAAGGTCCATCGCGAAATTCTCCGGAATCTGGACAACAACATCATCGTCATCGTCGCAAGATGTGAACGCCGGAGACGCTGCCAACAAGCAAGCGGCAAAAAGCCACTTTGTATATTTTGTTAACATATTCATTACTTTGTACTAATTAATCAAAATCTGATTGTAATTTGAGGATAACTTAGATTCCCAATAAGAATCTGCTTAGTTTCATTTGGAGAAATACTGAAAGTTTGACCATCACTCGTCACCACATACGCAAATTTTGACACAGAAAATGTGACCAGTACTCCTACTCCCGGAACAGTCCCGTATCTAACAGGGATCTGTGCATAAGTATTGCCTCCATTACCAATAATAATCTTTTCTGCAGGCATTGTAAAAGCTACAGTACCAACACCATACACATCAATATAAAGATACTCTGATTGCGTAGCTGAAGAAGCATCTACCATTATATCTTTTTCATCAAACGTATTTTGGGCATGGCTCCAGAATGGAGTTAAAATAAAAATCACTCCTAAAATTATTTTACAATAAATTGTTTTCATAAAATCTATTCTTACGATTGTGTATAATGGAAGTTCTTCCATTATACACAATCACTATATCATTATTCAAAAGTTAAAGAAACTCGGAATGTGATATGCTTATTAAGATCTTCTGTAAGAGCGAAGTCTACAAGAATAACCGCAGTTTCTCCTGATGGCACATTGGGATGACGTCCAAAATTATATGAAGTATCTGAACCCTCCAAGAAAATATAGCTATTGTCTCCATAAGGAACAATATTTTGATCTTTATCAAGCCACCAACCCATATAATTTGTCGTTGACTTCGGACGAATTCCATTTGCATCCAAAACGCGTTCACCATTTTTGAGTAGATAAACCTGAATCGGGTCATCATTTCGATTATCCCATTGGAATTCCGGTTCACACTGTCCCCACAAAGCCATAAATTCTTTAGCAGTGATTCCCAATGCAGCTTGAAGTTG
>CAMWID010000066.1 GCA_947174235.1 uncultured Porphyromonadaceae bacterium | reverse complement strand
AATGGTGATGTCTATTCCACATTATCGCCTTAGCGTGTCCGCTGAATAGTTACTATTTTTGCACACATAAGTAAAATAATGTTAACATAAGACGAAAACCGATGGATAAATAACTTTTCGCTCCGTATCCATCGTTTTTGCGGTTATTTCAGAGCCGTCATTGCATCAAGCAGATCCTGATAGCAGGTCACTTTGTGGTAGCTTGTGTAATAAACTTTTTGACAGAATATAGTGTTGGAATTTTGTGATGAGCAAAATATTTACTATCTTTGCAAACACAAAGGGTAGTTTCCCCTTGAAAGAAATCTCGTGCCAACGAGTGCAGAGCGGAGCTTGCTCCGGCTATGCCGAGTGCAGCCGAGATTGCCGTAAGGAAATACTTCGCTTGCGCGAGCAACGATTTTAGGGATCGGTTTTGCCCGGTCGGAAAGAGCAGTCGAAAGGCCGCTCTTTTTTATTTTTTAATGAGGTATCACTTTCTGCCCCAGCAGCACGCCATCCGAGTGACTGCAAAAAATCGTAAATTGTCGGGAGTGAAATTTTGCAGATTCGCGCAAATTTATTAATTTTGCAGCGGTTTTTGCGCCTGATGCGGTCGGAGGATGCTTTCTTCTATTGTAAAGGTGGAAAAAATCAACGCAATAACAATTAATAATTAACGTAAACGTATGAATACTTACGAAACCGTTTTCATTTTAACTCCCGTTTTGTCTGACGATCAGATGAAGGAAGCGGTAGAAAAATTCAAAGGCGTGCTTCAGGAGAATGGTGCTGAAGTTGTCAATGAAGAGACTTGGGGCCTCCGTAAGCTCGCTTATCCCATCCAGAAGAAATCGACAGGTTTTTATTGCCTTCTCGAGTTCAAGGGCGAGCCTACTATCGTGAAGAAGCTTGATGTGGCATTCCGCCGTGACGAGCGTGTGATCCGTTTCCTCACATTCCGTCTTGACAAATATGCTCAGGAGTATGCAGAGAAGCGTCGCAATCTGAGATCAAAGAAAGCAAGTGAAACCCCCGCTGAGGCAGTTGCCGAAGCAGAAAACAAGGAGGCTTAATCATGGCAGCAAACAGCGAAATCCGTTACCTCACTCCTCTTTCGGTCGATACAAAGAAGAAAAAATATTGCCGTTTCAAACGTAGCGGTATCAAATATATCGACTACAAGGATCCTGAATTCCTCAAGAAGTTCCTCAACGAGCAGGGCAAGATTCTTCCCCGCCGTATCACAGGCACATCGCTGAAGTTCCAGCGTCGTGTGGCTCAGGCGGTGAAGCGTGCACGTCATCTCGCACTTCTTCCCTACGTAGCCGATTTGATGAAATAATCATTTTAACCCCGACAAATAATATCAAGATGAAAATCATACTTAAAGAAAATGTAGCCGAACTCGGTTATAAGGACGATGTTGTCGAAGTGAAAGATGGTTATGGCCGCAACTACCTGATTCCTCAGGGTAAGGCTATCATCGCTTCAGCGGCAGCCCTCAAACAACTTGCTGAAGACCAGAAGCAGCGCGCCCACAAGATCGCTAAGATCAAGCAGGATGCCGAAGCTGCAGCTGCGGCTCTCGAAGGAGTCAAGCTTACTATCGGTGCGAAGACAAGTTCTACCGGCACTGTATTCGGCTCTGTAAATGCACTTCAGATTGCAGAGGCTCTCGAAAAGCTCGGTCACAATGTAGACCGCAAGATCATTTTCATTAAGGAAGCTGTGAAAGAGGTAGGTACTTATACCGCCACTATCAAGTTCCATAAGGAAGTGGTCAAGGAGATCGAATTTGAGGTTGTGGCTGAATGATTCCGTATATAAATCTAAAGTCATAAGATAACGCTAAGATTGTCGCCGTGTGAAAGCACGGCGATTTTTTTTATGCCTGTATAAAATCATTTTTGCCGGAATGGCAAGCCGAAAAATCCGGCGATAAGCATCCCTATTGGCAGTCTTGAATTTTAGCAGACGCGCTCTTAATATTTTTAAATATCGTGATTTTGTCATTTTGTGTGATTTTGGCTATAGGTTGGCAAAGATGTCAAAAAAAATGATTAAATTTGCATTTGGCTAAAACCATAGTCGTCTGATATGGTCTGAAGCCGTCACAACGATATCAAAATCAAAACATATATGAAGTTCAATATCGACGGAAAGCTTTTTCAGCAGCAGCTGCAGGCTGTCAACAAGGTCATCAGCGCCAAGAACGCATTGTCAATACTTGATAATTTCCTTTTCGAACTCGAGGGCCAGTGGCTCACTATAACCGGAAGCGATCAGGAAAATATAGTCACCGCACGAGTGGAAGTCATGGATTCTGACGGTGACGGCGCTGTGGCTGTGCCGGCAAAAAGTCTTCTTGAAATAACAAAAGAGATCAGCAATCAGCCCCTCACATTCGCCAGGAATGAAGTGACCGGAGAGATTGATGTTGAATTTCTTAACGGTCGGTTCCGTTTTATGGGCATCAATGCCGATGAGTTTCCGAGGGGAGAAAAAACAGAAAAAGACGCTGAAGTCATCACCGTTCCTTCGTCTGTTATCTTGAAAGGTATTGAAAAAACTATCTATGCGGTCAGCACTGAGACAATACGCCCGATGATGACAGGTATCTACTGGGATATCCATGAGGGTGATATCACATTTGTGGCGAGTGACACTCATAAGCTTGTAAGGTATATCAATACGGAAGTGAATCCGGGAATAGAAAGAGGATTCATCATGCCTGCCAAACCTGCATCTATTCTACGCGGAATCATAGGGAAAGAGGAGCAGGATGTGACAGTGACTCTCGGCAGCAAAGGCGCACGGTTTGAATTTGGCGCGTATTCCCTCACTTGCCGGTTTATAAAAGGAAATTATCCTAACTATAACCGGGTTATACCTGAGTCGAACCCGTTTGTGGTTACCGTAGACCGTGAGGCATTTCTGAATGCGATGCGTCGAGTGGCGATATTTGCAAGCAAGGCGTCAAATCTTGTGAAACTTGAGATAAATCAGGAAGGGATGAAGCTTGCCGCACAGGATCTTGACTACGGCACGTCTGCAGAAGAACGTGTGATATGCGAATATAAGGGGAATGATATGGTCATAGGGTTTAATTCGCAATTCACTGTGGAGATACTGAGCAATCTTGGAGGAGACACGGTTGTAGTGAAGCTTTCCGACCCTGCCCGTCCCGGAATATTCTGTCCTCTTGAGCAGGAAGCCAACCAAAATATTGTCACTATCCAGATGCCCATGCAGGTGCTTGAGTAATTGATCATGGATTTACCAGGCGATGTTTGTCGCATGAATTAATCAAATAATCCGTATGGAAGAAAATCCCAGACTTAATCTCGAACGTCCGATCATATTTTTTGATCTTGAGACCACCGGTACCAATATCACGCGTGACAGGATAGTAGAGCTTTCATATATAAAAGTTTATCCTGACGGCAATGAGGAAAAGAAATGCCGCAGGATCAATCCGGAAATGCCGATTCCTCCGGCGAGTACCGCTATCCACCACATTACTGATGAAGATGTCAAAGACTCACCGACATTCCGTCAGATAGCGCGCTCGCTTCTTGAGATATTCGAAGGATGTGATATCGCGGGCTATAACAGCAACAAGTTTGATGTGCCTCTTCTTATGGAGGAGTTCGGCAGATGCGGCATCAATTTTGATATCGCCGGACGGAGGTTCATTGATGTGCAGAACATATTCCACAAGATGGAGCAGCGCACTCTTGTCGCCGCGTATAAATTTTATTGTGGCTCTGATCTTGAGGCTGCGCATAGCGCCCTTGCCGACACTCAGGCAACATATGAGGTGCTTCTCGGGCAGCTCAAACGTTATCCGGAGCTAAAGAATGATGTCGGGTATCTTGCTGATTTTTCAAAAATAGGTAAGAATCTTGATTTGGCGGCGCGGATTGTACTTGACAATGACGACGTGCCTGTATTTAATTTTGGAAAACACAAGGGCAAATCTGTGCGGGAGGTACTCAGGAAAGAGCCTTCATTCTTTGACTGGGTGATGCAGGGTGATTTCCCCAAAAACACCAAAGACGTGCTCATGCAATTGAAATATAAATACCTTCAGGAGCAGAGGCAGGAAAAGAACGGTGCCAGATAACCTACATGACTGACGCATATGTTGAAAGGAAAGCACATAGTATTGGGAATCTCAGGAGGTATCGCAGCCTATAAGTCTGCGTATCTCCTGCGTCTTCTTATCCGTAAGGGTGCCGAAGTTCAGGTCGTGATAACACCCAACGGGAAAGAATTCATTACCCCTGCCACATTGGCGGCGTTGAGTGGCAAACCTGTTGTAAGCGAATTTTTTGCCGCCAATACCGGAGAATGGCACAGCCATGTGGATCTCGGGCTCTGGGCGGATCTCATGATCGTGGCGCCCGCCACGGCGAGCACAATAGGCAAGATGGCTAATGGAATAGCCGACAATATGCTTATCACCACTTATCTCTCGGCGAAAGAGCAGGTCATGGTGGCTCCGGCGATGGATCTTGACATGTGGAGCCATCCCTCGACTCAGAGGAATGTGGAAACTTTAAGAAGAGACGGCGTGATAATCGTGGAACCCGGAAGCGGAGAGCTTGCCAGCGGTCTTTCGGGGAAAGGGAGAATGGAAGAACCGGAGAAGATTGTGGAGGCGGCGGAGAAATTTTTTGCGGCGCAGCATACTTTGAAAGGTAAAAAAATTTTGATCACGGCGGGTCCTACATATGAAAATATAGACCCTGTAAGGTTTATAGGAAATTACTCAAGTGGCAAAATGGGATTTGCCATTGCGGAAGAATTTGCATCCAGGGGAGCGGATGTCACAGTGGTGGCAGGTCCTGTGAGTCTTCCCTTGTCTCATCCGTCAGTCAAGAGGATAGATGTGACTTCCGCAAAAGAGATGTGTTGTGAATGCGTAAAACTGGCTCCTTCCGCCGACGTGGTGATACTTGCCGCTGCCGTGGCAGACTACGCTCCTGAGGAGGTTGCCGGGAGCAAGATAAAACGAGAGGAGACAGGAGATATGGTTCTCCGACTTGTGAAGAATCCGGATATAGCCGCCACTCTCGGGGCTTCAAAGTTGCCCGGACAGATGCTGGTAGGATTCGCGCTTGAGACGGATCATGAGTATGAGAACGCATGCAGGAAACTTCAAAAAAAGAATCTTGACTGGATAGTGTTGAATTCCTTGCGTGATCCTGAAGCTGGTTTTATGAAAGACACCAACAAAATCACCATGGTGTCTGCCTGTGGAGAGACGGTGGCTTTTGAGGCAAAAAGCAAGCGGGAGGTGGCGGCGGATATCGCCGACACAATCTTCCGTAATGTGCCGGAGAAATGATGGGATGAAATGCCTTTGTTAATGAAGAGATATCGCCTTTTCGCAGTGGTATTGATCAGTATGTTGCTTTCGGTATCATTCGATGCCGTGGCTCAGGAACTGCAATGCAGTGTGGAAGTGAACAGCAGTTCAATAGAGGGCACCAACAAAAGTGTCTTCAACGCGCTGCAGGAAAGCATATCGGAGTATCTGAATGAGACCAAATGGTCAAACATGGTGTTCGCACCTCCGGAGAAGATTGACTGCCGGCTTTTCCTTACTGTAAAAGAATATGCCGACGACAGGGTAAAAGGCGACCTGCAGTTGCAGCTGATTCGTCCGGTGTTCAACAGCACATACACCACCACGCTTTTTAATTTCAAAGATACCAAAATTGAATTCGATTACAGGGAGGGTGATCCTTTGATTTTTAATGAAGGTTCGTGGGGGAGCAACCTTACAGGTATTCTTGATTTTTACGCTTACCTGTTTCTTGCGTTGGATTCTGACAGCTTCTCCCCGAGGGGAGGGCAGCCATATTTCGACAAAATGGCTACCGTGGTTCAGCTCGCGCAGTCAAGCGGGGAAACCGGATGGCGCACATTTGAAGACACCCGTAACAGGAGTGCTTTGTTAAGCTCATTCACTGACTCCAACACAGGGATGATACGGGATCTTTTTTATCAGTATCATCGCAAGGGTCTTGACGAAATGGCGACGAGTCCTGACAAAGGACGTGCTGCCGTGACCTCATCGTTGCAAGCTGTGGCGGATATCTATAAGAATGCACCGATGTCTGTGGCTCTCTCTCTGTTCAGGGATGCCAAACTTGACGAACTGGTCAATATCTATTCAAAGGCGCCACAGACAGAGAGAGAGCTGGTCTATGACCTTCTTAAGGATATTTATCCCACGGATGGAGAGAGACTTGAGAAAATTAGAAAACCTGATGATCTTTGAAGGGAAACATTACAAAACACACAGGATATGCTGGAAAGTCTGATCATAAAAAATTATGCGCTTATAGATGATCTCAGTCTGCGTTTCAAACGCGGGCTTTCTATTGTGACAGGAGAAACCGGCGCCGGCAAATCAATAATGCTTGACGCGCTCTCGCTCCTTCTCGGAGAGAGGGCAGACTCCAAGGCCATAACAGATAAAAGCCGGAAGTCTGTGATCGAGGCGACGTTCTCCGCCCCTGACAAATCGTTGCGCGGACTATTTGATGAGAACGGACTTGAATGGAATCCTTCCGAACTGATTGTAAGGAGGGAAGTATCCCCTTCCGGAAGGTCGCGTGCTTTTGTAAATGATACGCCTGTCACTCTTCCTGTGCTTTCTTCAATCACGGGAAATCTTGTGGACATACATTCCCAGCACAGCAACATCATATTGTCGCAAAGTTCGAGCCACCTTGCGATAGTGGACGCATTCGCGGGGGATGCTGACAAACTCGCTTCTTATAGGGATGATTTCTCCGCATATGTAGCCCTGCGAGGCAAGATCAAAAAGATTAAAAACCAGATCGAGAAAAACAGGGAAAACCGTGAGTTTATAGCATTCCAGCTGGAACAGCTTGATAAATTGAAGCCTAAAAGGGGAGAACTAAGACAGATAGAGCAGGAATTTGATATGCTCAGTGATTCCGATCAGATCCGGGAGGATCTTGGAGCCGCCTACAACTGTTTTGAAAGTGGCGACAGAAGTATCAACGCGTTGCTTGCGGAGGCTATCGGCTCGATATCAAATGTGAATCTTTCTTTGTTCGGGGAAGAAGTGGAAGAGGAATTGATGACAAGACTTGAGAATCTGCGTATCGAACTCAAAGATATCACCGAGACTGTCTATGATTATCTTGATCGTGTAGATTCCGATCCCGCCCGTCTTGCCAAAGTGACAGCGCGTATGAACCAGCTCTATGAGGCGATAAAGCGCTTCAAGGTGGCAGATGAGGAAGGTCTTGTAAGACTTCATGAAGAATTGCGTCAAAAACTTGATGCAATCGACAACGGGGATGAAGATGTGGAATCAATGGAGAAAGAGGCACGGATTCTTGCTAAATCGCTGAAAGAAAAGGCGGATGAGCTTTCAGAACTGCGAATAGAGGCTGCCGGAAGGTTAAGCGGGATGATAACGGCTACAGCGAAACCACTCGGATTGCAGAACCTGCGGTTCGATATCGAGCTGACGCGGGGCAAACTTAGTTCCGACGGACAGGATACTGCGGATTTTATTTGCAGTTTCAATAAAAACATGGAGATGCAACCCATGGGGAAGGTGGCTTCCGGAGGAGAGCTTGCACGACTTATGCTGAGCCTGAAATCAATTATGGCAAGATGCATGAATCTTCCTACAGTGATCTTTGACGAGGTGGATACCGGGGTTTCCGGAGAGATCGCCGACAAGATGGGAGACATGATGAAACGAATGGGGAAGGAAATGCAGGTTCTCGCGATAACGCACCTTCCGCAGGTGGCATCCAAGGGTGACAGCCATTTCAAAGTCTACAAGACTGACAATGCCAGCCGTACGGTCTCGCATGTGAAGGAACTTGACCGGGAAGGGCGTGTGAGAGAGCTGGCGTCGATGCTTTCGGGAAGTAAAATCAATGAGGCTGCCCTTCTCAATGCAAGGACTCTTCTTGATAACAAATAATGAGACGGGTAAATCGATCCCCGCATCTATAACAAATATAAGACGATGGAAAAAAGTGATTACATATTCGGCATAAGGGCGATTCTTGAGGCGATTGACTCAGGAAAGACAATCGACAAGGTTCTGATACGCCGTGATCTCGGCGGCGACCTCGCCAAAGAATTGCTTGACAAGGTACGCGACTATGACATAGTGGTACAGCGTGTTCCGCTTGAGAAGCTCAACCGCATAACGATGAAAAACCACCAGGGAGCGATAGCGTTGCTTTCGCCTGTCGGTTATCACCGTCTTGACAATATTATCCCACAGCTGTATGAAGAAGGGAAAACTCCGCTTGTCGTTGTGCTTGACGGAGTGACCGATGCCAGAAATTTCGGTGCCATAGCGAGAAGCGCCGATTGTGCGGGAGTGGATTTTATCGTCATTCCCGAAAGGGGAAGCGCGTCAGTCACCTCTGACGCTGTCAAAGCTTCAGCCGGAGCGTTGTTCTATGTGCCTGTATGCCGGGAAAGAGACACGCTTACGGCTGTAAGGAAACTGAAGGAAAACGGCTACCTCATTGTCGGTGCTTCTGAAAAGGGTGCGGAGAACTATACCGCAGCTGATTTTACAGTTCCGGTGGCTATCGTGATGGGGGCGGAAGACACAGGCATTTCCCCGGATGTCATAAGACAATGCGACCGTCTTGCCGCAATCCCCATTTTGGGCAGTATCGGCTCGCTGAATGTTTCAGTGGCTGCCGGGGTCATGCTGTATGAAGCTGTCAGACAGAGGTTGTCTGCGGGATTTTCGAATGAGTGACAAGACCGTGATGAGAACTGCCTTTACCATTTTGCAGCGTATATGACAGTTTTCTGGGTCATAAAAACACTAATAAAAAAGAATTAAATTTGGTCAATCCGTCTATTTAGGCTAATTTTGCACTTTGTAACGGAATTGATTTTTCCGCTATAAAACAATATACAGAGCATAAAGAGTTATGATAAACCGTGTGTTGATAAGAATAAAAGTGGTGCAGCTGCTATATTCTTTCCTTTTGACAGATAACCGTTTCATGTTGGAATCCCAGCCTTTGTCGCCGACAAAGGAGAAGAGGTTCGCGTACAATCTTTATCTTGACATGCTTATCCTGATGATAAGGGTGTCACAAAGAATTGAGAAGAGAGGCGGTTATCTTCCGCTCCATGACACACGTTTCATCAAGAAGATTCTTGCTGACGAGAAGATAAAGTCTCTCCAAATGCGGTTCCGTCAGGATCAATTCCCGTTTGAAAGACTGGTAGACAGTCTTGCCGAAGAGGTGAAAGAGAGTGGAATATATAAAAATTTCCAGAAAAGTTCGAGTGAGGCGGAAGATGATCAGGTTTGGGAGCGTATTTTCAATCTGATCCTATATGTGAATCCCGCACTCAATGCGGCGATTGCGAAAAGGGAGAATTTCACGCTTCGCGGAGTGGAGCGCATGAAAGAAATGATGACGGAGACCTTCAAGAATTTCTATGCCTCCAGAGACAATATCAGTGATGCCGTCAACACCTTGTCGGTCAGCATGGGGAAGGCGAGGGAATTATATTTCAGACTTTTGCTTTTGCCGGTGGAACTCGTGAATCTGCGAAGAGACCAGATTGACGACAACCGCAACAAATATGTGCCGACGGAGGAAGACCTGAACCCTAACATGCGTTTTGTCGACAACGAGCTTGTGGCTGCGATAAGCGAAGACAAGGATGTGCTCGAATATGTGGAGGAGAACAAACTCTCATGGATAGCGGAAGACCGTCAGCTCCTTGAATCACTTCTTTCAGCAGTAATGGAGTCTGAGGTATACCGTGATTATATGCGTTTTCCGGCTACAGATTTCCAGACAGACTGTGATTTCTGGCGGGATATATTCAAATATGTGATCCTTAACAACGAGACTTTCCTTGACGCGCTTGAGACAAAGTCTGTGTTCTGGAACGATGACCTTGATATCATAAGCACTTTTGTCATCAAGACCATACGTCGTTTTGAAGAAGGGTGTCCGGGCAACCGTCCTGTCTTGCCGATGTATAAAGATGAGGAAGACGCGCAGTTCGGTATGAGGCTGTTTTCTGATGTTGTCAAAAACAAAGATGTCTATCGCCGTTATATAGATGATTCGGTCATGACCGAGAAATGGGATAGCGAGCGTCTCGCATTCATGGATGTGGTTATCACTATGACGGCACTTTCCGAGATAATCAATTTCCCGAAGATACCTCTTGTGGTGAGCATCAACGAATATATCGAGCTTGCCAAGAGCTATAGCACATCGAAAAGCGGCGCATTTGTCAACGGTCTTCTGTATTCAATTTCCAACAGACTTAGAGAAGAGGGAAAGATCCATAAATGATGTCATCTTTCATGACTGCGGCAAAACTGTTTTGCAACATTATTTGTTGAAAAATTTTGCAAGAGAGAGGAAAAGATGCTAACTTTGTAAAAATAACATACATCAATAATCCCGAAATACAATTAAAGGAATGAACCTATTGAATTCTATATTCCTGCTTGAGGCGCAGTCTCAGGGAGGAGGAATCAGCGGAATGATCATGATCGTGGCAATGATTGTCATATTCTATTTCTTCATGATACGTCCGCAGTCAAAAAAACAGAAAGAGATCAAAAAGGCGCGTGAGGCTATGCAGGCAGGCGACAAGGTCATAACAGCCGGAGGTATTCACGGAAAGATCAAAGATATAAGCGAAAATACTATTACTGTCGAAGTAGCTCAGGGTGTGAGTCTTAAGGTTGACAAGACGTCAGTATATCCGGCAGCAGACAAACCGGCAGAAAAGAAGTAAATGTCACAAAAAGTGCCGGCGGCAATATTTTCGCCGCCGGCATTTTTTTATTTGGTAGTCGCATGGACATAAATTCAGGAGAAGTAAAGGCAAAATGGAAAAATCTGAAAGCGTCTTCAGGTTTTCATAATGTCGTGTTGTTTCTTGAGTTTGTCGCGGTAAGCGCTCTTTTTTGGTTGATCCTGGCTCTCAATGACAGTGCTCAGAATAATTTCAATGTAAAGGTGGCATTTACGAATGTCCCGGATACGGTCACATTTATATCCGACATACCTGAAAAAATACATGTCAGCGTGAGGGACAAAGGTACAAACCTGTGGAGAAACGGAATCCTGCGGCACCCAACGCTATCTATCAATTTTAAGGAGTATGCCGATGCCGGAGTCTTGAGATTCACCAAGAATGACATGTTGTCGTCGTTGAAAACCGTTTTCGGATCTACGGCACAGATAACAGCTCTTTCTACAGATTCCATTCATCTGATTTATACTACCAATAAAGGAAAGCGGGTTCCGGTGATTGTCGATGCGAAAATAATGGCGGCTTCCGGAAGCATTCAGGAAGGTGAACCGAAGTGTGTCCCGACAAATGTGCTGGTATATGCCGAGCAGGATGTGCTTGACACAATATATACAGTGGAGACGGAGATACTTGATCTTCAGGATCTGTCGGAGACCACGCAGATTGATGCGAATTTAAAGAAAATACGGGGTGCGAGAATATTGCCGTCGCAAGTGAAAGTGACGGTTCCGATCGAGCCATTGGTAAAAAAACAAGCTCTTATCACGATAACGCCGGCAAATGTTCCAAAAGGGGAGAGTCTTCTGCTCTTTCCGTCAAAAGTCCCAGTGCAATATTATGTGGCGATGAGCAGGCTTGGGGACAATGATGATCCTTCGATCGAATTGCAGGTTGATTACGACCAGATAGCCCATTCTTCGTCGGGTCGCCTTCATGTCAGCGTGGTAAGGTATCCCGATCGTCTGCTGAATCTTTCGCTTCAGAACGATAGTGTGGAATATACGATCGTAAAGAATTGATTTCATAAAGTAAGAAATGGAATCTTGTGAGAAATGCATAATAGGCATAACCGGTGGTATAGGCGCCGGTAAAAGTGTAGTGTCGAGGATATTGCGTCTCAAAGGGTATTGGGTGTATGATTGCGACCTCGAGGCGAAAATCCTTATGGATCAAGATATGGATGTCAGGAATGCATTGAAAGAATTGTTTTCTGAATCCATATATCTTGAAGACGGCACCCTTGACCGCAAGCTTATGGCTGACAAGATTTTTTCTGATGAGAATATCCGTAATTATGTCAACAGGATTGTCCACAGTGCCGTGAAATCTGATTTCATATCGCGTGCCGGGCGGAATGGCTCTCCGGTGTTCGTGGAATCCGCAATACTTCATACAAGCGGTCTTGACAGTATCTGTTCTCGAATATGGCTTGTGGATGCACCTGTGGATGTGAGGATCAACCGGGTGGTTGAGCGCAATGGCATGTCGGCGCAACAGATAGAGGCACGGATGTCGGCGCAGCAGGGAGAGTTTGATCTTTTTGACAGAAACAAGATTGACGTTATTGACAATAGCGGAGACGTGTCTCTGCTTTATCAGATAAATAATTTATTAGAAACATCAAATCAAAAATAGGAAACATGCTTAGAGAAATTTTGGCAATCACCGGTAAGCCCGGTCTGTTTCGCATTGTGTCGCAAGGCAACAAGATGCTTGTGGTTGAGGAACTGAAGACCAAGAAACGCTTCCCCGCGCACTCACGCGACAAGGTGGTTTCATTGGGTGATATCGCGATGTATACCGATTCCGGTGACAAACCTCTGGGTGAGATCCTTGATCTCGTGTACGCCCGCAATGAAGGGAAGGCGATAGATGTCAAGAAACTTATCGCTGACGGTGGTCTCAGGGATGAGTTTGAGGCTGTGATACCCGATTTTGACAAGGAGCGCGTATATGACAACGATATAAAAAAGCTTTTCACCTGGTATAATATCCTGCTGGATGCCGGGATGACAAAATTTGCTGAGGAGACGGATGAAGTGGCTGAGGCGCCGGCATCCGAAAGCTCCGAGGAATAAAATACTCCCGGGATATATGATCTTTGTATCGCGGACGCTGTCATGAACCATAATGTCAGCGCCCGCGATACAATTTATTATAGATAGGATACGGATTTATATGTCGTAAGACCTATCCATATGATGAAAAACTCGATTTTATATGGCAGACTGTAATTGATACTGTAAATTTGCATTATTGCGAATTTTAATGTGAGTCATATGAATTGTGGACGATTTTTTACAATACTGGCATTGTCATGTCTGTCATTCCCGGGTGTCAGATCTGAAGTGATATTGCCGGATGTGCTTTCTTCCGGGATGGTGGTGCAGCGTGACAAGGCTGTATGTCTCTGGGGAACTGCGGAAGCCGGTGAAAAAATATGTGCCTCATGCGGTGGGGACAGTGTTGTGGTGTATGCCGGAGACACAGGGAAATGGCGGCTTGAGCTGCCGGCGTTGAGCGCGGGAGGTCCGTATTCAATAAATGTAAACGGAAAAATTATTGACAATGTGCTCGCCGGGGATGTTTTCTTGTGTTCGGGACAGTCTAACATGGAGCTTCCAATAAGACGGGTTGCAGATATGTTTGCCGATGAGGTGGTAAAATATTCCAATGATGATATCAGACTGTTTCAGGTGGAAAAGGTCTTTGATTTCACCGGAGAGAGCACAAACGCGAGGGGAGATTGGAAAATGCTTTCCCCGGAAACGGCTTCAGAATATTCGGCTCTGTGTTATTTCTTCGCCAAAGAACTGAATGCAAGAACCGGTATTCCGGTAGGCATAGTCAACAGCAGCTGGGGTGGTACGCCGATTGAAGCGTGGATGAGCAGGGAAAGTCTGTCGGATTATCCACTTGCCATAAACAAATGGAAGTTTTATGCAGATGCCGGATATAGGGAAAGAATAAAAGAACTGGAGGGAGAATCCTTCAGACGATGGAACGATGTCCTGAATAATTCTGATCCGGGAATCTGTGCTTCGCAGAGATGGAATGATGCCGCTCTGGATGATTCTTTGTGGGAAACGGTATCGGTTCCGGGTGAGTATGGGGTATCCTCGGCAAGTTGGGGTTCTGATGGTCTAAATCCGGTCAACGGCAGCCACTGGTTCCGGAAAACAGTAGAAATTCCTGCCTCGATGGCGGGGAAAAATGCCGTTGTGAGGTTAGGATGTATAGTTGACGCGGATTCAGTGTTTTTCAACGGTGTGTTTATAGGAACGACCTCCTATCAATATCCTCCAAGGAAATATACAGTTCCGGGAAATCTTGTCAAGGCGGGAAAAAACCAGATCACGGTCAGGTTGATCAGCCAGAACGGGTATCCGGCGTTCGTTGCAGATAAGCCTTACCGCATAGAGTCTTCTGGGGATACAGTTTCTCTTGAAGGGGAATGGAGATATCGTCAGGGGGCAAGGATGCCCGTCGCTCCCGGAATGGAGTTTTATTGCTACGTGCCGACAGTGCTTTACAATTCGATGATCAGTCCGTTGAGGAATATGCCGTTTTCGGGGGTGGTATGGTATCAGGGAGAATCCAATGTCGGGAGCCGTAATCAATATTCATCGTTGTTGAAGACAATGATTGCAGACTGGAGAAAGCGGTGGAATAATAAGAAAATGCCATTCTATATAGTGGAACTCGCAGGATTTCTCCATCCCTCCGAGACCACGGAAAGAAAAGCGTGGCAAGAAATGAGGGATTCACAGGCAGATGCCGTTGCCGGATCTCATGACACATGGCTGATAAAGAACTGTGATCTCGGAGAATGGAACGACATACACCCTTTGGACAAGAAAACACTCGGAGTCCGAGTGGCGGATGCGGTCATATCGGCTTCGGAAGAGTCTCGGGTAAGATCTGACGAGTCATTCATGATTATTCCCGGGAAGAATCCGGAGGTCAAGGCTTCAACACCTGTTGGAAAAAGGTATGGGGAAAGCCACCTCAAAAGATTGCGGGCAATGGGTGTCACGATAGAAGACACCATCATTTCTTCCCCGGCTTTTACATTGAGGATTCTTGATCACTGGGATAACCTTGACGGCACTGTGGAAAGAGGGTATGCCGGTAAAAGCCTCTGGAAATGGGATGAACTTCCTGATTCGGTATCTTCGCGTTGTAAAGATTATGCCGAATTGTGCGCGGCTGTCGGAATAAACGGTACAGTGCTCAACAATGTAAATGCTTCGTCACAGATACTTTCGGACGAGTATCTGAAAAAAGTCGCGGCTCTTGCGGATCTGTTCCGGTCTTATGGGATAAAGGTATATCTGTCTGCCAATTTCGCGGCTCCGATGCAGTTGGGAGGTTTAGAAAGTGCGGATCCGCTTGACGCCGGTGTGAAGGAATGGTGGAATGATAAAGTGAGGGAGATTTATGCTTATATTCCCGATTTCGGAGGTTTTTTAGTGAAAGCAAATTCCGAAGGTCAACCGGGACCATGTGACTTCGGGCGAACTCATGCGGAGGGAGCCAACATGCTGGCGCGAGTGTTGAAGCCATATGGCGGGATAGTGATGTGGCGCGCTTTTGTCTATTCTCCTGATGATGCTGACCGCGCGAAGCAGGCATATATTGAATTTAAACCGCTGGATGGAAAGTTTGATGACAATGTGATTGTCCAGATAAAAAACGGACCTGTTGATTTTCAGCCGAGGGAACCTTTCAGCCCCTTGCTGTCGGCAATGCCGCACACGCGTACCATGCCGGAATTGCAGATAACACAGGAGTATCTCGGTCATAGCAACCATCTTGCGTATCTGGCTCCGATGTGGACAGAATTGTTCTCTGCCGTATCTCCCGAAGGGCAGGCTGGTATCGCCGGCGTTGCAAACATCGGCGATTCCCGGAATTTTACCGGACATCCTTTCGCACGGGCAAACTGGTATGCGTTCGGAAGGCTCGCCTGGGACCCCGGTCTGTCGCCTGAACAGATAGCGAGGGAATGGGTGGCGCTTGAACTGAAACCACGCACCAAGGAAACTGAAGACAGGATTGTAGACATTATGCTCAGGTCAAGGGAAGCGGTGGTTGACTATATGATGCCGATGGGGCTCCATCATCTGTTTGCTTTCGGACATCATTACGGACCGGAGCCGTGGTGCGATCCTGAAGGTGCACGTCCTGACTGGTTGCCGAAATATTATCATCAGGCAGACTCCATAGGTATTGGTTTCGACAGGTCTTTGTCGGGGAGCGGGGCGGTGTCGCAGTATCCTTATCCTTATTCGGATATATACGGTTCTGTCGACAAATGTCCGGAAGAATACCTGTTGTGGTTTCACCATGTGGAATGGTCAAAGATACTTTCCTCCGGGGAAACATTATGGGAAAGTCTCTGCAGGCATTACGAACGGGGAGTAAAGGAGGCTAAAAGTTTTGTGGAAGAATGGAAAAAATGTGAAAAAGACATACCAGATAAAAAGCTTTATGCCGATGTTGCCCGAAGATTGGAGATTCAGGCAAAAGATGCCGTATGGTGGAAAGACGCGTGTCTTCTATATTTTCAGGATATTAATGGACTTGATTTCCCTGATTTTGTATCTCCTGCGGTTCATACCCTTGAAGGTTTGAAGTCAGTGAGTATTCCTATAGATAATTTTACATGTCCTTCAGGAGAATTGCTTGACGAAATACGTTGATCCCAAGACCCCTGCATTACATTTTTGTGGGAAGAGTTCTATATTTGAAGAAAAAGCTTTAAAATTACTCTATGCCGCTTCATTGAAATCATGTCGCGGCATAGAGTTGTTTTTGATAATTAGTCAGATACTAAAAAATATACATTCTGTAGACTACCCTTACAGTAGCAAATAGAGGGTAATCGCGTTTAGGGCCGCTTAATTAAAAAGTCCGTATATAAGGATAAGCAGTGCTCCCGCTGCCAACATTATGTTGGCAGCCCTTGCGTCGATGCGCCTTTTCTGTTTCATCAGTCTTATGGCAATTACTCTCTCGCCCACAGGACGGGGGGTAAGAGCCCTCGCGTCCGAATGCGCGTTGAGTCGGAGCCAAATTGAAAAAATGCAACCGACAAGAAAAATAATAATACCAGCTTCTAACATAGTTTTGATTTTTAGAACAATTTGTATATTTTAAAAACGAGGA
Source organism: uncultured Porphyromonadaceae bacterium (assembly GCA_947174235.1). Classification (GTDB taxonomy): domain Bacteria; phylum Bacteroidota; class Bacteroidia; order Bacteroidales; family Muribaculaceae; genus Lepagella. The sequence continues at coordinate 564 of CAMWID010000066.1, read as the reverse complement.
AATATATAAATGGTTGGTTTATGCAAGTGTTAATTTATCTGATTGATGTTCCATGAAAGTCTATGACAGTAGTGTTAATCAGTAGGCTCAGCTATAGAGATTACATCAGTTTTCTCTCCTGATATTTGAAAAGTAGCAATTAACTTTCAGGTCCGGTGCATGAAATTTAACTTTCGTTCATAACCTTGGCGAGATAGTCGAGATTTCGCATACATTTCTTTCTTCTCCGTTTCAGGCTCAACTTGTCAGTTTGCTTCTTCAGCAGCTCCATTGCGAACTTGCGGATTATTGACAGATTGACGGCACCGTTCTCTTGTCTAAAACACGTGGGTCTTTTACTTTGCTGAAAAACTCTATCTGCATGATTTAATTTAGATATTTTCAGTTGATTATGAAGTCTATAAATATACTTTCACTAAAGCTGCATTGAAATTAACCAAATCTTATATAAATTTCATGCGCCGGATCCGGTGTCCTTTTTCTCGCTGTTGCCTAATCCGGTGAAAATAATTATCTTTGCATTGAAAAAACAAAACCCGATAGCTTGATATACAGGGGCTACCG
>CAMWID010000065.1 GCA_947174235.1 uncultured Porphyromonadaceae bacterium | reverse complement strand
GCTGATCACCTACGTCACCGACCGTCTCGGGCATGACATGCGCTACGCCATCGACAGCCGCAAGCTTCAGAAGGAACTCGGATGGGAACCGAGCCTGCAGTTCGAGGAGGGTATAGAGAAGACCGTGCGCTGGTATCTTGACAACCAGGAATGGATGGACAACATCACCTCCGGCGATTACGAGCGTTACTACGACGACATGTATAGTAATCGAACCGCCAACTGACGTAGCCATCTCACTAATTAGCACAAAAGCATAAATCGAATAGCTTTTTTTGTCGTGTGTTCCGTTCCTCGGAACGGAAAGTTTCCCAAGAGCTGGTATAACTTACAGTGGAGTCATTAAAGCAAAAGACACTCAAAGGAACCCTCTGGAGCACTCTTGAACGATTCTCCGTCCAGGGAATAGCATTCGTGGTCATGATCATCATGGCACGAATCCTCACCCCTGATGACTACGGTCTGGTCGGTATGCTTGCGGTCTTCATTGCTGTCTCACAATCACTTGTGGACAGTGGTTTCTCGCAGGCTCTCATCCGTAAGCAGGATCGCTCTGAGGTTGATAATTCCACCGTCTTCTATTTCAATATAGGTGTCGGCATTGTCCTTTATCTGATATTGTTTTTTTGCGCACCGCTTATCGCAAAATTTTATAACCAACCGGTTCTCACGCCTCTTACGCGCCTGATATCCCTGAGTGTGCTGATCAATTCATTTGTGGTTGTTCAACGCGCATTGCTTACTGTAAAAATCGATTTTAAGACACAGGCGAAAGCATCCTTTTCTGCGGCGGTAGTTTCCGGTGTTGTAGGCATCACAATGGCATATACCGGTTATGGGGTCTGGTCAATAGTCTGGTACCAGCTTACTAACCTTACAGTAAATGTCGGGTTGCTTTGGGTATTCTCAAAATGGAGACCGAAATGGACATACTCTTGGAAATCGTTCCGCGAACTGTTCGGTTTCGGTTCAAAGTTGGCTCTTTCCGGTATTATTGACACAGTTTACAAAAATATATACCTGATAGTCATTGGAAAAGTGTTTAATGCTGCAGACCTTGGATATTATACAAGAGCACAGCAATTTGCAGAATTTCCTTCGTCAAATGTTTCGGGTATAATCCAGAGAGTGACATTCCCGATACTTTGCACCATCCAGAATGATGATGACAGATTACGTGATGTCTACAGACGTTTTCTCCGTCTATCTGCATTCATCGTATTCCCATTGATGATAGGACTTGCCGCAGTGGCACATCCGTTTATTATACTTGTACTCAAAGAGAAATGGGAATTCGCAGCCGTGCTGTTGCAAATAATCTGTCTCAGCATGATGTGGTATCCGATCCATGCGATAAACCTCAATCTCTTACAGGTAAAAGGTAGGAGCGACCTGTTCCTTAAACTTGAAATCTGGAAAAAATGCATCGGTGTAATGATATTATGTGCCACTGTTCCGCTGGGACTTGAGGCAATGTGCTGGGGCAATCTTCTCAGTTCTTTGATTGCATTAGGCATCAACACTCACTATACAGGAAAATTGATACAGGTTGGCTTTCTCACCCAGATCAAAGACCTGATCCCGACGCTTGTATATTCATTGACAATGGGAGCTATAGTCTGGATTATAGTCCAGATTCTTCCAAACAATATTCTTCGCCTCTTAATAGGAATAATTGTAGGAATCGTATATTTCCTCGCCATTACAAAACTTACGCGCTCAACCGATCTCCGCGAACTCCTCTCCTTCATAAAGATTTCGAAATAAATATAATATAAAATTGCCTTGTTTCATAATTGTGCATTATGCATTATGAATTATGAATTGTTGGGGCATTATGAATTAACAAAATGGCTTCCAAACAGATTACTGTGACCTCTCCCCTTCTCCCTGATCTGGAGGAGTTTCACGATATGCTCAAGGAGATATGGGCAAGCAAGTGGATCACCAACAACGGTAGCTTCCACCAGCAACTCGAAAAAGAACTTGCCTCCTATCTCAAGGTTCCCTATATCAGTCTTTTCACCAACGGTACCTTGCCACTTATCACGGCATTACAGGCTTTGCGTATAACCGGTGAGGTTATCACTACCCCATACAGCTTTGTTGCCACCACTCACTCATTATGGTGGAACGGTATCAAACCTGTGTTCGTTGACGTAGACCCTGCCACATGCAACCTCAACCCGTCAAAGATTGAAGCGGCGATCACACCCAAGACAACAGCTATCATGCCGGTTCATTGCTATGGCAAACCGTGCGATACAAAAACTATCCAGGAGATAGCAGACAAATACGGTCTAAAGGTCATTTATGACGCGGCACATGCATTCGGCGTGGAGGTTGACGGAGAATCAATTCTTAATGCCGGAGACATGTCGACACTATCTTTCCATGCCACTAAAGTCTACAACACGATAGAGGGAGGCGCCATGGTCATGCACGACGAGCAGACAAAGAAACGTATAGACTACCTCAAGAACTTCGGTTTCGCAGGTGAAACAACAGTTGTGGCACCCGGCATCAACTCCAAGATGGATGAGATGCGAGCTGCATACGGTATACTCAATCTCCGGCAGGTAGATGCAGCAATATCCGCGCGTCAGAAAGTTGCACAGAAATACAGAAATGCCCTGAGGGATGTTGAGGGGATCTCATTCTTCGATGATATGCCCGGAGTCAGACACAACTACAGCTACTTCCCTGTGTTCATAGATGCTGAAAAATTCGGTAGGACCCGCGACCAACTATATTCTGAGATGAAAGAGGCAAACGTTCTGGGTAGACGCTACTTCTATCCGTTGATTAGCGAATTCAGCACCTATCGCGGACTGCCCTCAGCCGGAAAAGAAAACCTTCCCGTAGCGACAAAACTTGCCGACACCGTTCTCTGTCTCCCAATGCACCACGACCTCTCCGATTCCGATATCGAAAGAGTATTATCTTTCATGAAATAACCTCTAACTCTAATATGAATATTCTTGCAGCATATTATAGGAATAAATTTTGGATTCATGATTTTTTTAAAGGTAGCCCAATTGGAAAGCACTATCGGGAAATAAAAAAATTGGATACTCTTTCAAAAGAATCAACAGAGACTTATCGAAAAAAGAAACTGGAGAATTTATTAAAATACGCAACAAGAGAATGTGAATTTTATAAAGGATATAAGGATAAGTCTCTAAATGAGTTTCCGATAGTGAATAAAACTATTCTGTCGCAACATTATACAAAGATATGTGTTGATCCATCAAAAATACCAGGCCAAAAAGGTAAACTGCACGTCCAGACAACATCCGGTTCTACAGGAACACCATTTGCAATACCCCAAGATACAGAAAAAAGAAACCGAAGAATTGCAGAATTAAAGTATTATGGGAAAGTAGTTGGTTTTAAGACCCACGAAATGCTCGTGCACCTTAGGACTTGTAACAAGTGGCAAAATAAAAGTCCTGAGCAAATCAGACGGGAAAGAATCATCCCTTTTGATATAGCTGCAATGGATAAAAAAAGATTGGGTGAATTATGCGAAACCATTAATACAAACAAGGCAATTTGTCTTAGGGGATACGCATCTTCATTTGATTTGTTGGCAAATTATGCAAAGGAAAATTCTATCTCTTTTCCAACTGTTAAAATAATTATTGCCGGAAGCGAGGCTCTACATGACGATGTGAGAGCAAATGTAAAAAAATATATTGGAAGTGAAATAATATCACAATATGCTGATGAAGAATGTGGCATTTTAGCCCAGGAGAAAATTCCCACTGATGATAAAGATAATGTAATGTACTTTAATAATGCGAGTTGTATTTTTGAGGTGCTAAACATAGATAACGATATGCCGGCAAAATTCGGGGAATTAGGCAGAATAATTGTAACAGATCTTCATAACCATGCTTTCCCATTAATCCGATATGACACTGGCGATGTTGGGATGTTGCTTCCTCCGGATGATAAAAGCAAAGGATTTCCAGTGCTTGGGAAACTATATGGAAGGCGTCTTGATATTTGTTTTACAACATCTGGCGCTCCTTTTTCTCCTATGACGATAGGAAGAATTTTAAAACACTACGATAAAATTATACAATGGCAATTCATTCAAAAAAATGAGAAGCGATATGTATTAAAGGTGATACTGAAAAGCAATGTTGATTTGGATGATTATTTACATGACGCTGTTTGCGCTTTTAAAGAAACTCTTGGTGACGATGCAGACATAATATTAGAGCAGGTGGACGGAATTCCAACATTGGCTTCCGGGAAAAGAAAATCCGTGATAAATGAATGGAAAAATGAATAAAGAAATATACGCCTTGGGGGTAGGTCATAATACCCCGGTCTTTATTGATTTGGCAGAATCATGTGGCTATAAGATAGCTGGATTGTATCACTATAATAGTGATAGAACTGGAGAGAAGGATCACGGTTTTACTATAATTGGATCGTTTGATGATTTACTGAAAAATGATCTACATGGAAAATCTTATCTTTTGACAATGGGAGATAACGAGATACGACGTAGGCTGGTTAATGAAATTATTGTAAGAGGAGGAAGTGTACCTACTCTTATACATCCAACAGCGGTTATATCTAAATTTGCAAAAATATCTGATATAGGTGTATATATTAGTGCATTTACTCATGTTCAAGCAGATTCAAATATAGGTGAAGGAACAATCTTGCTATCAGGTGTGAATATTTCTCATAATAACAAAATCGGAACATATTGTTTTGTTGCAGGCGGGGCTACAGTAGGTGCATATACAATTGTAGAAGATGAAGTTTTTATCGGACAAGGAGCCTTAAGTATTTCCGGAAAAGTTACGGTAATAGGACACAAGGCATACATAGGTGCCAGATCTCTTATTACCAAATCAATCAAGGCAAATTCAATTGTTAAAGGATCACCAGCCAAATTAATTTCCGACTGATACTTAATTAAAAACCCAATATAAATTATGAAAAATAATGTGGTTGCAATAAGGTGCTGCACCTATAATCATGAGCCGTATATTCGTGATGCATTGGAGGGATTTGTCATGCAAAAGACAGATTTCCCCTTTGTTGCAATAGTTCATGATGATGCTTCGACAGATAGGACTGCAGAAATAATAAGAGAATATGCAGAAAAGTATCCCGATATAATCAAGCCAATTTATGAAACAGAAAACCAATATAGCAAAAAGGATGGATCATTAGCGCGTATAATGAATAAAGCTTGTGATGCAACCGGTGCAAAATACGTAGCAATGTGCGAAGGTGACGACTACTGGACAGACCCTTACAAACTTCAGAAGCAAGTAGATTTTCTTGAGTCGCATCCAGATTATTCAATGTGTTTTCATGGTGTAAATATCAAAATTGAGAAAGGATGTAACCTGAGTTCTTCTGAATTTCAACAATTGGAAACCAAGGATTATTCTGGTCCAGAAATACTTGCAACATGGACGATACCTACCTGTTCAGTCGTTTTATATGGAAATATTTTAAAAAAAAGACCGATTAATTCGAAGTTTGTATCCGGCCTCCAATGCCAGGCGTTCTTCCTCTGGCAATATTATTTGTTTCTTCCTTGCTATGATTGTATGTATTAGAGTGTATTGTCATAATATAACGAAATAGTAGGGAGAAAATTTTACAATAAATAAATTTGATTACTCACTTAATTGAATCACATTATCATCCATTTCATTCCGATCACAACAAATCCAGAGATCTTGTAGAACCCACATCTTTGGTTATCGAAGATGGCGCAGTCATAGGCTCTCGTGCTATAATAATGCCATCATGTCATAGAATTGGGAAACATGCACGTATTGGAGCTGGTGCTGTAGTAACTAAGGATATTCCAGATTATGCGGTAGCAGTCGGAGTCCCTGCAAAAGTTGTAAGATTTCAGGAACCTTATCATTCATAATAATTGATAAAGACAATATAACATGTTGATCTGTAAGAAACTTCTCTATGATACGTGTAGATTGTTATGATATATGTTGATTATATTGAATTCCGCCAGTAAATTTCATTTTTTCAATACATAAAGTTTATTGATGTCTGAGCCGCAGTCAAGACAAGGCAGCATGACGATGCAAAATGAAAGATCCTCTTCTGATAATGTATGGGAAGCACCTGCTATCGGAAAAACGACTATAAATATTGTCGTTTTCGGGACTTTGGTATTTGTTGTTGTTGCTGCGATAGCTTTTTTCTGGAGGCGAGACTGCTTCAAATTTGGGGAGGGATATGTGCTCGACAATGATTTGTGGGGAACACTCGGAGATTTTGTCGGAGGTGTGCTCGGAGCCGTGCTTGCAGCACTCAGTTGCCTGATGATGTATTGGACACTCAAAGCTCAGAGAGAGCTTACATCACAGACAAACCAACTTCAGGAAAGATTACAGAGAGATCTCAATGCCCAGGCTGCTGATCTTCAGACTGACCTCAGTGATAAAGCTATAAATCAAGCTGAACTTCAACGTTTCAACGATCTTTTCTTTGAGTTGCTGTCCCTTTACCACCGACAGAAGAATGATCTTGACTGTATATACGATGAGGGCATTGGATTCTTCGATGTACAGATGGCGAAGATGCAGGACGATTTTAAGGAATATGTCACTTTTGGAAGAGCATGGAGATATGCGGCTGACAAGTATACCGCCTTTTATTTTGAGAATGCTTCAAAATAGCTCCTCTCTTCAGAACTCTTTATCGACTTTTTCTTATAATTGACAATGCGCCTATTGAAAATGATCGAAAACTCGATTATGCAAAGACTGTCAGGGCTCAGTTGTCGGAAGGGGAACTCTTCTTTTTAAGATATAATTGTCTTTCCGGCTATGGTCGTAAATTCACAAATCTTATAAACAAATATCGTATCATAAAACATCTTCCATTCCTCTCTCTGTTGGAAAATACGCCTCTCAGAAACAAGCTGGTATCCTCCCATCAACCGAATCAGGGTCTTGCCTTGAACTGGCTGATATATAGCTTATGGAAAGAGATATACAACAGATTGGTGGGCAAGACCACGGCATCCGGTCTTTTGGAAAATTTTCAGAATAACATGAAATATAGTCTGTCATTTGCTGTAAGGGAAAGAAAGACTGTCATCGTAAAACTGGAAATTGATAAAAGACACAAAAACAACACCCCGGCATTACGTTGTCTTGATAGACTTCCCATTGACATGATTGAAAAGATGCTTTATGATTTTCTTCGAGAGTTATTTATCTTTTCAAACTCAAAAGTCTACACCGACGAAAAACTAATAACCTTCAAGACAAAAAGAAAAGATACCCCTCAAAAAGAGGAGATATGGAGCATCGCAAAGATTAATGAGGGGAACTAAGGGTGTCTCATCCGGAATGGGATTCCTATTATGGTATTGACAATTAATTTAACTGTAGGTATGATGTCTGAATTGAGCCAAACAGTAACTTCACAAATCAATAAGATACAGGAAGATTGTGCAAAAATGAAACCGCTGGTATGCATAAGATGTATTACCTTCAACCATGAACCATATATACGTGATGCATTGGAGGGCTTTGTGATGCAGAAGACAAACTTCCCATTTGTTGCAATTGTTCATGATGATGCTTCGGCAGATGGAACTGCAGATATAATAAGAGAATATGCAGAAAAGTATCCGGATATAATCAAGCCTATTTATGAAACAGAAAACCAATATAGTAAAAGGGATGGCTCATTAGCGCGCATAATGAATAAGGTATGTGAAGCCACGGGTGCAAAGTATATTGCAATGTGTGAAGGTGATGACTACTGGACTGATCCACACAAACTTCAAAAGCAAGTAGACTTTCTCGAATCACATCCAGACTATGCTATGTGCTGTGGAAAAGCATACAAATATAATCAAGAATTGCAAAGAAAAGTTGGAATGTCTGGCAGTGATAAATGTTCGTTTGATGATTTGATAGAATCTAATGGTATATCAACATTAACTACATTATTTAACGCAAGTATCTACAGAGATTATTCGAATAACATTAAACCAGAAGAGCATCATTGGAGTATGGGAGATAAACCGATTTGGCTCTATATGGCATTAATTAGTAAAATTAAGTATATGGATTGTATATTTGGCGTGTATCGAATCCTAAATAACTCAGCTTCTCATTTTTCTAATTTTGAAAAATGGATAAATTTCAGATTATCAAGTTTAAAAATTAGCATGTACTTCTTAGAATTTTCACATAAAAAATCTATTTCTATCAATGAAAGATATCAGGTTTATAAATTAATGAATGCGGTTGTTCACAAAGATTCCAATAAAGTTATATTGTATAAAAATAAAATTAAGACTAATTATAAATTTGGATATAACAAAAATGCTATCTGGATCTTATTTATTCTATTATTCCCAAAATTAACTACTTATGTCACTAAAATATATCTTATGAATAAAAATAAATACTAAATTTTTATTCAATTACAAATCCCATGAAATTTTGGAGTTTATATATAGCCAATATGACAATATTAAAGTCAAATAATATAGAATGCGCCAACATCAAGATTTTTCTGCTCCGTGGCAATGAATTAGATTGAATATAATTCAAGATAATCTAAAACCTACATAATTTCATAACAATATTACTGACAATAGCATTATTAAATCATTAGCATATATCGTAAAATATTCCCACAATAATAGCAGAATATTTGGTAATCGAAGAAATATAATTATAAATATATTTCAATGTGAAAAATTATAAATATACACTAACATTTATCTATCTATTATAATTTTTAGATTCTATGATTGTATATATAATAATTTTATTGCTTTTATTGAGTTTTTGGTCAATTTCTACCTGTAATAAAAAGTTATTTGAAAAGCCATTTTTATGGTTAGGCATAATAGTTTTAATCGCGTTCGCAAGTATCCGAGAATTAAGTGTAGGAACAGATACATTAGGATATTATGATAATTTTATTAATGTTGAAAGTCAAAAATATACAAGGACATTCAGTGGTTCCCAAATAATTTGGTATTATTTTGTTTTATTTTTTAGTTCCTTCTTCAACTATACAGTCTTTCTGTTTGTTTGCTATACACTAATATTTGGTGGACTGGGTGTTCTAATAAACAGATTTTCTAAAGATCAGATGCTATCATTAATCTTGATTTTTTTGTTTTGCTATGGAGCATCATTAAATATAATGCGTCAGTATATTGCAATTGGTATTTTTGCCAGCTCACTGATTCCCTTATACAATCGAAATTATATATTATATATAATTTGTATTATAATTGCTTCATTTTTTCACTTTTCTGTCTTATTGATGTTACCATTAATATTTATTCATCTATTGCAACTAAAGAAAAGAACAATACTTGTTGCCACTATACTTTCTTTTGTAATTGGATTCTTTTTCAATTTTATGCAGCCTATTGTTATGTCTCTCTCATTTTTAATATCTTTAAATGAAGGCGTAACAGGCTATTTGGATTCTTGGGGCGGAGAAAGAAATATAGGAACTAATTTATTGATTAATTTTGTGTTTATTGCATCATTATTTATAGATAAGCATAAAGTAAATCTTTTCTGGAAACTTTGGTTTTTTTATATTGTCCTTTCTAATCTGTTTGGTGCTTCACCTCAGGGGAATCGTATATTCCTCTATTTATTGATTGGCATGTTCGTGTGTATTCCGTATACATTAACATCCTTAAAATTTAAAACTAATCAAATAGTATATTTATTATTCGTATTAATATATAGTATCGGATATTGGTATGTAGTACTAAGTTCCGGTCAAAATGAAGTTATTCCTTATGAATTTAGATCGTAATAAAAAGATACTAATTGTAGTGCCTTCATTTAAAATACTTGGAGGTGTAGCAAATCATTACAGTGGCTTGTCTCCTCATTGGAAATACAAAATTAAATATTGTTTTCAAGGGAAAAGACCTCATATTCCTGCAATATTAACTCTTATTCCAGATTTCATAATTTTTGTCTTTACAATTATTTTTTGGAGACCCGATGTAGTTATACTAAATCCCTCTCTAAGAAATTATCAGATTAAAAGAGATTCAATTTATTTACAAATTGCTAATTGGTTTTCTATTGACGTTATTACGTTTGTTCATGGTTGGGATCAATCGTATTATTTAAAATTGAAGGATAATAATTCGTTCTTTATTAACACTTTTGGGAAAAGTAAATTCATTTATGTACTTTATTCTGCTTTTAAGTCTCAATTAGAAGATTTAAATATTCCTTGCCCAATTCTATTAACTTCAACCAAAGTTGCAGATAATCTTATTAAAGATTTTGATATTAACAGCAGAAATGGATCAATTAAGCAGATATTATTCTTGGCAAGAATAGAAAAATCTAAAGGAATTTTTATAGCTATTGATGCATTCAAAACTCTAAAAAGCAAATACGATTTATCACTTTCTGTATGTGGTAATGGTGAAGCATTATCGGATGTTATAAAATATGTAAAAGATCATAATATAAAAGATGTATATTTTCATGGGAATGTGTCTGGTCAAAAACTAATTAAGCAATTTGTAAATTCAGACGTGTATATTCTGCCCACATCTTGGGGTGAAGGGATGGCAACATCTGTTCTTGAAGCAATGGCGTTTGGATTGCCGGTGATTACTAGACCAGTTGGTGGGGTAATAGACTTTTTTGAAAATGACGAAATGGGATACTTGATTGAATCAACTAATTCAAGTGATTATGCAAATATTTTGGAGACTTTGATTAACGACCCACAAAAGGTTTGCAATATATCAAAGATTAATCATCAATACGCCTCTGAACATTTTCTTGCTTCAAAAGTAACAGAAAGATTTGAATCTGATATTTTAAATCATTGTTTCTCAAAATGAAGCAGTTTAATTATTTCAGAGAATCATTTAATACTTTTAACATCGTTAAATTAACGTAAACTTGGATACAATGAAAACAATTAAAGTAAACGGTTTGAATATTTATCCTTTTGAATCGGAGGAGCAATTATTAAATTATCTTGAAGATAATAATGGTATTTTGATAGCTGTTAATTCAAAAAAAATTAAGGCAGCAAACGATGAACTAAGGAATATAATAAATAAAAATATTGGTTACGTGGATGGAGCTGGTGCCCAAATTGCTTTAAGACATAAAGGGGTTCTAAATCCGGTAAAAATACCAGGATGCGAATTATGGCTTAAAATAATATCTCGCTTTCAATACAATCGATCATTTTATTTAATAGGTGGTTCACAAGAAGTGATAAATTCAACTGTAAATAAATTAAGAATAGATTTCCCTAAAATTAATATTATTGGGTTCAGGAACGGGTATTTGGAAGGAAATGACGAACAAGAACTCATAAAGGATATAATGGAAAAACAGCCTCAAATCGTATTTGTTGCGATGGGCTCTCCAAAACAAGAATATTTAATGGAAAAATTATTTTCTGTTAATAAAGGAATTTATCAAGGCTTAGGAGGAAGTTTTGATGTATATATAGGAAAAGTAAGACGTGCTCCAAAATGGATTTCTGATCATAATTTAGAGGGAATTTACCGAGCTTTTTTTGAGCCCAAGAAAAGATTGTCAGGAGTTTTATCCGACATTAAATTCTTAGTGAAATTAAAATCCGGAAAATATTGACAGATTATCAAATAATTTTTGGATATTCATATTTATACGTTCATTAAGTATGGCAAATGTATTATTATTTGGAGGTGGATTACAGTCATTGTCTCTAGCTAAAGGTCTTAAAAATAGCAATAATAATGTTTATAATTGTGGACCCCATGATGCTGTGGGTAAATTATCTCGTTTTATTGATTTATTTTATCCTATTAATCTCACATGTTTAAAAATTGATGAACTTGAAGATTTTATAAAAGATAATTCAATTAACATAATAATTCCTACAGAAGATGAATATGCAGAATGGCTTAGTGAAAATAAAGATAAAATAGAATCCTCCATTTGTGTTAAATGTGCGATAGTTAATAATTTGACTCTTCAGAAAGTTATTAATAAATCCACTCTATTGGATATATGTAAAGAGGCTAATATTCCCCATCCTGTGACTTGTAGTATTACAAAAGAAAATATTGAGATTGCAGCCAAAGAAGTTGGTTTCCCCTCACTCATTAAACCGGATGTTTCTAATGGATCAAGGGGCATATGTAAAGTTGAAAATATTGAGCAACTTAAAGCCAAGACTCCTGATATAATTGATTTATTCGGATCAAGTTCTCTACAAGAATTCATCAACCAGCCAAATCATTATTATAATGTAATGTTATACAGATATACGGATGGATCCTTTGGACCTTACGTCGCTACAAAAATTACAAGATTTTACCCAATAAAAGGTGGAAGTAGTAGTTTTTGCACTACTATTATGAACGATAAACTTGTAGAACCATGTAAGAAATTATTGGAATATCTTAATTGGACTGGATTTGCTGATTTTGATGTTCTTGAAAAGGGAGAAGGGGATTATAGGATCATAGAAATAAATCCAAGAGTGCCGGCAAGTCTACATGCTGCGTTAGTTTCAGGAATTGATTTTGGTCAAATTATTGTAGATGATCTTATCGGGAATAAAAGAAAGATTATGAATTATACACCTGGAGAGCAATTGAGATTTCTTGGACTTGATATTGCTTGGTTTTTATGTTCTCCAAACAGATTCAGAACATCCCCGTCTTGGTTTAACTTTTTTGGCAAACGCCTTCACTATCAAGAAGGTGGTCTTGCCGATTATAAGGCAATGGTGTATTCTATATGGCAAGGAATTAGAAAACAGTTATCTCCTTCATTTCGTAAGTTAAAAGCAGGAATGAACTAAGGATATTTTAAATGAATATACTTACATTTGATGTCGAGGAGTGGTTTCATCTTCTCGACAATGATTCCACACGCTCTGAGGAACAGTGGAAAACGTATGAAGTGCGTATACATGAGAACCTGGATCGCATTTTCCGAATTCTTGAAGATACTAATACCAAGGCAACATTCTTCATCATTGGATGGATTGCTAATACTTATCCAGATTTGGTGAAGAGAATCGCTGAGAAGTATGAAATCGGATCTCATACTATGAATCATCAACTTGTATGGCAGCAATCTCCAGAGGAATTTCGAGAAGATGTAGATTCATCTGTCAAGTTACTTCAGGATCTTACAGGCAATCCAATCAAATATTTTCGTGCTCCGGGATTTTCGATACGTGAAACTGAACCTTGGGCGTTTGAAATTCTACATGATCTCGGAATAGAAATTGACTGTTCTGTTTTTCCGGCACACCATGCACATGGAGGTTTCCCTTCTTATGGCAAAGCAGAACCAGCCATTATCGAAGTTAATAGTAAAAAGATTAAGGAGTTTCCCATTAGCTGCCGTGAAATGGGTGGAAGTCACTTAATTTATCAAGGCGGGGGATATTTCAGATTGTTCCCATACACTCTTATAAAGAAATGGGCTAAACGGGATCAAGATTATCTTTTATCATATATCCATCCAAGAGATCTTGATGCAGGACAACCGGTTGTACCGGGACTTTCTATATTGCGTAAATTCAAAAGTTACGTCGGATTAGCTGGTGCAGAAAAAAAGTTAAGAAGATTATTAAAAGACTTTCAATTTACAGATCTTTCCACGGCTGACGCTAAGATAGATTGGGGAAAGAAACGAATAATTAGTTTATAACACAATCCTTTTATATCTCATGAAAAAGATAATGCTTGTCTTCGGGACACGACCGGAGGCAATCAAGATGGCTCCGCTTGTCAAGGAGTTTCAAAAACATCCTGACAAGTTCGAGACAATAGTCTGTGTGACCGGACAGCATCGTCAGATGCTTGATCAGGTGCTTGATTTGTTTGAAATTACTCCTGATTATGACCTCAACATTATGAAACAAGGTCAGGATCTTTATGATGTCACGGCAAGGGTTTTGACCGGCATGCGTGATGTACTTAAGGAAGCTAAGCCTGATGTCGTACTTGTTCATGGCGACACGACTACTTCGACTGCTGCCGCCCTTGCTGCTTTCTATCAGCAAATATCGGTAGGTCATGTTGAGGCAGGTCTCCGCACTCACAATATATATTCTCCTTGGCCGGAAGAGATGAACCGCCAGATTACGGGTCGTATTGCAACATACGATTTTGCCCCGACTCCGCTTAGTCGAGAAAATCTTCTCAGAGAGGATATTCCTGATAACAAAATTACAGTCACAGGTAATACTGTCATAGATGCCCTCTATATGGTTGTTGACAAAATCAAGAACAATAATGAACTTAATGAAGAACTCAAAGCTCTTCTCAAACAGTCTGGTTATGACGTTGATCGCCTCAAGAACGGAAAGAAACTTGTATTGATAACAGGCCACCGTCGTGAGAATTTTGGAGACGGGTTTATTTCAATGTGTAAGGCAATCAAGACTTTGACAGAGAAATATCCTGATGTGGATTTTGTTTATCCAATGCACCTTAATCCGAATGTAAGGAAACCGATTCATGAGGTATTTGGTGAAGATTTATCGGGACTTGGAAATATGTTCTTCATTGAACCTCTTGAATATCTTTCTTTCGTATATTTGATGGAGAAGTCAAATATTGTACTTACAGATAGCGGTGGTATTCAGGAGGAAGCTCCTGGATTAGGTAAACCTGTACTTGTTATGCGCGACACCACTGAACGCCCGGAAGCTCTCTCTGCAGGGACAGTTAAGCTTGTGGGTACGGATTATGACAAGATTGTAAATGAGGTGTCTTCTCTCCTTGATGACGAAAAACATTACGACGAAATGTCGAAAGCCGTCAATCCTTATGGAGACGGAAAGGCTTGCTCAAGAATCGTTGAAACTTTAAAATAAATCCCAATATACATTTTATGAAAGCATGTTTTATGGGCCTGGGTTATATCGGGCTCCCAACTGCTATTATCGCAGCTAAACATGGGGTTGACATCGTTGGTGTCGATATCAACCCCTCTGTCGTTGAGCAAACAAACGCCGGACACCTTCATATTATTGAACCCGGTATGGAGGAAATGCTTCAGGATGTGGTTAAGTCAGGTAAGCTTCATGCTTCAACATCTCCTGAAGTGGCTGACGCTTATTTCATGGTTGTTCCTACACCCTTTAAGGGTGATCACGAACCTGATGTAAGCTATGTAGAGGCTGCAACACGTGCCGTAATACCATTCCTTAAAGAGGGTGATTTATATGTGATTGAATCAACTTCGCCAATTGGTACTACTGAGATGATGGCGAATATCATTTATAATGAACGTCCGGAATTGAAGGACAAGATTTTCATTGCGTATTGCCCTGAACGTGTATTGCCGGGAAATGTAATTTATGAACTTGTACATAATGACCGTGTAATAGGAGGTCTTAACTCTGCTTCAACTGAAAAAGCTATAGAGTTTTATTCTCAATTTGTCAAAGGTACACTCCATAAGACAAACGCTCGCACTGCTGAGATGTGTAAGCTGACAGAGAACTCAAGCCGAGATGTACAGATTGCATTTGCTAATGAACTCTCTTTAATCTGTGATAAGGCTGGCATCAATGTTTGGGAGTTGATAAATCTTGCTAACAAGCATCCACGCGTTAATATCCTTCAACCGGGTTGCGGAGTAGGCGGTCATTGCATAGCAGTAGACCCATACTTTATTACAGCTGATTTCCCTGCCGAATCAAAACTGATATCTGACGCCCGAGAAATAAACAATTATAAAGCATTCTGGTGCGCTGAAAAGGTGAAGAATGCCATGTTGGAGTTTGAACTTAAACACCATCGTAAACCGGTAGTTGCTATGATGGGTCTTGCGTTCAAACCTAATATCGACGATTTGAGAGAATCCCCGGCAAAACATATTGTTGCAAAGGTCATGCAGAGTTGTAACAATGCTGAGATCCTTGTGGTTGAACCAAATGTGAAGGAACACAATGTGTTTAAACTAACAGATTACAAAGACGCCTATGAAAATGCCGACATAGTTGTATTCCTCACAGCTCATGATCCATTCAGAACACTTCCTTGGAGAGAGGATAAGGTAATTCTCGACTTCTGCGGAATCTATAAAAAATAAAACAAATAATATGGGCATAGGCACTCCAATTGGTTGTCTATGCCCATATTGTATGAAAGCCTCCAAGTCTGCTATAGAATAAAATTGTAAGCGTCCAAGTTGTTAGCGTCCAACAGGGTATAGAGCATAACCGAAAATGAATTTATAACTTCGCAGCTGTAGAATCAAAACAAATGATTATGTACAGTAACGAAGATTTTATCTCAGATTGAGTTGATTTTAGAGGTCTTCGATGATTTTCAATTGAAAACTTTTACGTCTACTATTAGGTGGAAGCCCTCCCCAAGAGCGTCCGCATCCAGTCGTGATGCATCAAGACAAGGTTTCGAGGAACCTGTTCAACTATTATAACGTAATCGGCGAATTCCCTTATAATTCAACACACATGAGCTAGGTAGTATCGCGATACAAAGCACAGGATAGTCCCTGTGAATGTTGAGGGGTCATCCGGAAGAAGATGCTATGAATGAAAGAGCTCTCATAAAATTTGAGGAGCAAAATAGCTTCGCATCTGAGAATGTGCCCTCAGATGAGTCAGTCAGAATAATGATAGATATCCGTATGACCAATGTCATACAGATCCGGCAGAAGAACCTAAGCTACGAAAGGTTGAGAAAACTCATGGAGAGTTTGTTCTACCCATAAGCATGGGGTTATCAGTGAACAATATCTAAAAATACAACTTGATTTTTTTACAAATAGAGGGTTCTGGCCGCTAAAAAAATCCTGTGTGCCGCATTTAGACTCTTATTATCTTTTAACCCAATTCTGGAGCTTAACAGGAAGTCGTTCGAAATGTTTTGTGTTGTCTGTTACTACTATTAAATCATTAACGATTGCTCCGCAAGCTATCAGTAGGTCGAAATCATCAATCGGCATTCCTTCTTTTCTTAGTTTTACCTTTTGACGGGCAAATTCCATTAAACTATCAAAAATAGGAATAATCTCAATATTGTCGCAAAAGTCTTTTGTAAGCTTTATATTGTTTTCGTCCTTACTTAATATGGCTCCATATAATAGCTCTGCAACTGTAATTTCTGAAATGCAGCAATTTTTGAGTCCGACATTTCCAATTCTCGAACGAATATTAAATTTATCGCGCATCAGAAATACGCAAATACATGTATCCAGTAAGTATCGTGGACGTTTCATCAGTCAAATGGAATTGGATCTTTGCAGGTCCGGCTACTATAAATTTCTTTAACAAGTTCCTCTGCACTCATATCTCCTCTCCAGGCACCACAAAATTTTGCTAAAAATTCTTTGGTTGCCTCTTCGTCCGACTTTTCTTTCTTTTTGGTATCGCGTGTCATTGACTGAGATAGCAAGGTTATGAGACGAAGTTTAACTTCATCGCTCAGATTCTTCAACAGATGCCAGTAAGCAGCTGTCTCTCCTTTATATGTGTTGGCTGTCTGCATGAGTAAAACGTTTTTGCAAATTTACTAAGATATATCATTTAAAACAAATTTAACTGTAATATTCCTC
>CAMWID010000064.1 GCA_947174235.1 uncultured Porphyromonadaceae bacterium | reverse complement strand
GAGCCGTCTATATCTTCCAATTCCTAAAATCCGAAATCGAAACCGGCAAAGTCGCGTAAAATATGGATATTCTAAAGAAATATTGGTGGGGGATTATTATTGCATTCATAGCCATTCCAATAATCTTAAACGCAGTTCTTTTAATTCCTGCTTTTACCCCTATTGTAGGAGACAATACCGTATGGCTTTCATTCTTTGGTTCCCTAATTGGTGCTCTTGCTTCTTTTGTAATGATATTCTTCACTGCAAAAACACTTGAACAGAATAAACTACAATTAGAAGAGTTCGAGAGACAATGGGGCGAAGAACATTCATCTTATCTTTCTTGCCAGCCAATCCCCTCTGACAGTTGGTTTAAATTACGCATTCTTAACTCTGCAAATGTTGTGGCTAAAGATGTTTCTATCAACATTGAGGGCACCAAGGTGTAATGTCGGATATTTTTTGTAACTTTACATCTTGAAAGACTGTCTGATAGTCTGACATTGAATATGATTGCAGATAAATTGTTGTATAGATCCCCGCTAATGCTTATCCTTGCCGCGCTTATCTCGGCAATGGCGGGCGTAGCTTGCTCTGATTCACAAAAGCATCCCGGGATTCTTCTTGGAGCGGAAAGAATGGCTGACGAATATCCCGACAGTGCCTTGGCATTGCTCGAAGAAATAGATCCTTCTGATCTGGCTATTGACTCACTAAAAGCCAAATATTATCTGATCAAGGCGTCGATACACGATAAACAGGGTCATCTGAGGCTGGACGACTCGTTGATCAGATATTCCGCCGATTTTTATAAGGATAAAGATATAAACCGCGCCGTGAAGAGCGCTACCCTCTCCGCGCTATATGATTATTGGGTAACCGGTGACCGGAATGCCATCGGGAAGCTTGATTCTCTGGCTGATATTCCCGGTCTGCCTGACAGTCTGGCGATATTCCCTTTACGCAAGCGGGCTTATTGGAGCACAAAACTTTTTGACGAGGGGGGAAACAGACCCGTCATAAAAAGATTGATCTCAATAGATAAGGATTCATCATGGCGACAGCTTTACCGATATTGGCTTTACATGGATTATCTGTTTGACGGTCAGAAAGACTCATCTCTTGTTGTGCTTGATGAGCTTATTGATCAGGCGGTACGTTCCAAGTCTACCTCAAGCCAATTCAATTATGAATTTGAGAAGATAGGGGTGCTGGAGGATATGGGGCGTTATTCGGAAAGCCTGGCGCTGGCGGATAAATTCTTGGAAAAAGCCCCGGGAAATTCTATCGAGCACTACATCCACTTTTGGAAGTCATTGGACCTCTTCAATATGGGCAACAGAGATCTTGCCATACAGGAGCTGCAAAAGGCTGACAGCTGCGCAGCTATGATTTCAGAAGCGGAAAAGGGGTATTACAACAGTTTCACCTACGTTCTCAAAACCGTGCTTGATTTCCAGAAGACAGGCAGATTGAGTCTGATACAGATGGCAAAGCTCAACAACAGACAGAAAGACAATCAATTCCGCACTCAATATTTACAGCAGGAATCCGAACAGAATGCTTTGGCAAGCGAGAACAGGAGACTGACACTTAAAGCCGAGAGCGAAAGACTGACAGCCATGATCATCATTATCGGACTTTCCGCATTGCTTATAACCGGATTGTCGATATGGTATGCGTTATACAGAAGACGTAAGTCAATCGAAGCGGAAGAACAGGCGGAAACCCTAAGTAAAATGGTCAAGGAATTGAAAAACCCGGAACCTTCCGATGTCAGACAGGATTCATTACGACGGGCAATGCTTCAGCAACTCGGCATAATCAAAATGGTGGCGGAGGCTCCCACGGAACAGAACCGGGAGATGCTTAGAAAAATATCTTCTATTGACAGTGATACGGAAGGGGCTCTTGTCAACTGGGGAAATGTGTTTGAAATCATTGACAACCTCTATTCCGGATTCTACACCCGCCTTCACAACCTCTATGGCGATCTGCTTACCGATAAAGAAGAACAGATCATCGTACTCATGCTGGCGGGGTTCTCAACTAAAGAAATCAGTGTCATCACATCGCAGACAACGGCTACCATATACGTCCGCAAATCATCCGTCCGGAAGAAGCTCGGCGTGCCGGGCAAGGAGGATATAACGGCATTCCTGCGACGGATGACCACCCCTTAAGACCCGTTTAGAACCGGAAAGGTATCATTTAGATTTTTAAGAACAATCACACCTGATTCACAGAGCATTACAAGAAACGTATTAAGACTTTCATTCTTGGTGTTAAGATAGATTCAGATGTAATTTTGCGGTATGAAATCATTAAAAAACGTATCGCAATATGACACACACAATCTTTAAAAATTTAATGACGCCAACTGTGGCGCTTCTGCTTCCAGGGTTCGTGGCGGCACAGGAACCGGAGGATACAATTGCCGCGCATGAGCTCAATGAAATAGTGATCGAGGCACCGAAAGTGATCCGCAAAGCCGACATGGATGTCTATCATCCCTCAAAGAGCGCGGTCGGGAACTCAAAGAACGGAATCCAGCTTCTGAACAACCTGATGATTCCGTCTCTGACAGTAAGCGACGCCCTCGGCTCAATTCAGGCAAACGGACAATCCGTGCAGGTCCGCATCAACGGAAGAGAGTCATCGGTCGACCAGATCCGCGCATTGCTGCCCGAAACCATCAAGCGCGTAGAATGGATCGACAATCCTGGTCTACGTTATGGTGGCGCCTCATATGTGCTCAACTTCATCGTGGCGAATCCTACCGCAGGTGGGTCTTTACAGACCGAAGCGCGACCTGCCCTCAATACCGCATGGGGATTCTTCACCGCCGACACAAAGCTTAATATGGGGCGTTCACAATGGGAAATTGGAGGAAATTACAAACTTACCAACAAAATCAGAACCCACCGCGTTTATACTGAGACTTTTACTTATAATGACGGGACATCCGTCACCCGCGATGAGACATCGCTTGGAGGAGCTCTCGACAACTCCATGGCGAATGTCCGGGCATCTTACAATTATATCAAGCCTGACACCACTGTCTTTATGGCTGAATTCGGATTCTTTCAGAATATAAACGAACGCCGGGCATATAACGGTCTTTTATCTTTAAGCAACGGGAATGACGATGTCTTGCTTAAGGATACAGAGGGTGCGGACGGCAGCACACCCTCCCTGTCTCTCTACTGGCAACAGAACTTCGCCAACAGGCAGATGCTTGTAGTTAGCTTCAACAGTTCGTTTTATTTCGGAAGATCGTTCTCAGATTACATCGAACAAATCCCGGATGCCACAGATTTCCTGACCGATATACATACCGACATCAGAGACCGCAACCAGGCTTACGCCATCGAAACGGACTATATCAAAAACTGGCGCGACAGCAGATTCACTGCAGGAGCAACCTATACCGCCAATCGCAACCGTTCGCGGTATGAAAATCTCGGGGGTGAGATATTTCATCAGCGGCAGGATAAGGTTTATTTATTCGCCGAATACTTCCGACGCTTCGGGAGATGGACAGCCACCGCCGGAATTGGCGTACAGTACACTGACTTCCTTTTTAAGGAAACCGGTCAAGGCAACCATTCCTGGAGTCTACGTCCGCAGGCGACAATAACATATTCTCTTAATCAGAACCATAATTTCCGCCTTAATTTCACTTCATGGCAATCAACGCCTTCGCTGGCGGAAACCAACATTGTGCCGCAACAGCTCGACGGATTCCAATGGCGCGTCGGCAATCAGGACCTAAAGACGGCGAATTCCTATATGCTGACGTTACAATACGGTTTCAACCTGCCACGTGTCAACGGATCTTTCGGAGTCAGGGCATTCACCTCTCCTGACGCCATAACTCCGGTACTCCATTGGGATAACGACCGATTGATCACGACCTATGAGAACAGCCGGGGATTGCAGAATCTTTCTTTCTTCTTCGCGCCTCAGGTCGAGATCATACCTGACTGGCTCATGGCGAGCGGATACCTTGAATATCGTACGGAACGTATGCGCGGCACCGGATATGCCCTGACCAACAACTCCTGGAGCGGCAACGCGCAAATACAGCTCACTCACTGGGGGTTCGTTCTTAGCGGACAATACCATCGCGCCCGACGCGACCTCTGGGGCGAAAGGATATCATGGGGTGAGGACCTAAACATAATAGACCTCAGCTACAATTGGAAATCATGGCAATTCAGCGCCGGCATCATAATGCCGTTTGGCAAATATGACCAAGGGAGCCGATCGCTCAGCAAATGGAACCGCAACGAGCAGCACATGCGCCTTGACATGCGTATGCCATACGTCAGCGTGGCTTACAATCTGCAATGGGGACGTCAGAAACGCGGAGCCTACAAACTTGTAAACATCGATGCAAACGCCGACCGTTCAACCGCCGGAGGACGATAGGAATTATCAATGTAAAAATTATCAATGTAAAAAAGGTCAGCTGGCTAAGCCTTCTGACCTTTTATTGTTATCGCCTGCATGCGGCGACGCAAGCGGCGGCATGCCTCGCCTCAGGAGAGTCAGACAAGCTCTCCACGGAGCGTGGCGCTGCTTGCGTCAAGCACCCGGACATTGACAAAATCGCCCGGCTTCGTGTCTCCTTTCGGAAAAACCACGACCTTGTTCTGCGACGTGCGCCCGAAGTGTTCGTCGGCGCTACGCTTCGACCTCCCCTCCACAAGCACCTCCATCACCTTGCCGACATCCCTGCGGTTGCTCTCCGCCGACAATTCATTCTGGAGAGCTATCATCCTGTTGAGACGGTCGATCTTCACATCTTCAGCCACGTTATCGGGCAGATGCTTCGACGCGAATGTGCCGGGACGCTCCGAATATTTGAACATGAATGCCGAATCAAACCCCACCTCGCGCATCAGGCTGAGCGTTTCCTGAAAATCCTCTTCGGTCTCATTATGAAAACCGGTGAATAGATCGGTGGATATTCCCGCATCCGGCATAACCCTGCGGATAGCCGCCACACGGTCAAGATACCACTCCCTGGTGTATTTGCGGTTCATCAGCTTCAGGACCTCATTGCTGCCGCTCTGCACCGGAAGATGCACATGCCTCGCGATATTGGGATAGCGCGCCATCGTCTCTATCGTGGCGTCGCACATATCTTTGGGATGGGAGGTGGTGAAGCGTATCCGCATGTCGAGGGCAGCCTCCGCCACCATAGCCAGAAGCGCCGGGAAACGAGTGGCGGATCCATCCCCGCCTATATAATTGTAGCTGTCTACATTCTGTCCGAGAAGTGTCACCTCCCTGAACCCTTTCCCCCTCAGGTCGGCAAGCTCCCTGAGAATGCTTTCAGGCTCGCGGCTCCTCTCGCGCCCTCTTGTATAAGGTACTATGCAATAAGAGCAGAAATTGTTGCAACCCCTCATGATGGATATGAATCCTCCCGTCCGTGAAGATCCGAGGCGGCGCGGGAGCACGTCCCTGTAGGTCTCGGTGGTGGAAAGATCGATATTTATAGCCTTGGAGCCCGATTCTGCGGCGGCTATAAGGTTGGGAAGGTCAAGATAAGAGTCCGGACCCGCCACGACATCCACTCCGTATTCATCTATCAGGCGATGCTTCAGACGCTCCGCCATACACCCTATCACCCCTATTATTATATTCCGTCCCAGCTTCCTGCGGAGGGAGTTCCAATAGGCAAGACGAGAATATATCTTCTGTTCAGCGTTTTCACGGATAGAGCATGTGTTGAGCAATACAGCCGCCGCCTCATGGTCGTTTTCCGTAGTGTCGTAGCCCGCCATACCCATCATGGCGGCCACCACCTCGGAATCAGCCACATTCATCTGGCATCCGTATGTCTCTATGCGCACTTTCTTGGAATCCGTGCAATTTTTATCGCTTTCAGGCAAAAAAAATGGTTCCATAATTCGTAATAATGGAATAATATAATTACTTTTGTGCAAAATTACGACTAAAATCCTAAGGTAACAAATGAGCATTCCATTTATTTCAGCTGAAGAGGCGGCTACATATGTTAAAAATGGCGATAATGTCGCTCTCTCCGGTTTTACAGCTTCCGGAACGCCCAAACTTGTACCGACCGCCATCGCCGAAAGGGCGAAAAGCTTTCACGACAAGGGTGAACCTTTCAAGATAAACCTTTACACCGGCGCGTCAACCAACGAATTTGTCGACGGGGCGCTGACCAATGCCGGAGCGATTGCCAAACGCGCACCATATCAGGGCACCCCCGCCACGCGCAAAAGCGTCAACAACGGGGAGATCGATTTCTATGACCCGCACCTCAGCCACGTAAGTCAGGACATGAGATACGGATTTATCGGCGACATCGACGTGGCGATAGTGGAAGTCACCGAAATGAATCCTTCCGGAGAGGTGATACTCGGGGCGGGACTCGGCATGACCCCCACCATCGTGAAGCTGGCGAAAAAGGTGATAATCGAATACTGCTCCTGTTACCAGACATCTTTCCGAGGATTTCACGACAATTATGTCCCTCTGGATCCCCCCCACAGACGTGAGATCCCCATCTACAAGCCATCCGACCGGATAGGCACGTATGCCCTGCAGATCGATCCCCGCAAGATAATCGGGGTGGTGCCTTCCAACGAATCGGAAAGTGTAAAATCATTTACAAGCATCAACGACACCACACGCGCCATAGGACGCAACGTGGCGGCGTTCCTCGCCTCCGAGATGAAGGCGGGAAGAATCCCGCGCGAGTTCCTTCCGATACAGAGCGGTGTCGGCAACGTGGCTAACGCCGCCCTTTACGGGCTCAACGAAAACGACGACATCCCGAGGTTCGAGATGTTTACCGAGGTGGTCCAGGATGCCGTGACCGACCTTATGGAAAACGGGAAATGTTCTTTCGCCTCGACATGCGCGCTCGCGTTTTCCGATGAGACCATGCTCCATTTCATGGACAATATTAATTTCTATCGCGACAAACTCCTGATGCGACCCGGAGAGATCTCCAATCATCCGGAAATTGTGAGGCGTCTCGGACTGATAGCCATGAACACGGCACTCGAATGCGACATCTATGGCAATGTAAACTCCACCCATGTCAACGGGACATATATGATGAACGGAATCGGCGGATCGGGCGATTTCTGCCGCAACGCGTATCTGTCGATATTCCTCTGTCCCTCCGTGCAGAAAGGTGGCGCATTGTCAGCGATCGTGCCTATGGTGACCCATGTGGATCACAGCGACCACAGCGTGAAAATAATAGTGACGGAACAGGGTGTGGCGGATCTCAGAAACAAGGCGCCGCTGGAGCGTGCGAAAACGATTATCGACAATTGCGTGCATCCCGACTACAGGCAGCTCATGCGGGATTATCTTAAATTATGCGGACCGGGGCATTTCCATCACAACCTGAGTGCCGCGTTCGCTTTCCACCGTACTTTCCAGGAACTCGGAGACATGCGCCTCACAGATTTCTCCAAATTCGTTTAGGAACTGTTTAGAGCGCGTTCCTTAAAATTTCGAGGCCGTAGGGGCGGCGATTTTGGTGCAGATTTTGAAAGTTGAAGAGGGCGCGATGCGGGCATCGCAACCGATGAAATCTTTCAAAATATGCCCAAAAGCGCCGGACAAGGGTAACTTTTATACCCGTAGGATTCCTGATGTAGAAATCAATGGCGACAATATTGCTGCATAGAACAGTTTCTTAAAGATTGTCGGGAAGCTCAAGGAGCCAGTCGTCAGGAGCTTGTGAATCGGGAAGAGTTTCGGGCAATCCGAACGCCCGTTTCTCCTGATATGCCCGCTGAAGCTCCTTCGCCTTTTTACCTTCCTCCGCTTTCTTTTTCTCAACGGCATTTTTTTCCTCGGGAGTCTTCCGCAATGGCAGATCGCTCTCCGACAGATCTATCCTCTCAGGCGCCGCCATATCTATTTTCGGGACTGGATAAAAATCCGGTTCATCCTCGGTATCCTCTATGGCAAGTTCATCTTCAAACATATTGCGGTGCCGCTTACGCTCCCTGCGCAAAAGGTCTTCAAGAAAAGCTATTTTCTTTTCATATCCCCGCTTCATCCTCTCCACTTTCTCAAGCTCCCTGTCAAACTCGGCAAGTTTCTCGTCTACGCTCTTATGCAGCGAAAGCTCCTCGCGTGCACTTTCCAATTCCTCCTGTGCCTGCGCAAGCTCAAGGTCACGCTGCGACAGCTGCTCGCGCAATCGCTCGCAGAGTCCCTCACGTTCTTCAAGTTCAGATTTCAGTTCTTCAAGGTTATTTTCAAGATTCATGATCCTCAATGCAGATTCGTCGATTAAATCACGCGCCGCCATAGGGTGGCACCATATCTTCCATGCCGACAATCCCTCCTGCCGGCTATCAAACCTGTTTTCCATGTCAGCCTTTCCTGACTATCCCTCTCCCTTTTCTTCCGTTGACAGCTATCATGAGCGGCTCCTCAAACTCCACTATCCTTATCGCCTCGCTTTCATAGACAGCGGGAAGCGAGTCAAGGTATTCCAGATTGTAGAATCCTTTTCCATGCACCGGATCAATCGTGAAATAGCCCACCCCGAATGAAGTGAGGTTCTGGAAGAAATGTGTGCCTTGAGACGGTTCTATGTTATAGCCCGGAAGCGCGGACTCGACTATCAGGCGCGCGCCGGCTATCTGGGGCCAACGTACAGGCACGCCCAACGCAGAATCAGATGATCCCCACCTCCCGGGACCTACAAGTATATACGGTTCCCCTTTGTCGATGAAATCCTTGTTGATCACCTCTATCTCCCTTGCCACTTCCGGATTGCGGCTGCTGTTGAACGACGAAGGCTTGACATAAACCACATAACGCACGCCGTCCATCACACCATGACCGAGAGCAGACTCTGACCGCAGGATAAGCTCGCTGTCATCCACATCAAGGATTGAATCGTCAAGCATCTCTTTCCTGTCGACGATCGGACGTATCTGAAGCCAATATATAGTGCCTTTTTTTGCAGCGGTCATGGCATTCTTGTCTATGACCCCGGCAAACTCTATCTCAACCGGCCGCCCCATCTCATATTGCCCCGTGGAAAGCATGAAATCGACAGCATCCGCAAGAGGGAAAACTTTCTGACGCAATACATTGGCGAATGTCACCAGTTTCCTTCCGTTCCCCATGCCTGAGTCGCGGATCATACGGTCCTGGAAATCAAACGTAGACACGAGATATTTCAACGCCCCGGTCTTGAAAGCGTCCGCCACCGGAAGCTGCACGATATTGAAACCGTCGTCTGTGCGGAAATCGCTGCTGGCGGGCGCATTTCCCGAAAGCGCATAAAGCTTCGTCTGGGTGTCGCGGAGGGCGAGATCCACAGTCGAGGTCTGTAGCACATGATCAGGATGCTTGGGAGAGAACCTCAGCGCCATCCCACCGTCGACAATGTATTTTCCAAGTCCGGCAGCCACCTCGACCACGCCGTCTTCCGCCACTTCCTCATTGATGGGGTAATAATTCAAAGAGCGCCCCACGCCGGAGAAACTCGGATAATAATAATCCCCGTGGGTCTCACCTACCACCTCCTGGAGGATGATAGCCATCTTTTCCTGATCGATGACATTGCTCGTGGCGTTCATATATGCCTTGGAGTCGGCAAAAAAGACTGAGGCGTAGACCCCTTTCACCGCATCGCAGAGCATACGGAGACTCACCTCCTTGTCTTCAAGATGAGGAATCATGTAGGTGGAATATATACCGGCGAAAGGCTGGTAATGGGAATCTTCAAGAAGGGAGGAGCTTCTTACCGCCAATGGCTTGTCGATCACATCAAACAATGCGAGGAAATCGTTTTTGAGCGATTCCGGCAGTCTCGCCTGAAGGAAATGACGGAGTATCTCTTCGTCGGGAATATCGGACAACGCCACCGGATACAGGGAGTTCATCTCCATAAACTGATCGAAGATATCCGTACACAGCACCACGGTGCGCGGAATCTTGATCTCCACTCCCTGGAAATCATCGCACACGGGGTTGCGTTTTATTATCTGGTCGATAAATGCCAGACCACGCCCTTTCCCGCCGAGCGAGCCGTCGCCTATACGGGCGAAATTGCTGTAGAAGTCAAACCGGTCCTGACGGAATATTGCCACGACGCCCCTGTTTTTCATCCGCCGGTATTTCACGATACACTCGAAAAGGAATTTGCGCACCATGGGCGCCTCCTCCATCTTTGTGAACCGGTAGGTCTTCACGACCTCCGCTATCGGGAACAATGCCCTTGAATAGAGCCAGCGCGATATGTCGTTGCTGCCGCAATGATAGAACAGTGAATCCGAAGGGATGTTGAAGACATTCGTCTGCAACCCTTTCAGGTCGCGGATACGCATGATCTCCATGCCGGAAGAGGGGTCCTTGACAATAAAGTCTCCGAATCCGAAATGTTTCCCGACCGCGTTGCGCAGATCCTGGGGAAGCGTCTTTGAGTTCTTGTCAAGAAAGACATATCCCAATGATTCCGCCTTCTCGCGGTTGTCGCTCTCCTGACTCTCTATGATTATAGGCATCACCGGACAATGTGCGCGCACATATCCGGCAAAATTTATACCGGCGTCGGGATCCTTCTCCCCGTCGCGTGGAAACCTGACATCGGAAATGACCCCGAGGATATGGTCGCCGTATTTGTCGTAAAGGGCTACCGCCTCTTCATAGTCACGGGCAAAAAGCACTTTAGGACGCCCCCTCATGCGGAGCATCCTCTCGTGGTCGTTCAATGCCTCGGTGGAGAACTCCATCGACTGCTTGAGTAGGTATTTGAACAGATGTGGAAGCACCGACGAATAAAACCTTATGGAGTCTTCCACAAGGATTATCGCCTGTACACCGACCTCAAGAATATCGTTCTCCGCATTCATGCGGTCTTCGATAAGCTTTATTATGGCGAGGATAAGGTCAACGTTGCCAAGCCATGAAAACACATAGTCCACCCCGGCGAGATCCTCGTTCGCGATACGGCGCCTCACCTCCTTTGAAAAGGGGGTGAGCACCACGAACGGGATGTCGGGATAAAGCTCGTCTATCTTCCGCGCCTCCCTGAATGTCTCGCTGACATCCACACCCGGCATCGCTATTATAAGGTCGAAGCTTTTGCGCGACAGTTCCTCATACGCCTCCGCGTAATTCGCAGCCTTGACGAAACGCGGAGGCGAGGACAGGTTGAGCGAGACATATTCGTAGTACACCTGCTCCTCCACCCTTCCGTCTTCCTCCATCATGAAGGCGTCGTAGGGGGTGGCTATCAGGAGCACATTGAAGATGCGTTTCTGCATGAGCTGCTGAAACGCGGTATCCTTCAGATAAAGGCGCGAAAGAAGAGAGTCGTCTACGTTGACCATGGCGGGATTCAGGTTTTATTTACCTTCCTCATTGCGGGTCAGAAACGCGTCGAGCGCCGCCGTCATGGAGGGGTTCTCTTTGGTGGGAGCCTCGAAGTCGAGACGGAAGCCGGCATCTGTCACCGCTTTTGAGGTCGACGCCCCGAAACATCCTATGGAGATAGGCTGCTTACCGTTCTTCCCGAATTCGGGAAAATTCTTCTTCAGGGACTCTATTCCCGCAGGACTGAAGAACAGCAACAGGTCATAGTCAAAGTTCTCGTCTGGGGTGAAATCATTGCTGACCGTGCGATACATCACGGCAGGTGTGTAATTGATCTTGTTGTCGGCGATCACCGGCACGGTGTCCGCCTGGACATCCGATATAGGGAAAAGGAATTTCTCCTTGGCGTTCTTGACAACCGCCTGCACAAACTGGGGATCATCAAGCTTACCTGTGATTCCAAATGAGATCTTGCGCTTGCGATACACTATGTATTTCTGAAGATAGAGCGCGATCTGCTCCGTAGTACAGAAATAACGCATCGTGTCGGGCACAGAGAAACGACATTCCTCACAAAGACGGAAATAATGGTCGACTGCCGTGCGCGACGTAAAGATAATCGCGGTATAGTCCGCGATATTGATTTTCGACTGCCTGAACTCCTTCGCCGTAAGCCCCTCGACCTTTATCATGGGGCGGAACACTATCTCGACATCATGACGTCTGGCTATGTCAAAATATGGCGACTTCTCGGAGGTCGGCTGAGGTTGTGAAACTAAAATCTTCTTTATTTTCATCTTCTTATTGTTTCAGCATCATACGGGGTGGCGCAGATACAAATTCCGGCTCGCGGTCAATGCAAAAGGCTGCAAAGCCACATCCCTGCTAAGTAGGTAAGAATCAAAGGAACTATTTCCAGACTGCAAAGGTAATACAAAAAAAGGAGCCATGAGGAAAATTGAGTGAAAAAAATCCTGAATCCTTTCCATATGAACACAATTTTCGACATTATGAAGGTGCCAAGGGCTATCCAGAGGATAATTTCCGTCCATTCGGGCCAGCACAGCAGCAGCAGTGACAGCGGGAGATAGATGAAACTGAGAAGTCCCTGCGCGGCTCCGAAGCCTTTTAGCCACATCACGGCATGCTTACGGTCGGAAAACACACATCCTACTATGTAATATGCCACCGACATGAAACAGGTATAGACGATACCGACACCCATGCATACCGCCACCGACAGCGCGCGTCGGGTGGCGAGAGCCGGGACTCCGAAACTCCATATGGGATTGTCGGATGCTGTCTGACACAACACTCCGTATAGCAGTCCGCCCGCCGCGCAGCTCCACATCAGATTCAACAGCACAAGGAAACTGGTCTCGCGGACTGTATCGTCAAACACATTGCTGCGGATCCTTACAGCCACGAGATTGTGGAGCATTGACGTGACGTATTTACGGCTGTTGTGAAACCGTATGCCCGCGATACAGAAAAGGAGCAGCAACGCGCCGAAAATGTATGACATCCCCCAGGCTGTATCTTCCCTATGTTCCGCCTTGGGATGGACCGGAGGGGTGAGACACACACCATAGTGATGCACGGCATTTACCGTATCTGAGGCAATTGAATCTGCGGCGATACTGTCAGGGCGCTCCACGCCCCCGGCATGTATCTCATAATTCTTATAGTAGGGACCGAGGCGCAGCGGCGCCGGCTTCCTCGCAACTACAGGGGCGGCGGGTGCGGAAACCGGCGCCGTCTCCCCCGCTATGCTGTCGGATACCGCGCCATGACCAACGGTATGGCTCCCGGCTTGCATATGCAGACTGTCACGCGCATGTTCTCTCACTCCATGTTCGGGGGATATGCCATGTGCGACGGTGTCATGAATCACCGGCGGCGGAGGCGACACTATGCTGTCAGGACCGGTCATAACCATCCCTCCTTCTTATACCATTCCACGGAACGTGCCACACCCTCCTTAAGGTCTGTGAGTGGTGAAAATCCGAAACCGTCACGCGCTTTCGTGACATCCACAGCCCAGTTGCGCTGCTTCATTATATTGAATTTGTCGCGGTTCAATGTCGATGGCTTCATGCGCGCCACCCCCCATTTCTCTGCTATCACGGAAACAATCCTGACTCCCCACAACGGCATCGCGACACCGAGCACGAATTTCCTGCCGATAGCCTTCGAGACTATCTCACGGAATTCCTTCTGGGTATAAGAATGAGGTTCGGCAATATTGTATGTCTCCCCTACCGGCGATTTTTCAAGGGCGTCGTATACTGCGCGTGCGAGATCTTCCACATATATGAAACTGAGGAGCTGCTTCTTGTAGCCTACTGAAAAATCGACACCTTTCTTTATTGCCTCGAACATCAGGAAATAATCACGATCGCGGGGACCGTAGATACCGGTGGCACGGAAGATCACATGCGGTATGCCGCACATGGCGAGATGCATCTCCGCCTTGAGTTTTGACGCCCCGTAACGGGTGTTGGGATGAGGTATCATACGTTCTGTAAATGGAGTATAACCTTTCTCGTCGCCCGGGCCCACTGCGGAAAGGGAGCTCATGTAGAGGAGTTTCTCCGGCTCTTTCCCTACAGCTTTCAAAGCATCGGTGAACCGGCGCAGATATTCATAATTGATTTTTGAGAAATCGGAAAAGCTCAGGCATTTCGTAGCCCCGAGATTATATACGATCCAATCCCATTTCCCTCCTTCCACAGAGGTTTCTCCCAATGTCTCCCGGAGTTTGCCGTAATCATCGAAATCAAGTTCCAGGAACTTTATCCGCGGATCAGAGAGATACTTGCGCGAAGTGGTGGCGCGTATCCCCGCCCACACTTCATATCCTCTCCGTAGACCTTCATCCACAAGAAAGCCCCCGGCAAAACCTCCGGCTCCTACCACAAGTATCCTTTTCTTATCCATCGCTTTTTAAAATATGAAATTCATACCCCTCGTCCCTGAGCCATCTCAGGCATTCGGGGAGGGCTTTCTTCAATCGCGGCATGCTCTTGATAGAATCGTGAAACACTATTATAGAGCCGTCGCGGGTAAACTTCTTCACTATCCCGACCACATCTTCCGCGCTGACACGCCGGCTGTAGTCGCGGGTCACAAGATCATACATGATGACCCTGTAATGCTTCTTAAGCGCCATAAGCTGCCTCGGACGCAGCCATCCGTGGGGAGGGCGGAAAAGCGATGAGCCGGTAAGCCTCGCCCCTTCGGCGGAATCCCGCATATAGCGCATGGTGGTCGCGCTCGCACCCTGGATATGGTGCAGGGTGTGGTTGCCGACGGCATGTCCGCGTTTCCTCACCTCCTCCAGCAAAGCCGGATTGCGCTCCACATTCTGTCCCACCATAAAGAAGGTGGCTTTTATTCCGAAACGGTCAAGAGTGTCAAGCACCCAGGGAGTGGCTTCGGGGATCGGTCCGTCGTCAAACGTGACAAACACCCTCTTCCCCTTCCCTTTCTCCGAAGGAAGGCGGAACACCGCTCCCGGGAAAAGACATCTGAACCATCCCGGAGGACGTTCAATAAACATAACATTTTCGGAGGAGAGGAAAGTTCAGTGAATGCCGGATGTTTCTCTCCTTTCAGAGAGCCATCTCGGGATGAAGGCGGGCGAACTCGTCGCTGAGACGTTTTGTACGTTGCTGATCAAGACGGTTGAAGTTGTCATATTTCTTCAGCATCTCGTCGGTGCCTCCGACGCTGTAGAAATATTTCAACGCGGAATACAGCATGGAGTCTATGGCACGTTCGTCGTCCGTGCGTTTCGCATATTCCTCAGGAGACAGCCCGGAGAGCTCGTTGGCGATCTCGCAATATTTGGCGATCTCCTCGGCATATGATTCGAGAGTGGAGGCTGACGCATTCACCTGGCCTCCTTCCCCGGCGGCTATATAATCATCGCCGCCTCTGCCATAGACCCTGTTGTAGTTGGTCTCCAGCTCCTGCATAGTCATCCCGTATCCTTTGACAAGCTCTTCCACCTTGTTCCTGTCGCCGCCGAAATCTTCATACATCTTGGCGAAATGATAGAACTGATAAGGTATCAGGCTTGACTCTCTCGTGAGCGACGGATTGCCGAAACTCATCGCCATCTCACGGTTATAGGGAAGATAGGGAGCATAGCGGCGAAGCATGTTCCAGAGTATGCCAAGACCACGTTCCGTGACCTTTGTGTCGGCAAGACGCTCCTTTGAGCCGAGTTCACAATATACCTGACCCAAAGTCGAGGCGATGCTGAGATCGAACGGCACGGTAGTTTCCGGAAGATTGTTCACGATAAGGTCTGCCACCTCAAGCGCCTTTCTATAGTCATCTTTCGCAGCCACTGAATCGGAAGCGGTGTCCCCTTTGTATATGAGTTCAGAAGCCACATCGAGCATGGAGGAGCGTGTGGTCAGAAGCATCCGGCGGGCTGTCTCGTCGAAATACGGAACCTTGCCATCCTTCGCATCGGCGCCACCCCAGCGGTATTTCTTGGTCACCACGTCATATGCCCTGTCCGCACGCGCGGGCAGACCCTCCTGGATAGTCGGCACAAGCTGATGCGCCATACCGGTGGAACGCATGTAGGGGCTGAGTCCGACATGGTAGTCGCCGCCTACAGTAGTTACCCAGTAGATCGGACGCTGCCATCCGTTGGCGGCGTTAGTGGCAACGATATCGAGCATCAGGATCTCGCCGAGACTGAGATAACCCTTGCTCTTATAAGTATTGGTATTGCGGAGGTTTATGAGGATATTGTCGACGATCTCGGCAGTGTCCGAAGGAGCCACGAGTCCACGTTCCACAACCGCCTTCTTGTCTACGGGGATGCTCACCACCGCGCTCGGCATGGTGGGATACCCGTTCTGGTCACGTCCACCACCCTCGTATACTATCTTAAGGCTGCTGAGCAGATCTGCCGGGGCTGTCTCCCTTCCAAGAATCGTGACGTCTGTCCTGCCGTAGGCGTAATCTTTCGGAGTCGCGGTAAAATCTACAGGCGCAGAATCATATGCCTGCTGCCGCATCTGGTCGGCATACCAGTCTGAATTGAGATAGCTCAGGTTTATTATCCTTACATCCGGACGGACACCTTCCACTTCCTGCACATACCAGAGGGGGAAAGTATCGTTGTCGCCGTTGCAGAAGACTATGGCGTTCGGCTCAAGGCTCTCAAGATAATTTATGGCATAGTCACGCGCCGCGAAACGGTGAGAGCGGTCATGGTCGTCCCAGGTCTGGCTGACCATCTGCAGGGGCACCACAAGCCCTATGACAGCCGCCACGACAGCCGCGATGCGTGACGGACGTGCAAGCCGTGCCGGCTCGTTGACCACATATTCTGGCTGGATCTCCTCCTCGGCGTCAGGAGCCGGCTTACGCTTCCCGCGCTGCGGATCCATCACATAGAGTATGATCCGCCACAACGCGGCGACACCCATCCCTATCCAGATGGCATACGCATAGAACGATCCGGCGAATGCATAGTCCCGCTCACGGGGCTGGTTTGGGGGCTGGTTGAGATAAAGAACAATGGCTATACCCGTCATGAAGAACAGGAAGAACACCACCCAGAACTGTTCGATGCCACGTCTTCCGGCGAACGACTGCCATATGAGACCGATGAGTCCGAGTATGAGGGGAAGCATGAAGTAGACATTGTGTCCCTTGTTCCCTTTCCCGAGATCCTCGGGAAGCAGGCTCTGGTCGCCGAGACGCGGATTGTCGATGAAGGGAATCCCGGATATCCAGTTCCCGGCGTCAAGCTCCCCAGCCTGATTGTTTATATCGTTCTGACGACCCGCGAAATTCCACATGAAATAACGCAGGTACATATGATTGAGCTGATAGTTGAAGAAATATGCCAGATTTTGCGAGAAAGACGGCTTGAAAGCAAATTTCTCGGGATAGGCGAATGTGCCTGTCATCTCATTATAGCGGGGCTCCTTCTGAAGATCATATTCAGGAATCTTTTCACCGGTGACAGGATCCTCGGCGCTGAGCTGATGAAGCTGGTCAGGCATTGTGTCAAGACGTACCCACTGCGCGTATGCGTCGCGGTGCTGACGGCTGTAGATACGGGGGAAGAGCATATTGAGCTCAGGATTCATCTTCGCCTCCGGCTTATAATCCTTCTTCACATAATAATCACCGCCACGGGAAGCGAGGGCATGGTTCGACGCCATCTCACCCTGCGACAGGAATCCATAATCGGAAACAGGATCGATACCTTCCACACCTTTTACATACATCGCTTTCCCCGGATTGATGACGGGAGTATAGTACGGCGTGGAGAGAACGACGGGGCTTCCGTCTTCCCGGTAGGTGATTGTATCGCGCGATACGCCCGTCAACTGTTTCATGGGAGAGGAATACAATGTCTCACCGTATAGCAATGGATTCTCTCCATATTGCTCACGGTTGAGATATGAGGCAAGGTCAAATACATTGTCGGGCGAGTTCTGGTTCAT
>CAMWID010000063.1 GCA_947174235.1 uncultured Porphyromonadaceae bacterium | reverse complement strand
TGTGACCCCGGTGGGGCTCGAACCCACGACCCAATGATTAAGAGTCATTTGCTCTTCTTCGGCTTCTGAAAGCTCGCTATCGCTCACTTTTAGAAGCAACCAACTGAGCCACGGGAACTTATGCTATTCAATAGTTAGCATATATAATGCCTACTTTGAGTTTATCACCTATTCCGGTTTGCACCTCGGTTTACACAAACGGCAATTGTTAATAAATGTTTAATTATCTCTATTGTCTTACTCGTCAACATCAATAGTCAACGCAGCAAGTTTTCTCATATAAATCAGAATCTATAAAATAAAAAACGTACTTTTCTTAAGTGCTGTCTTTTTAATATATAAATCACATAGAAAAGTACGTTTAATATTATTGAGCAAATCTAATTGCTCCATTCAAATTTGTAAGTCTCACTGTATCCTAATTGAGAAGAATAGTAATAATCCAATTTTAAGGTTTGTGGATAGCCATATTTATTGAAATCAAAATAACTTATTTTGTTAGCATAATCTTGATCTCGATCATCCTTTCCTGTGATTGCTGATGGTAAGTTATTGGGCATTTTTCCAAAATATCCTTCAGAACAAAGAATGTTATCAAGCATGCGTTCATCAGACCCCATTGAAAATCCCCCAATTGGGAGAAATGAAAGAGTATTGGAATTGTTTGTATAAGAGACATTCATTACTGTATTATCCGGCATGGTAAATGAGATCAAATTTCCCTCTTTCCAAGTGCAGCTGAAAGCTCTATTCCCATCTATAATCTTAATAATATGATTGTCATTGTCGTAAATGTAACTCCAGCTGTTACCCCAACGATCTTCTCCAGTTGCAATCAATCCATTTTCTAAATTATAACGTACTATAGTAGCACCATCTTCATCTTCAACTCTTATAAAATTTGAAGAATATGTGTAATGTTCACTATAGACATCATCATTGTCTGAAAATTCTTCTTTGTAACTCTCTATCATTCCATTTGAATCAAATTTGAAATTTGAGTAGTAAGAAATCCATCCATAATCTGGATCATCGGGATCAACAGTTTCACAATTGACAGATGATATTCTGCACTTCCCTGAATTTGGAGAATCAGGTTCATTTCCATCGTCATTGCTACATGAAGATAGTGGGACATATCCTAAAAATGTAATTAGGACATAAAGAAAAGATTTACTTTTCATTTGCTAAATAAAACTTGTTTCTCATCCTCCGTTGAAACGTTTACAATTAGACATAAAAAAGGTGTGAGGAATGTATCTTGTTTTATCTTAAAGTCAGGTCTTGGCGTACCCTTGTAGCAGATAAAACAATAGCCCCACACCGATTCAGCTTTATATGTGTCCATGCTGGACATGTACAAGCCACCGATGTAGGTGCTATTGTCAATCTTACCCTCGCTACAATCCAAACCGCCAAGTTCGACTTTAGAGAATAAAATTTCAATAACACCTTTTCATTAAAATGTTGATTCAGTCCTTGCCATCTCTATGGCTGTCCGAATCGGGTGCAAATATAATCAAAAAATGTTATTGGTGGGGCAGATTTGTATGTCTATTTTATAAAAGATGCTGAAAACATCTCCTACAGTCTATTGTTGTCACAATATGAATAATATCTGTTATAAGGGGTCACTATTATGTGATCTAAAAGCCGGATCCCCATAACATCGCAAGCCGACTTGATCTTTCTTGTAAGATCATCGTCCTGAACACTGGGATATATGGTGCCTGACGGATGGTTGTGTGCAATCACTATCGAGATCGCGTTACTTACCAATGCAGTCTGCATGATCACACGAACATCTACAGTAGTGGAGTTCAGACCTCCTTCAGATATTGTTGAATAACCTATGAGCATATTGGCTTGGTTAAACAGCAATATCTTGAAATATTCTTTATAACCGATAGTGCCCTCGTCAAACACTTTTTCTTTCAAGAGTCTGTTAATCTCTGAGGACGAGCGTATTGTTTCTGAAAATGTTTTCGGCTTATATTTGAGTTGCACCTCCGCAACCTTGCAATATGTATTCATGTCTAGTTTTTTGTGATTTTTTATATTAATATTAAGAGAGTCAGGAATAAAAATCGGACACTTCCCAAAATGAGGAATGCCCGGTTTCCCTACGAATCAATAACCGCTCAGCCAAGGAACCAAGCGTATCTCGTATCTCCATGAAGCGCAGCATTAATTCCAACTGTCACTTCAGTTGCGTTTACACCACGTTGCAGATAGCTGTCTATATAGCTGCTCTTGTTCGCCTCTGTAAGTAAATTATGAAAGTCGAACATCGAAATTGTGTTGTCCTTGACACCAAAATTCGGATCTGCGTAGAAGTCACGGCAGACATTGTTAATCTGACTGTCGGTTATCAGGAGTTTGGGTACATTACGCTGATAACGGTTGGGAAGAGCCTGATACAGTCTCATGCGTCCTACTATCTGAGCGAACTGAGTTTCGGTAAGGCGTGTCTGTGAAAGCGTCTGCAACAGATGAATGTCCTGTGCCGGACGGAATGTGTAGAACAGTTCAAGGACTTGTTTGTAGAGGTCATGAAGTGACATAACTTCAAGCTGAATCTTTGCACCTTGTCCCGTGAGTACCTGATTGGAGCAGATATTCATTCGCCATCCGATAAAGACAGAGAATTTCTCTGCGCCACGGTTGGCTCGATAGAGATTCAGGTCGTTGTAATTGCGGACACCGCCAATGCAAAGTTCAAGGCGTTGACCGTCTATCGTTTCGTGGATAGATGGTATGGTGAATGCAAAAGCAAGTCTCTGATAGAATTGAGTTTTTTCAGATTCAAGGAGTTCTGACGCTCGTTTGCCAAGTGCAGATGGTATTCTGCCTCTTACGATGTGAGACACGCGGATTTCAGGTTTGTTGATGAGTTCTCCACTGAACACGTTGCAAGCTGCATCATGCACGGTGTTGATGAAATCCTGATGTGAGATCGTGAGTTCCTGATTCGCCCATGTGGGGACCACACAGTTCACAGTCAGTTCTTCTACTGTGATTGCAGATGTGTTTGCTTCAAGGAATGTAACAGAAGGAAGGTTGTTTGTGATGATGTCCTCAAACTGCACATCTTCTGCAATTGTGTTGAGGTCGGTAGTTCTTACCATTGTTGTTTCCATTTTGTTCTGAGTTTATTGGTTAATGATTCAAATGACGATTTTCTCGCCAAGGTGATAAAATCTGATATATTTATGGATAGTAGTTTAGTTTTCTGGATGAGATTTTGTTTTTCCACATCTCGATAGAGGGGGGCTGTAGAAATATCAGGACTCTCGTTTGCATTACACTACGAAATTTTTTGTTCAGGATATTCGTCTACTCTTTTTTAATAATCTATATGGCGTGTCATGTCTATATTGTAATATTTCAGTATGCAATCGTTGCAGACTTTCGATCCTATGATGCCTTAAGAAATTTATTTCCCGACTTCCTGACATTTTCAATTTATCTATATATATCATAATTGACAATAATAATCTGTAGATAATTGAATTTCGAAAAATCATTCTGAGATGATTAGAAGTCATTCTGATCTGAGAATTACCCGTTAATGTTTTTTCCCGATTTGGAGGTCTCAAATGGATTGTCTATATTTGAATATGTCTTTCAGGAAAAGACATTCCGACCCAATTTGTAAGTTAAAATAATATATTCTCATGTGAATGAGCCTAGAACCGGAATTATGATGTTCCGGTTTTGTTTGGCTGTCGGTGTCCAATTTTCTTTCCTGACTTCCTTAAAAACACATAAAAGATTCCGTGAATTTTGGACAATCCATATTTTTGTCCTGATCACCTTAATAAACAAGATTGAACTGTCTGAAAAATGGACAGAGTTTTTTGAGATTGGAGAATATATTAATTTTAATATTTTAATTATGGTTGAAATAAACGTACCTGAAAATGTAAATTTTTTAAATGAATGGGTTGGCTTTGAATTACCGAAAGGTATCTTTAACAAAGGTGTTACGGGATGTGGAGCGACAACACTAGCAATCGAAGACAAACACAAGACTATTATCTGTAGCCCAAGGATCAATCTTATCAAAAACAAAAAGGATCAATATGAAGGTCTGTTGGTCGTGACGGGGGATGTTAGATCAAGCGTGATCAGTTCATATTTAGAAACGAGTAAAAAACCGAAGATATTTGTCACCTATGATTCCTTTCCAAGATTATGCGGTATTATAGGAGACAAGTCTGGATGGCGTGTCGTTGTTGACGAGTATCATTATCTGCTTATAGACAGCAGTTTCAAGTCTGACACGGAGATGAAACTTTTGGATTCACTGGATCAGTTCGATTATGTGACGTATCTTTCAGCAACACCGATCGCTGACAAATATATGAAACAGATCGATCATTTCAAGGATATGCCCTACACGACTCTTAAATGGAGCAATGTAGAAAAACCTGAGATCAGGCGTGTGGTATCGTCAAGACCCATTAACAACGCAATCGAGATAGTCAGGAATTACAAGAAGGGGATTTTCCCAAAGATAGGTGATATTGAGTCAAGGGAGTGTGTGATATTTCTAAACAGTGTGACCAATATTGTCAACATTATCAAACAGATTGATCTCAAGCCGGAGGAGGTCAACATCATAGTGGGCACCTCTGAAATCAACAGCGATTTTGTAAAGAAGCTTGGCAACGGTTTTGGGATAGGCAGTATTCCATTGGAAGGTGAACCTCACAAAATGTTCACGTTCTGCACCTCTACAGCTTTTGCAGGATGCGATTTCTATTCAACATGCGCTTCCACATTCGTGATAAGTGACAATAGAAAAGTCCACACCTCGATAGATATAGCAACTGAATTGGTGCAGATAGCCGGAAGACAGAGATTGGATTCAAATCCGTTCAGGAAAACTGTGACATTTATATATAATGTGGACATCGGCGAGAAAGACCGTTCCGGTTATGAACGTTTTTTGAAAGAGAAATGGAATCTTTCAAACAGATTTGCGGCATGTAAAAACGGGATAACCGATGAAGCCGTGAAAGAAATGGAGATAAGGCAGATTGAGGAATCACAGAGATTGAACAAGTACAGAGACCATTATGTAAATTATGATCACTCCAAAGAATTGTTTTTACCCAACAGATTGGCGTATCTGAATGACCGTTTCTCGTTTGATGTTCAACATGAGAATTATGCGAACGGTTTTGTTGTCAAGAAACAGTTGGATGCAAGCGGTTTCAACACTGACGAGCCTGAAATAATGTCTGATTATTGGGAACAGGTGAGATGCATAATTACAAAGGAAAGCTTTGCGGACAGAATGAAACGTTATTGCGGGTACCGTTTGGCAAAGGAGGAGAATTTTTTCTTTATCGCAGATGAAGTTATGGAAAGGCAGTATGATGATTTCAAGATGTATTATGACACACTGGGCGCCGAAAGGATCAAGGCTTTGGGTTACAAGGAAAGTAATCTGAAAAACGAGATAAAAAACCGTTCTCTTAAAAACGAGATCTGGCAGAGGTTTAGGGATGCGTTCAAAGTAGGTGACAGATTAACTACAAGTGATATTAAAAAGACCATGCTTAACATTTATTCTGAATATGGAATTAAAAAGAATGGGGTCTGTGTTACAAGCTTAGAAAAGATGTTCGGCATAGGTTACAGATCTGTCAAGATCCCGATGTCTAACGGGAGCCGTAAAAACGGGTATGAGTTTATATAAAAATGTAGGGCAAACCGATCAACTGTCGGTCTGCCCTTTGCTATTTTATTTTTCCGCTACCACCGGTACACGATCAGATAACTTTTTAAATTGAGATATTACATTGTTTTCATCCAAATTTCCTTTACCGTTGTACATTGCTAAACGATCATTTTCTGTAATGCTTTTAAACACACTGAACGCATGGGTACTATTTTCATTTGTTCGTAACGCTTCGAATTGTTCAGCAAGATAACGTTTGGCAATGTCTTTCATGGAGAATCCTTTTTCTTGACAAATAGTGATGAAACTGTTACCCCGTTCAAGATTATATGCCGGAATTATTGGTTTGTTCACCTTTGCTCCTTTTGAATTTTTACCTTGGCAAAGCAACGAGAGATCTGATTTTTTTAATGCTTTTGAATTTCCACAGAATATAATGTTAAGTGTACTTAATGAGAAACCATTTGGGTTTTCATCACATTTTATCAATTCTTTGTAACGTACTAAAAGTTCGTGTTCAGTAACATTGGCAGCTCCTCTTACATAATCAAGCGGTTTCCATTCGGCTTTTGTGACATTGATCGCTGAGATGTACTGTGAAATGGTTTCATCTTCATTCAGCTCCACCAAAACAGCCGGGACTTGTATTGGAGTTAAATTTTCTTGTCCATTGAATAGGGATGCTGCAAACACTCTGTGCTGACCATCAAGAATGAGATAGTAATAGGAAGCATCGTCACTTGTTATCTCTTTTCCGTTAATGTTAATGAGGGTGATGTCTCCTTTTGCAAGTACCTCTTCCGCATAGATTACCTGAATAAGTTCTGCCTGACGGTATCCGTTAGTTTTCATGTCTGCAAAGATCTTTTTTGCGTTTGCAAGGTTTACATCGCGGTTGATCCCTTTTGCGAAAGCAGCTTCGCGGATTTCTTCGTTTGATTCTACGATAATGTTTACTTTGGTAAATTCTTTATTTCCCATTTTTAATATTTCATCAGGGGAAAACTGCCAATCTGGTCAGTGTCATGATTTCGGGTGCAAAAATAATAAATGCACCTCCACAAATACAGCGTAAATTTTTTTGAGAAAACTTACGCCATTTTTATTGGTAGTATTTCCTGATTATTTCACTGCCGGAACTGTATATCCCTTAAAATCCCTCAAAAGTTTATCGAATGTTGCGTTGTTTTCATGGGTGCATGATTTGTATGGATCATCACTTTTCTTGTGATTTATAGAACCGATCAGCCACAGCACACATAAACAGAAATTACGCTCTGCTTGGCAATATGTACCTTTTTTCTCTTTTTTATGTTTTATAGGGAGGCATGTCAATAAAGTACGTAAAAGAATATAGTCGATCTCCCGTACATTCTGAATGTCGGTTTCCGTAAGACCTCCGGCTACTATTCCTGATTTCTCATAATGTAATATGAAAGCCTTGATAAAATCCTGATTGTTAAATGAGAAATGTTTCTTTCCAATATGAAAATCTAACGTAATTGTATCTTGTGGGTGATCCTTTATTCTGTTTACAAGATTTTTGAAAACCTCGTTTGCTGTAGTGTTATTATCTTTTTTGTCTCGTTTATCCTTAAGCTTATCCCATAAATATAGAATGAATTCGAACGTCGGTTTTGAAGACAGTCCCAAGTCTGATATGGCGTTTTGCATTATTTCAAATTTATCAAACTCTTCTTCCGATAAGCCGGTATGTTCCATCTTGTCCTCCCGCCATTTGTAATGGTTGAAAGCTTCTTCCGAAATGAAATAATCTTCTCCGTCATAATCCGGATAATTCAGAATGTATTGACGAAGATATTCAAGTCGCTCTCTTATCTCTTCATGTTCTGATTCAGGATAGACCGTCAGAATCTCTTTAAACATAAGTTCTTCATTTCTTTTGATGTATTCATTGGGTTCCGGTAGTTCCGGTATATTCGGCATATGCTGCAAGTAAGCTTCGATAAGTATTTTGTCCATAATGAAGTTGAGTTTATGATGCAAAGATAAACAATAATCCCGCCAATCATATTGACTGACGGGATTTTTTGTGTTCACAGCAAGTTTTTCATTGCGTTGTCAACTTGCTCATTGTCGAAACTGTCAAGATAGATCTGCGTT
The DNA here is from genome assembly GCA_947174235.1 of uncultured Porphyromonadaceae bacterium. Taxonomy (GTDB): domain Bacteria; phylum Bacteroidota; class Bacteroidia; order Bacteroidales; family Muribaculaceae; genus Lepagella. The sequence goes on along the minus strand of CAMWID010000063.1, from coordinate 10,131 downwards.
ACTCGTTCCGAACTATGCCCCATAATCTCACGGATTATGGATGTTGAGACTCCGGCTCGCTTCATCACTGTAGCCTGACTATGGCGTGCCACATAGGTAGTCAAAGTGATATTCAGGTTGAGTGCTTCGCCTATTTCCTTAAGGCGTTTATTGACTTTTGAAATTACTTTGTGGATCCTATTGGCTTTCTGCGTATCTGTCTTATGGAATGTTGACAAAATAGGAAACAGATATGGCGATTCATCACTATGATATTTATTAATTAGCTCCACAGCTTGCGGTTGAAGTGGGATTTTTATCAGTTTCTTTGTCTTCTGCCGCTTATAGATCAGCCTACCATCAATTATGTTTTCCCTTGTGAGGTTCGCTATATCCACAAAGTTAATTCCCCCGCAATAGTATGTGAACGAAAAGAGGTCAATCGGGAATCTCATATAAGGGTTGGTAGATTTGAATCTCAAGACTTTCTCGACATCATCCTTAGACAAGGCTCTTTTGGCTGTATCTTGATGAAGTTTAGAAACTTTGAATTTCTTGAAAGGATAGTGCTCAGTAGAAACGGCATTTTCATCTATAGCAATATTGAAGATAGATCGAAGCGTGCGAAATCTTATTCCGATTGTATTCTCAGCTAATCCCTTTTCCCTTAAAAAGGCTTCATATCGTCTTAGCCAGGCTATATCCATTTCTGAAAATGGGATGTTGAGGTGTCTGTTAAACTTGATCAGGGAATTATATAATTGCTTTACTGATAATGAGTAGTTTCTTCTGCCGGACAATAACAAGCGATCAATATGTTCAGAGATCACAGTGTCAACAGTTTTACGGTTTACACGGTTTACGCAAACTTTTTCTACAAGTGTTGTTGATGTAAACTCTTGTTTTGTAGCTTTTAATTCAATTATTTTAGCTGAATATTCTTTAATCTTGTCTGCAATAAGCATTTCGATGTACTCACGATTGGGACATTCCGCTTTCGGCTGATTCTTTGAGAAGTCCCAATGTTCAGGATTCAAGGATATGCCAAGACTGACATATTTACGCTTCCTGTCTTTAGTCACCCTCAACATTAGAGGTGATTCGTTGTTACTCAGTACTTTTGACTTGTAACAAACTACGTTTACTGTGGTTGACACGGTTTACACGGTGGTTTACACAGTTCGTGTAAGTCGAGGCGTTTGGGCATAAAAAAAGTAGTTAGTGATGTACTAACTACTTGATTTTTAGTGACCCCGGTGGGGCTCGAACCCACGACCCAATGATTAAGAGTCATTTGCTCTACCAACTGAGCCACGGAGTCATTGATTGGGGGTGTTGGTGTTTCCCCGTTTGCGAGTGCAAAGTTAGATACAATTTTTGAAGTGTGCAAGTAAAAAAGGAGTTTTTTTTGATTTTTTTAAAATTTTCTTGTTTTACAGTGATTTTTCCAATAAAATAGCTTCTCTCTCCTAATTTTTAACTATCTTTACACGATATTTCCGAAATCTGGGTAAGACAAGGAAATAGGCAGGGTTCTTCCTCCCCTGTGTAACAGTCTGACTAAACATCAATCATATTAAAAAATTTTGATTTAACCCTTAATATAAATCCAAGTTATGAACAACAAGGTTCTTTATCTTGCTCTGGGCGTTGCCCTTTTGGGAACTTCGAGCTGCTCCAAGAAGCTCGGTGAGTTCCAGAGCAACTATTTCAACACCACTCCCACTCCACTGGAGACTGTGGGTCAGAACGTACCTGCCACAATCACCGGCAACATCCCCGCCAAATTCATGGTAAAGAATGCAAAGGTGACAGCAACTCCCGTGCTTGAGTTCGCCGGCGGTTCCGTACAGGGAACTCCCGTGACAATCCAGGGTGAGAATGTACGCGCCAACGGTCAGGTGGTAAGTTACAACAACGGCGGCACTGTTCAGATTCCGTTCAATACGGAATATAAGCCCGAGATGGCGGAATCCAACCTTTATCTCGATTTCCAGGTGGATCAGAACGGCAAGCTTTACGGACTTCCCCGTGTAAAGGTAGGCGAAGGTATCATCGCCACTTCCACACTTGCTTCCGCAGCTACTGTCACACCGGCTATCGCGAAGGATAACTTCCAGAGAGTGATCAACGAGAAATATAATGCAGATATCCGCTTCCTCATCAATCAGGCAAATATCCGCAAGAATCAGATCGACGCTCCCGATTACGTAGACCTCAACAAGCGTCTTCAGGAGGCAAACGCCGCCCCCAATCAGGAGATCGCCGGTGTGAACATCAATTCTTACGCATCTCCCGACGGTTCACTTGCCTTCAACACACAGCTTGCCGAGAAGCGTGAGGCGAACACAGCCAAGTTCATGGAGAACCAGCTTAAGAAGGACAAGATCACAGAATTCGGTGAGCTTACATCTTCTTTCACTCCCGAAGACTGGGAAGGTTTCCAGGAACTCGTATCCAAGAGCAACATCCAGGACAAGGATCTTATCCTCAGCGTTCTGAAGATGTACAAGGATCCCGAGCAGAGAGAGAAAGAGATCCGCAATCTCTCAAGCGTGTTCGACGAGCTCGCTGACCAGATCCTGCCCCAGCTCCGTTATTCACGTATCCAGGCGTCTATCAACGTGATCGGCAAGAGCGATGAAGAGATGATCCAGCTCTTCAATACAGATCCTTCAAAGCTTACAGAAGACGAGATCCTTTATGTTGCCACTCTTACCAACGACAACACCCGCAAGATGCAGGTATACCAGAAGGCAACAGAGATCTATCCCAACAGCTACCGTGCATTCAACAACCTCGGTATGACCAAATATGAGGCAGGCGACTATGCTGCGGCACAGAGCGCATTTGAGAAGGCTAAGAGACTCGATCCTTCTTCCAAGGAGGTTGACATGAACCTTGGTCTCGTACAGCTCCTCAACGGCAACTACAGCAAGGCAAACGAGCTTCTCGGCGCTGCTGCAGGTGTTCCTGAAACAGCTGACGCACTCGGTGTTTACTACCTCACACAAGGTGAAGTGGCAAAGGCTAACAATGCATTCGGCAATGCCAAGACCAACAATGCGGCTCTCGCCAAGATCCTTGCAAAAGACTATAGCGCGGCTCAGTCTGTACTTTCCGCAGTGCCCAACCCCGATGCTACAACTTACTATCTTGCAGCTGTGATCGGTGCCCGCACCAACAATGAAAGTGCAGTTCTCAGCAACCTCAAGAAGGCTGTAAGCATGGACAGCAGCATGCTCAAGCAGGCTCAGAACGACCTTGAGTTCGCTAAATTCAATCTTTCTTCACTCTAAGAATATGTTTACTTTTAACTTTATGAAATCTTTATAGCTCTTTTCGACCAATTTTAAGCTTTTGTTCAGTCATTATGGAACCCCATAACTCTTTCACAAAATCTAAAAATTGACTCGAAAATATTCTCTAAATCTTAACATAAGTCAAAAGTAAACATACTCTAAGATTGACACATATCCGGATTTATCCGGGACAAAAAAACTCCCGCAACCATCTGATGGTTGCGGGAGTTTTTTTGTCCCGACTTCTTAAGGTGTATCTGCTAAAATCTTTAGGCAGTTGTGGTTACGACGGAATTATGTCGGTTATCGGCACAGGCGGGATCACATGAGGCGGGAGCATCGCATTTATGAGAATTACAGAGGAGATCCCGAGACTGTTGCCCGGAAGAATATCCTTCTCTGTCAAGGGATATGTGCGGACCAAGCCGTTGTCAATGAGCCATTGCCGCATCACCCCTTTCAAGAGTGGGGTCTCAGGAGTAAGAAAAGTCTCGCCGTTACAAAAAATAAGATTTGAATAAGAGGTGTCGGTGATCAATCCTCCCTTTGAGATGATCACCTCGTCAGCCTCACCCCGGGCATCATGCAGTCTTGACAAGACTGTCCTGTCAAGACTTTTCAAATGATAATCGATGTCATCGCATTCCACTATTTTCAACGATCTGATTTGTCGTGGTGTATACGGATGATATTCCACTGATTCTATCCTGCCAGAGTATACCACCCGGCATTTCACCGTCGTCGTCTCAGTTTTGTCAATGAGGTCGCGTATGCCTTCTATGTGGCTTCCGAGTATGTGAGAAAGGTCTATAGGCGTATCGATGCCGGTTTCTTCAAGAGTGCGGTCAAGGCGTTGCTGATGGTATGGCAGAAGGTGGAACCGATCCGAACTGAACCTGATAGTCTCCACGTATGCGGGAGATGCCGGTGGTGTGTGTGGTGTCATGATATTGTCACTTTCGTGTGAGATAGATTTTATCGGAGATTTCAAGATATTCGGCGAGCGGATCGCTGTTGACCGTGATTCCGCCTCCGCTATGGAACCGAAGTGTCCCAGACGGGTCTCGCTGTATGCACCGTATCATCACGGCGGAATCCATCACGGCGCCGTCGAAATAGCCGAATACTCCCGTATACCATCCCCTCGGCACAGTCTCCGCCTCATGGATGATTTTTACCGTTGCCTCTTTGGGAGCTCCGCTGATGCTTCCCGCAGGGAGCAGCGGGAGCAAGATATCACCGAAATTTCGTTCTGACCCGGGGTGTAGGATCCCGGATATTTCCGAACTTGTCTGATTTATCCGTCCGGAGACGGTATGGATCTGTTCAAGGTATCTGAAACGCACCACAGACACCTCATCTGCAACGATATTAAGATCGTTGCGCATTAGATCCACAATGGTTTGATGTTCGCAAAGCTCCTTATAGTCAGCGAGAAGGATTTTTCCATCCGGATCGGAGGTGCATGGGGATGTGCCCTTCATGGGGAATGTGCTGATGCGGCGTCCGGAGATCCGGACAAATGTTTCAGGAGAGAAACAGACGAACTCGTCGCCTATCAGCAGCCGGTATGGCGCACGGGACTTAAGAAATATCTCCTTCAAGGAGCATGAACACTCTACCGGTGTGGCTACCGTGAGGTTTGTGAGGAAAGAATCTCCCCTGAGCAATCCTTTTCTGACGACATGGAACATTTCCCGGTATGCTCCTTCATCATAGCGGTTCCTGACTGACATGCTTACATCGCCGGAATAATGTCCCGGATCGTCCTTACAATTCCCGGTGCCGTTGACGTGCCACATCACTCCGGTGCGGTCCATGGGATCATCGAGAAGAAAATATCTGTCAAGATCAAAACTGACCCCCCATACAAACGGTATTCCCTTCCTTCCAAGGCTGTTCATGTCATTCCGGAGACGTTCGATGCCGCCGTTGCTTCCGGATTTCCACAACTGTGTCATATCGGTTTGTTCCTTATTAGAAAATCACCTGCAAAATTACTAATTTTGTATTCAAATAAAACAACATCCGGAACGTGGATTTAAAATTTCAGTTCATAAATGAAAATACTTTTGATCGACAATCACGATTCTTTTGTCTACAATATCACCGGATCGCTCAAGACCATCAGAGCCGGAGGTTATCAAGATCTCAGGTGGGATGTAGTAAGGAATGACGTCATTCCCGACGGACCGCTTCAGGATTATGACGCAGTGATATTGTCGCCGGGCCCGGGACTTCCGGAAGAGGCGAACGGGTTGATGGCGCTGATGCGACGTATAGCAGGGACGCATCCCGTGCTCGGGATCTGTCTGGGATGTCAGGCGCTTGCCGTACATTTCGGCGCGAGGTTACGCAGGCTGGACAATCCCCGCCACGGCCATATGTCGCGTCTGAAGGATGTGGATCCCTCCGATCCGGTGGTAGGGTGTGTCTCGGAAAATGGAGGGGAAGTGGGACGTTATCACTCATGGGTGGTAGATGAGGAGACAGTCCCGTCATGTCTGATAGTCACATCGCGGGATGAAGATGGCGACATAATGTCGTTGCGGCATGAGAGTCTCCCTCTATATGGCGTTCAGTTTCATCCGGAAAGCATGATCACAAGAAACGGAGACGCGATGATCCGTGGATTTCTGGAAGTATGTTCTCTCAGGGAACGATTAAAGTTCAGGGAACGCTTAAAGTAAGGTCATAAGCGTTGATATTTTTCGTTGTCAGAGCGGGGCTTCAGGGATCGTTATTTATTGAAAACAGTTTCTTAGAGGACTCCCTGTTCGATCAGGGTGGCTATGCGGTCGATTATGGCGTCTTCCTCATTTTTGGCAGGGTTGAACCCGGCTTTCATATTCATTCCGAAGAACCTTCCGAAAGTCTGCCAGAACCCGGCGCGGAAAGTTCCGAGAAAAGCTTTCACAATATTGAAGGAGCTCTGGTCGGTCTCCCTGTTGATAAGTTTCAGCAAGACTTTCCCCTGATTTTTGGTCATTGTCTTGACCACGGGTTTATACTGTTCGAAAATATCCTTTTCAAGCTGTTTGAGGTGCTTCTCCCGCTTTTTCTTGTCGGGGATTGTCTGGATATACTCGTAGGTCTCGCAAAGGGTGGCAAACGCAAGTTTCGCATAAGGGAGGGTCTTGCGCACGTCGCGTACGGTTCTCCAGTAAAATTCTTCCTGCTTCTTGTTTTTGAATTTCAATGGGGGATACACGTAAAAATCATTGAAAACGGTCATTCTTACGGTGTCGCCATATTCATCGACAAAGCGGTAGAACCCTTTCACCCCTTTGATCTTGATCTTTGGGTCGAGAGGTAGAGACTTTACATCGGCAGGGGATGTCGCATGGCATAACGCCGCCGCGCCTGAAAGCATCAGGGCGGATAACAATAGCCTTATGTTTGCCGGATATTTCTTCATACTCCCGAAATCGGGTCAGCAGCCTGACCTCTTTTGGTAATATAACGCAATAAACGGTGTTAAAGTGTATTGTGGTGTAGGAATATCCATCCCTGTCCTTCCGAAGATTACGGCAATCCCCGGAAGGGAGACGGGTCAGTCGTTTGAAAGGCGGCTTGAGTCGAGCACTTTCTCCACTTTCTTTTTCTTGAATGATTTCCCGGAAGAGAATGCATAAGAGATCCTGAGGGATGCGGATGCCCGGGTATGGTGGCTTGTGTGCAGATACATACCGCTGTCTTTGGTGACAGTGGCTCTTTTTAGAGGCACGAGGTTATCGCCGGAGAGAGACAGGTCCCATCCCTTCCCGAGTTTTTTATTTATAGACACCGACATGTCGGTATAAGTGCTTGTACGGATGTTGCCTATCTGTGTCGGGGTGTAATACATCGCAGTCAGGGTCAGGGAGAATCCCGCAGGGAGAGTGTGGAAAGAAGAAAGCTGACCGCAGAATGAAAAATATGAATCAAAGGGATCCTTGTCGTTCATTCGCTGGAATTGGCTTATAAATGTGAATGTGCCTCCGAGAGTCCAGGATTTTCGGGGAGCTACCCTTCCTGTGAAATATGCGTACACATTGCGTTCATACCCGTTGTTGCCATACGTGAGATATAATCTTCCCGGGAAGGCGGGGTCTGTGGCAAACATTTGCCGTATCGGATTTGCGACAGATGAATAATTCGCCCCGACGGTAAATTTCTTTGCTATCAGGAGGCGGAGACTGAAAGAATTGGTGACGGCAGATTTCAGATACATGTTGCCGACGGTGTAGTAATAGTTTGAAAACTGTCTGACGAGCGGGCTGAGCTGCCAGAATGTGGGGCGTTTCACTTTTCTGGAATAAGTTGCAGAGAGATTAAGCTTGCCGCTGTGTAGCAATGGAAGAGATAGGGATGCTGTAGGAAACAATCCGGTCTCGGTGCGGTCGAGCCCCGCTCCGGAAGTTTTGAACAGCTCCCCTCTCAACCCGGCTCTGACAGACACAATGCCAATTTTCCCGGGCACCGAGAGGTAAATTGCTGATATGTTTTCCTTATAGGAGGCATCATAATCGAAATTGTAATCAGGCGTAGGCACACCTTCCGACATGTAGGAATGAATCGCGCGGTTGCTCACATTATTGTATGTATGCTTGAACCCTGCCGACAGTCTCCATATCTTGGAGAAATTCTTTTGAAGGCGTATTTCACCGTTGACGGTGGTCACAGCGGCATCGAGTTCCACATCATAAATAGAATCGAGATCGAGAGTGTGGCTGCTGTTGTTTTCATCGGTCGATGAATTTCTTCGGGAAAATCCGCCCAACAGTTTTATGAACGACCCCTTTGGGTCGAAAGTATGGGAAAAGTTGAGTCTGGAATCGAAATTGTGGGAAATGTTGCGTGACGAATAGTCTCCGGATGTCTTTCCGTCATATTTGCCGGCTGACGACAGAAAAGAGATTGACGTATTCCTTGAATGGTTCACATTAGGTGAGTACTCCGCTTCTATCCCTAAAGAGTTGCTTTTATTAAAATCAAAAGTGGCTGAGATGAGGGCGTTTGGCGAAAAGGAATGATCGCGTGATGCAGTGGAGGTTCTGATTTCCGATTCGGAAGAATAGTTTTCAGAATATTCCGACCCGTTTGAGCGGAAATAAGGATTTGTATAGAAGCTGGCGATGGCGTCTAACGTGAATTTGTTTTTATGATAAGCGAAATTGAGTGCGGGAGTAAAGGAGAACGATTCTTTTTTGCCTGTTAAAGCGAGCGACGCATTGCCGTTATATCCGTCGTCGATCACTTTCTTAAGGTTTATCTTGATAATACCTCCGGTGAAAGAGGCGGAGTATTCCGCACCGGCTTCAGGTATGATCTCAATACTTGTAACCGAAGCGGAGGGGAGTGACTGCAGGTATGAGAAGAGACGATCCCCGCTCATTTTCACCCTTCTGTCGTTGATATACACCTGAGTTCCCGACTTTCCGAAAATGGAAAGCCGTTTTCGGTCGAGCCATACTCCCGGTGCTGTCTGGAGTATCTGGGAAATATCCTTCCCTTTAGCCGTAGGGTCGGCGTTGAGGTTCAATACAAACCGGTCGGCTTCATATGTCACCGGTTCTCCGGTTACCACCACCTCACTAAGGTCAGTGGCTTCCGCTTTCATGATGATAGGTTCTGACGAGACGGCATCCGGAGTTATTGCGAGAGGTTTGTATCCGAAAAGAGTGAATCTGATTTTTGTCGCCTGAGGAGGACAATCTAAGGAGAAAACACCCGACTGGTCTGTGATTGAAGATGCGAAAACGGTCGAGTCATTGCAAGCGGCGACTGTGACAAATTCAAGCGGGGCCGCTGTTTCGTCAGTTACTTTCCCGGATAATATTTTGGCGTTGACGCATAAAGCTGATAGCAACATGATCACCGGGAGTATAATTTTTGAGATCGTCATGGTAGCATAGGGATTTTATTTCTTCGATTCTTTAATTTTCAGGAGGCGTTGACCGAGGTCATAATTTGCGAGAGCAATCTTTCTTGCCTTGTTAATGTCCCACCCTATTATTTCAGAGAGCAGCGGGTCGGAATAATCCAGCACTCTTCTTGACAGGGCATATTTATCGCCTAAATTTTCTGCCAGGTTCATGATTTTCCCTTCCGGAGTCTGCAATATTGTCATCATGGCAACTGGGTGGTTGCCATAATGGAATCTGTGTAACACGATGAATCTCTTTTGTTTTTTATTAAAGAAGAGATTTGTAAGGAGCTGGGAGCCGTCGGAATGTATTTCGGAAGTGCCGAACACATTGAAAAAAGAAGTTCTGTTGTCGGCATCAAGAGGAGTGTAAGAAGAGGGCACGAGATCCTTTTCGCTTCCCCGGTAAGTGGCGAACACCAGTTGTTTGGCAGGGATATATAGTAGAACGGAATCAAGCTGCAGGCTGACATCAGCGAGCACCTCCGAGAGATATTGTTTCATCCCGTCATACCTTTCAATTGCAGTTTCATTACCGATAAGGGTGGTTTGCATAGGAAGCAGCTGATCTTCGGTGGAGAAAACCCAGGAAATTCCGGAGTCATGTATATACTTTGTGTCATCATTGATTTTCCATTCGTAATTTGCGAAAGTCACCGGCTTCGCGCTTCTGCAAGAAGACAGTACACACAAAAGTCCTAATAAAAGATTTATGTAAAAAAGCCTCTTTTTCATTTTGTATAGCTTTATTATGTCAGATAAAATAGTATGGAATAAAGAAATATTTGATTTTAAGACAAATATAGATAAAAAACTCGAGATTTTTACACCGGCAGAATAAAAAAAGGCTGACGCACCGATTTCCGTCCCCTCCTACGTGCTCTTAATCACAATTTTAGTAATTTGGAGGAATAATTCAAATTCAATAATATGGACAGAAAC
>CAMWID010000062.1 GCA_947174235.1 uncultured Porphyromonadaceae bacterium | reverse complement strand
AAGCACAAAGGTAAATAAAAAAAACATATTCCACAAATTTACACACTCCCATAAACCACACCCATAAATCACACCCATAAATCATACTCAATCCCTTCCGTCAAAACAAAAAAAACTCCTCCGCGAATCCTCCGCCCCTCTGCGGGAGGTTTATCACACAAAAAACTCACGCAAAGACGCAGAGGACACGCAGAGGGATATTGGCAAAGAGACATTCAAACCCGGATAAACAGTCTGATCCGTCTAAACACTTCCGCATACTCTTCAAAAAAACTCCTCTGCGAGTCCTCTGCCCCTCTGCGGGAGGTTTTCTCACGCAAACGACTGTGCCTCACAAATACAAACAAGGTGGCATACCGTCTTTCGACCCGGTATGCCACCCGTTTTCCATTCATTTCCCTACTCGTGAAGGAAATGCGGACTATGGATACGTCAAAATTTCATTCAGATAGTTTATATGTTTAGATATTTCAAGTAAAGCAACTTGATCAAATGGTTAGGCATGAAAACAAAATAAAAATATATATTTGCCTTTATACCCGACCATCCCAATATTGTCTTGTAAACAGCGATATTATATTTGATCAGAGAACGCTTGTCATTTGAAATCGATCCTTTCCTTTTCCTATAATAAGCAAGAGGTTCCTTCATTCCACAAGACATGTCGCACTTCTGCAAGAGTTTTAATTTAAGTGCCCAGTCCTGCCTCTTGCGCAGATCCGGCATATAAACTTTCCCAATCCTGTGAGTATCGTATACAACCGTAAGAAATCCCATCTTGTCATCCTTACACATGGAAGCCAGATTCTCATGTTTGCGACAAACGATAATTCCGGTAATCCTGTCATCCTCATCACAGGTCATATAAGAAGTATGACTGAGGTCACACTTTTTACAATCCATATATGAAAGCTGCTTCTCAAGTTTGTCGGGATACCATCTGTCGTCGCTGTCACAGAAAGCTATGAATCGCCCTTTGGCTGCTTCTATCGATTTATTGCGGGCTACCCCCGCTCCGGAATTTTTTTCGAGACGGAGCAACCTGATTCTTGGATCGCGTGCACAGTACTCTTCTATAACTTCCCTGGAATTGTCGGAAGAGCAATCATCTGTTATCAGCAACTCCCAATTGCTGTAAGTCTGCGAGAGAATAGACTCAATCGTCTCCCCGATGAATCCCCCGCAGTTGTAAGAGGGAGTGATGATGGAGACAAGACCGAAATCCTTCATAAAAAATATGGTTGAAGGTAAGTATAAAAACGTTTGTCAGTCGCGGGCAAAAATGTCACGCGTGTAGATCTTTTCCGCCACATCCGCAAGTTCCTCAGATGTGCGGTTGGCAAGGATAGCGTTGGAGAGACGCTTGAACTCGGCAAGATCGTTAACAATCCTGCTTCCGAAGAATGTGGTGCCATCTTCAAGAGTAGGCTCATAGATGATGACAGTCGCCCCTTTTGCCTTGATGCGCTTCATTACGCCCTGTATGCTGCTCTGACGGAAATTGTCGGAGTTGGATTTCATGGTCAGACGGTAGACCCCGATAGTCGGGACGTTTTCTGTTGTCCGCTGCCCGTTGTCCGCTATATTTTCGGAGTAGTCATACCACCCCGCCATTCTGAGTACCTGGTCGGCGATGAAATCCTTGCGCGTGCGGTTGCTCTCGACGATAGCCGACATCATGTTTTGGGGGACATCCGCATAGTTGGCGAGAAGTTGCTTGGTGTCCTTGGGAAGACAGTAACCTCCGTAACCGAAAGACGGGTTGTTGTAGTGGCTGCCGATACGAGGATCAAGTCCTACCCCTTCAATAATAGCCTGCGAATCGAGACCCTTGACCTCGGCATATGTGTCGAGTTCGTTGAAGTAGCTGACACGGAGGGCGAGATAGGTGTTGGCGAAGAGTTTCACCGCCTCAGCCTCTTTCATACCCATGTAGAGCGTAGGTATATCCTCTTTCAGCGCCCCCTGCTGAAGGAGAGCCGCGAACGTGCGGGCAGCCTCGTTCAGTCTCGGAAGATCCGCCACCGCCTTGATCGCAGCATTCTCCTCGCTGAAACGTGGATCGTCTATCAGCTTGGGCACACCGGCGATTATCCGCGAGGGATACAGGTTATCATACAGAGCCTTGCTTTCACGTAAGAATTCCGGGAAGAAAAGGAGATTGAAGGCTTGTTGTCCGTTTTCCGTTTTCCGTTGTCCGTTTTCCGTTGTCTGTTTTCCGTTGGTGTCCGTTACGAGGACGTTTCGGAGGAACTGTCCTTCCTTGAATTTTTTTGCGTACTTGACGTAAAGATTGCGGCAGTAGCCGACCGGGATGGTTGATTTTATGACCATGACCGCATTTGGATTCACACTCAACACAAGGTCGATCACATCCTCAATGCAATGGGTGTCGAAATAATTCTTGACCGGGTCATAGTTTGTCGGGGCTGCGATGACCACAAAATCGGCATCACGGTAAGCCTCCGCGCCATCGAGAGTAGCCGTCAGATCAAGCTCCTTCTCGGCAAGATACTTTTCAATATATTCGTCCTGGATCGGGGACTTACGCTGATTGATCAGATCCACCTTTTCCGGGATCACATCAACGGCTGTCACATGGTTATGTTGAGCAAGAAGAGTCGCTATACTGAGACCGACATATCCAGTCCCCGCCACCGCTATATTATATTTTTTCATAAATCTTATATTTTTATCATGTTCCCTAACTTATAATCCCATTCCCTCGGCGTAATGGGGGTATATCCTCCGGCAGGATGAAAAGTCATTTCGCCAAAAAACACCTTCCCTTCATTTTCATATAAATCAACCCTGACAAAAGGAAATCCCTTTGAAAGCTTCCGGGCAATCTCCACCATTTCCGGAAACACATCTGGCATTTCAGCCTCGCCGTCCATCGAATCTCCGGCAGTTGTAAATCCTGCCTTCTTCCAATTCATATCATAGAATACTTTGCGGTGATTTCCCAAACGGTCGATATATAGCTCCACAAAAGTTGGAATGCCATCGAAGCAAAAGAATTTGTAATCTGTAATGTTATACTTTAGAAGCTTTTCGGCAACAATCTTGTTCTCCCCTTTATATTGAGGCTCACGCGAAAGATAATAGTTATTGACAGCAAGCCACTTATCAAGCTGCATCAAGACTTTACTTCTACTCAATTTAGATTTATCTCCGCATATAATATTAAATCCCGATCCTTTTGTCAGTTTCAAGGCAAATTGATTCGGGAGCAGATCCCAATCCAAATCATTAATGTCTGTTATAGAATGATCACCGTTTTTATTTAGTGGCAATAATTCAACAAGATGAGCATCGCCTATCCTTTCTTTTACAAAGTCACGGACATCATATTTATCAGCCAATTGAGTTTTTAGTTCAATATCGCCATGAGTCTTCAACCATTGCAGTTTTTCACTAAAAGTACGCGGCTTGTCAATGTTCATCCAATGATATTTTATGCCAAAACGCTTATGCATAATCCATCCCAATAGATTATGGTAAGCCGGGTCAGGCAAAAGACTGAACACATACTTGTTCAGTCCATAATAAAGATTACGGTATTTTCCCGCCATGAAAAAGAAATTTTATATTGAATTTGCGGATAATGCAATCCTCAAATGTATCTATACCATCTTCCCGTAATGTCGTGTTGTCCCGTTCGGAGCGGGAATGCATATCCAGCAACTATGCAATCTCCGCATCCTTTGCTTTAGTCTTGCGCTGCTCATCCTGAAGCATCCTTGAGAGTTGTGTAATGAGAAGTTTCAGTTCCTTCATGGCAGCTCTTCAAATCCTTTTTGAGGATCTCTTTCTCCGCCGGATGTCCTTCGACAGCTACGGAGACTATTCTGTAGCGGGTATCGCGATACCACTTGGCTCATGAATGTAGATTCCATAGGGATTCTCCGATTGCTTCGCAATTGTCGAAAAGATTCCATGGAACATTGTTTTTGATGCACCATGATTTGGTGCTGATACCTCGAACCAAACTCTCCGCTCTGTAGCAGACGTAAAAGTTCTCAATTGAAAATCGGCGAAGACCTTTGAAAATAAATCAATCTGAATCAAATTCTTCGCTGCTGTACATAATCTTTGTTTTTGATTCTACAGCCGAGAAGTTATGAATTTTAGTTCAATTAGCTCTTATGCCTGTTGAACGCTAACTGAACTTGGATATCTACGCACATATATGCCTATTAATAAATATATTACAGCTTAACAGGGGGGGGGTAAGTTGTTTTATTACTTTTGCTGGGTTGCCTGCTACAACGCTATATGGAGGCACATCTTTAACAACGACACTTCCCGCTCCCACAATACTCCCTTCTCCAATTACAATATCGCCCAAAAGAATAGAATGCGGACCAATCCAAACCTTGTCTTTTATAATCGGTAACCCACTTCCTCCCTTTCCTCCAACAGTGATTCCATGAAGAATTCTACATTCCCTGCCAATCACTGCATCTTGATGAATCAACGACCCCAAAGCATCATGAGGAAATCTTGTACCCTCCCCAACTTTAAGTTTATATGGGATATCAGCAGAAAAAACAACTCGAATAAAGGCCCTTATCAACAAAGCCAACGGTGTAAGATGTTTTCTCCACAGCCAATTCTCCACTTTCCAAAGATTGTATATTTTATCAGGCTTCTTCATAATAAGATTAATTCCGAGGTATTCTTTCCTCCAATATAGTTTTGATGGCATCCCTGTGAGACTCACAAGAAGTCATAAGATAAAGAATCCTTTCATGAAAACTTCTAATAAAAGAAGTTAACATTCCTTTGCGTACCATATATCTCATGTATTTGTTTGAATAGGGAGAAAGAGTTGAAACCCTCTCTTTGGGGCAAAAATCGCCAGTTATTAAAATTTTCATTTATCTTTTAAAACTTTTAAGTAAACGTCTATAGATTTCTTTGCAATCCGATCCCAAAGATATTCTTTTGATGCGTTTATGGCATTATGTCTAAGTTCCTCGGATTTCATAATATAGTGCTTGATTGCCTTTCTTATAGTATCCGCAACTGCAATAGGATTTAATGATTCCACTACCCAACCGGCATCAAAATCTTCAATAATCTCAGCAACATTTGTTCCCTTTGAGACAAGACACGGGCAACCATAAGACAATGCCTCAAGAATTGACATCGGGAAACCTTCATATCTGGATGTGAGTATAAATATATCCGCATTTCTTATAACCGAATCTTTTTCATCCCCATATATTGGACCATAATAACTTATATTCTCAGGCATATTCGCTATAAGACCTTTAAATATCCTTAGATCTGATTCATGACCAGGTCCGTAAAACTTAAAGCAAACATTGTTTAATTCACCATCTTTTTCAAGTAGCCTTATGGCTTCCATAAGAATGTCAAGACCTTTATGATTTATGTCTATTCTGCTTAAATATAGAAATGTAACAGACTCATTACCTTTCACATTTGACAATCGGAAATCCTGATTCTCATAGCTGCCATTTGGGACAATGTAAGACGATAGATTTTTGAAGTCTATAGCAAAGTTCTGTCTTTCATTTTCGTTCAAAAAAATCAATCCTTTTGAATTGAACAATGCTTTCTTAAAATAAAAATTCCAAAACAATAATTTCTTAAGTCGACTTTTCTTATAATTCTTAAAAGAATACGCTCCATGGGGTTCAAAGATATATGGAATGTTTTGAGTTCTTAGTATCTTCGTATATTCTCGTATCTGTTTATAAAACACGCCATGAAAAATGACAATATCCGGAATAAATTCAATTAATTGTTTCTGGAATTCATTACTGTCAGGGCATTTCATAAATTCTGGAATATCCATTGCATTTGATCGCAGATTCAATACACGGACATTATGATTCAAAAGTCTTTGAGACTTAGACAATTCCAGCACTACAGATGTAATACCATTCCCTAAATGGTTGACATGAAGTATATGAAGAATATTCATGTGTATAAATAGTTATGACAGTCAACTACTAACCAAAATCTATCATGATAATATACGATAGATTTTATTAGTCAAGGAAAGCAACCTTATTGGATTGGCGCCGTTGTATTTTTTCCTCCAATATTTGACATAATAGAATGGAATAATTTTGAGAGCTTCATAACCTAATGAGACATACAGTTCCGGAAAATGTTTTTTTACTACTTCGTCAAAGTCCATCAATCCTGGATAAAGAGCCGGATGCGCCTGTTTCACCAAACAGATTCGATAAACGGATGGAGCTTTCATGGCAATCCTATGTTCAAGATATTTCCTGTAAGGGGTATCCAGTGAACTCTTGATTTTTGAATAAAGTTCAAGCATTTTGACAAGTACAAACATTGTCTGATCAACTGCTTTCCTACTTACAGAAACGTCAACAGTCTGTCCTGCCCTGCCCACCAGGTAACGATATATCGTTTTTGCAAAATATGCCACAGTCTTTACTCTTGTCATCGGAAGGAACATCCACTCCATATCAGTATATGACACTCCTTCCGTCTGAGTATAGTCCAATCCATCGAAAACAGTACGTTTATAGGCTATGGCATGCATTTGGAATCCATTAAGCATCCTATGATACTCCGTCTTTTCAAAAGTCTGATTCAAAACGTTTTTGGAAGAGAAATCATAACTTTTAGTAGTCTCGCCATTCTCATTAACAATAACATAATTACTGATAACAAGATCAGCTTCACAAGTTTCAAGAAACGATATATAATCATTTATATTATTTCTTTCAAAACTATCATCAGCATCCAGAACCTTGATATATTTTCCTGTTGCCGCTTTCAGACCTCTATTGATACAGGAACCATAGTTGCCATTAGGCTTATCAATGAGCCTGATACTGTCCGGATGTTTTGACACATAGGTTTGCGCAATATGCAAGGTGCCATCCTTACTTCCGTCATTGACAATAATAACCTCAATATCAACAATCCTATCCACCAGCAGCGAATCAATACACTGCGGCAGATACTTCTCCATATTGTAGGAGGGTACTATAATACTAAGAATTTTATTCATTTATTATTTGAAAAGGGTCAACACCTGAGCTATGATGGGAGCCATATCATAATACTTGTACTCTGCAAGACGCCCTCCGAAGATGACTTTGGATTCTGTTTCAGCAAGCAAACGATATTTTTCGTAAATATTTTGATTTTTGGAGTCATTGACCGGATAAAACGGCTCCATACCGTCTTTCCACTCTGTTGAGTATTCTCGCGAGATTATAGTCTTGGGGGTTTCATAGACTGAATTGCCGAATGACTCGAAGTACTTGTGTTCGATTATTCGCGTAAACGGAACCTTAGAGGAAGTATAATTAACCACTGCGTTGCCTTGATAATTGGGAGTATCAAGTAATTCAGTTTCAAAGCGAACAGTACGGTACTCTAATTTACCGAAACAATAGTCGTAAAACTCATCAATCTTTCCGGTGAATACTATCTTATCTGCTATAGATTCCCAATATTTCCTGTCAGAAAAGAAGTCTGTGTTAGTCATTACATCGATACCGTCAAGGAGTCCGTCAATAAGTTTATTGTATCCTCCTATGGGAATGCCTTGATATGAATCATTGAAATAGTTGTTGTCAAAGGTCATTCGCACCGGTAGACGGCGTATGATAAAAGCTGGAAGTTCTGTGCATTTTCGTCCCCATTGTTTCTCGGTATAACCTTTGATTAATTGTTCGTAAATATCTTTACCAATTAATGTCAAAGCCTGCTCCTCCAAATTGCGAGGTTCCGATATTCCATCGGCTCTCATTTTTTCTATCGCATCCCTGCGCTGCTCCTCGAGTTTTGATTCAGCTTCCTCAGGAGTCTTCACGCCCCACATTTGATAAAATGTGTTCATGTTGAACGGGAGATTATAGAGTTTGCCATTAGGAGCCTGTGCGACAGGACAATTTGTGTAGCGATTGAATGGTACAATCGAATTGACAAAATCCCATACCTCTTTATCGGATGTATGGAATATATGTGCTCCATATTTATGGACATTTATTCCTTCAATTTCTTCACAATATATATTGCCACCTATATGGGGACGTTTGTCGATAACAAGACATCGCATTCCACGCTTCTGTGCGAGGTGTGCGAACGTAGCACCGAAAAGTCCAGAGCCAACGATAAGGTAATCATATTGTATCATTATCGTAAGATTTTATTTTTTATCCTATCCATTTCACCATTAATAATCATATTTATAAGATTGTATATTTTTGATAAAATAGATAGTATTCTATACTTAATGTAATAAAAATGCAACCCGGAAGCTTTAGCTCGAATTTTTGCATCTGTCCAAACTAAAGTTCTTACACCAAATTTTTCCCAAATACTTAATTGAGAGTATAAGTCTTTATGCTTTTGGTATATATATGAAACTGCTTTTTTCCAACTGTAAAACTTATTTGTTAGTCTATTGGAATCACCAACATCTATCCTGTATACCGTCAGTGGCTCATTAACATAAAAAAATGGAGTGCACTGTGCCAATCTAATGGTTAACTCATACTCTTGCCAAAACTTCAAATTCTCATCAAACATTCCTACATCAATAAGTGATTGACGTTTGATGATAATGGTAGAGGTTGTACAACAAATAGTCTTAAGTATTTTTCGTTTCATATCATCCTTATAAGAAGGATTTGGAAGAATATCTTTGAACGAAACTGTATTGTCTATATTAACAATTTCCAATTTTCTACCGCAATAAACCAATGCACAATCCTTAGAGAGAATCAGCTGCACCTGCTTCGTAATTTTATCATGAATCCAATAATCATCATCATCCAAGAAAGCCACATATTCACCCATAGATGATTTAATTCCGAGATTTCTAGCATAGTTCCCTCCCTTACTCTCATTATTTGGTATGTAGATATATTTGAATGATTGATTCTGACACCATTCTTTTGTGCCATCATCTGAATGATCGTCAACAACAATCAATTCAATATTTTTATAGTTTTGACTATTGACACTGCTTACTGCTCTTTTTAACAGATTTAGCCTATTATGTGTCGTTATTACAACCGAAACAAGAGGAAGATTTGAATTGATTAATACAGACTTCATAAATATATTACTAAATTATCTACCAATACTCAACTATATGAGTCTAAAGAAAACTTAACTTTATAATAGATACATATTATTTATTATAATAAGTGAAAATCCTTTCGCGCTCAACATCTATGGTTGGATTTAAAACAGATTCATAAGGGTAATACCTACGAATCTTAACAATACCCAGATTATCTTTATTAAGATATGGATATATTGTCAAAAAATAAAATGGAAAAATTATGAGACACCAGACAGAAAATGATAGTTTGACACAATGGTTAGATTTTTTGAATAATACAAATGCCGATTTTGACATAAGAACAACTACAACAGGAAGCAGATAATTATTGAACCTATGCAAAAGAGGCAAATATAATGAGGAAATTGCAATATAAACGTATAGGCATGTCATTAATGAAAATATATTAATGTATGCCAAAGTATTATTTTTTTGTTCATTATTGACAGATCTACTTTGAACCCATAACGACAAAAGTGGGAAAATACAATAACAACTAATATGAAACAGCAAAGTAGATAATGGAAGTCTTACTGATTCGGAAAGTCTTGAATCAGAATAGCTTTCTACATAATAGCCTGTATCAATTAACGTAAATAATCTAATAATATCAAAGAATTTTATTGATAAATAATATGATAATGAGAGAACTATTACAGAAGATATGATAAAATATTTATTAAATTGGAAAAGCTTGTTTAGTATTGGTAATTTTATCATAGGAAGAAAGAATGTGAATATTGCAGACATGTGAAACAAGCATGCTATACCACAGATCAAATAGTATTTCAACCATCTGTCTTTTATATAGTACTTTAAAGATAGTAAAAATATACATACAGCGCAGGATTCCCTTAGGACTTCAAAATTGAAGTTAAAATAAAACATTATGAAGTATAAAGAAACCGATAGGAAGAAATTTGATGTATGTTTATAGAAAAAATAAAACAATATACAATTAATGCATATCGCATGTATAAATTGCATCACAACAAAGCTATCAGATATACTGCGTGATATGGAATTAAAGAACAAATAACCGTATCCATATCTGCTCATACTATAATCAAATGATGTAAGATCGCTTATGGAAGGTAAATAAATATACTCTCGTTCGTATGTAATGGTATCTGTACCTAACCTATATCTTAATCCCGCTGTAATAATATATAGAAAAAGTATAGTTAGAATCCACCAAAATCTACCTTTACTATTTTTCCGGTAATCATAATGATATGTCAACAGAAATAATAGAATTAATATGAATAAATACCACATAAATAACAAGATTTAATAACTTACTAGTTCCACAGTGTATTCGTTGTATTTATTCTCCATTAATGTGGAAATAAAACCTATCTTATTATAACCTTCTTTTACAGAACCATACACATCACTCCATTCTATCTTTTTTATAAAGGGAGAAAAACTTAGCTTGGATCTGACTTTCATCTCCAATTTCTTATCCCCTAATGAGAGTACAATTGTACTGTCATTTTCAAGTCTTGCATTCGCTTTGGTTATTAATGTCCAAGTCAAAGTATGATTAGAAGAATCAGGAATAATTCGATCCATTATGATTAACTGGTTCTTCTTGTCAATTATAAATTCTCTTGCAGCATACTTAATATGTGGCAACACTGATGTTAAATTTACAATTCCTCCATATCTGTCATTTGAATATATTGTATCAAAATAAGCATAGCCATCAACATTCTGTTCTTGTTCATCAATCGTCAAGGTGTTATGATACTTATTATTCATCCTAGGAATATTCCATCTTGAACTATATTGTGACATATTCCACAAATCATAACCATTCTTCTCTAAAATCGTATAATCACCTCCGCCAAGATCTTCTGCCCATCTTACGCCACCATGCTCATAGATGAAAGAGCCGGCATCCATGTGAGCGTGAGATGTGGATGCAGAACCACCTTTGATACCAAGATAACAATCTGAAGAATCATTCCACCCACTTCGATAAATATAGACAGGAGTCTTTCCTGAACTATACCATGTATCTATCGTGGGTTTTACAGATTTTATTTTTTTTAGTCTCGAAGCAAAAACAGGAAGAAGAGGCAACAACCAATCCTCTGAATATGAACAATTCTTGTTTTCAATCCTCTGTAATTCCTTATATAATAGCGACATATTGTTATTTATATTTGCAAACCACCAAAGAGCCATCTCACCCTTTACTTTATTGGAAGTATCACTGAAATTAAAGCACAATCCAGATGGTGCAGACATGAACTGGATATATTCAGGAGTCTTAAAAAAACCTTTAGTGGAACTTAATCCAAAATCATGTCCATAAGTTCTTGTCAGGACATCAAACAGCAGAACTTCATATAATGTGCCATAACTCCAATAGCCATACCCTTCAGGAGTACCCCCATCTGGCTCATATGATAATAACACCTTACGATTAGACAGTATACCTTTGTCAATCAATTCTATTGACAAATCTGGCAAGACATCTTGAAAAGCAATAGCACCATATATCAATGCGGAATTACACACTGAATTCCAATTGGAATCTATATTCCGGAACCATGAATATTTATTTTCCAAAGCAGGTTCGAAACTCTTACATCTAATAGCATTTATAATAGTCTCACGCTGTTGTCGTGTAAGACAATCATAAAGCCAATCATACCCTACCGCTACCCCCATTGTCATCTCTGCGACATCAAGAAAATGAGATGGATTCCAATCTTCAAAATTGCTGACATTAATCATCTCCGCTATTGCCCGCGTTGCATATCTACTATCTTTTGTATATCTATAAGCATATGACAAATAGAAAATTCTTTTAAGCGCATCTCTTGATGTGTTGAGCATACGTTTTCCCTCGAACTTGCGAATTAGAGGTTTTGTATTTATAAGCGAATCGGCATCCGACAAAATTTTATCAGTTATAACACGTACTGCACTATTAGCTTTATATTGGCTCAAAAGTTTTTTTTCTTCTTGTATGGTCAGCAAAATGCGCGGGTGATCCAAACAAAATTTATACTGCAATTCATTCTCTATTTCTTTAGAATACATTTTAAAGCAAGTAAATATAATCATTGCAATATATAGACTTATGTGCCTTATTAACCGAATTATAAAACACTTATCCATATTCAATGACAACGCTTACTATTTACTTTTCGCCAATAGCAATATACTATAGAAAGAAAATTATATTGCTTAAGCATGTATGCAAAAATTAAATTCATAAATATTATGATAGATGCTTTGACAAGCAAAGAGAATATCGCATGATTTATTAAAAAGCTATTGAATACCAAGTACGAGATAACGAAAACGATAACACTATTTATCACTTGGGGAACTAAAGACTTGAGAAAAGTCAGGAACGATGTCTTGAATGTATATTTGTTCATAACATAATAACTATCTATAAATCCCATGAACAATGTAATAACCCATGCCCAAGCCATACTCTCGATTGTTTTGAAATATATTGCAGATATCAAAAAACCTGTAACCGTAAATATAGTATTCACAATTCCAGTATAGAATAAATGATTACTTTTACCTGCAGCCAAGAATAATGAACCGCAAGTGGATAAAATCATCTGAAGAGGAATCGAAAGGGAAAGAATTTTAAAGACAGGAATTGCTGGCTGCCAATTCGGTCCAAAAATAATTCTAATTATTTCCGGTGCGCAAAAATATAGTACTATTCCAATTGGAAAGCTGAGCTGAGAAAGTAATTTAGTCAACTTAATATTTTTATTGCCAAGTTCTTCCTTATCGTTTTGGAGAGATGATAATATCGGATGCAATACTGGAGATATTACAAATGTAATATTCTGTAACGGTAGCTGCATAAGTCTATATGACTTATCGTAATAACCCAATTCTGCCATTGAGAAATACTTGCCGATTATCAATTTATCAAGATTTCTTGAAAAATAATTAGTAAACGAGAACAGGAACTGAAATGCTGAATAACTCCAAACTTCCTTTACGGCCTTCCAATCAATATTGATAATCAGTTTTTGGGGATAATTGTAAAAATTGAAAATGAATACTCCTACAGAACTTATTATAGGAGAAACAACCAATGCATACACACCCCATCCATGCAAAGCACCCCATATGGCAACGCAACCGCTTGTTATCTGAAGCACAAAAGTTCTGATAGAGACAAGTTTAAAGCGTTTATTCCTTAGCATCAAGCCATTGGGAACAATATTAAAAGCCTTAAACAACAGGCAAATACATAGCAATTTACAGATTGAGATTAATACAGGATCATTATAATAAGAAGCGATAGTATCGGAAGAAAAAAATAGACCGATTGCCAAAAGAACCCCTATTACTACACCTATCATAAACAAGGAATTTATTTGTCTTACGGTCAGGCTTTTAAATTGTATTATTGCTACTCCAATTCCTATATCAGTAAATATGTCTAAAAACGTCAAAATTACTGTTGCAACTGCCATCGTACCAAAAGCAGCTGCTGAAATATTTCTAGACAATACAGCGGTAATAACAAGAGAAACCAATAATCCAGAGTATTTTGCCAACGCTATCCAAAACACTCCTGATGTAATTTCTTTTCTTATTGAAGCCATTATTCTAATATTTATTCTCCGTTATATGCTTTTTTTACGATAGAAGATAAAATTGAAATATGTCTCTCAAGAGAATAATTATCCTTTACAAAGATCCTTCCTTTCTGCCCCATTCGTAAGGCTGATTCCGAATTCTCAATAATCCATAACATATTTTCCGCCATACCCTTAACGTCATGCTCATCACATAGTAACCCTGTCTCTCTATGGACAACCACATCCTTTATTCCGGCATGATAAGTAGAAATAACAGGAAGAGCCGAGGCACTTGCCTCCATAATGCCTACAGGGGTTCCTTCCTTATCACCATTTCCTGCTGTTATACTATGCTGCACATATGCTATAGAATGAGAATGCAACTCCTGAATTTCTTCAGGAGTTTTGACTCCAAAAAAATTAATGCTACTTGATAATCCTAAATATTTTGAAAGATTAACACAAGTATCAAATAAAGGACCCGTACCAACCATATTAAGAATTGCATTGGGATACCTATTTACAACTTCTTTAAAAGCCATTATGACATAATATGGTGCCTTTTTATCGACAAATCTCCCAACAGACACAAAAGAAATTCCTTTGAGATTTCGATTTGTATTATAGAAAATAGGACTGGGACCACAGGGAGTATAAACAACTTTTTTTGGATCTGCACCTAACATTATAAGAGATTGAACCATTTCGGTTGAAACACCTACCACATACTTACACTCTTTCAGTAAAACTTTATATCTGTCTTTATATTCATCTAATGCAGAAGTAATATCATATCCATGAAAGTGTGTTATTAGAGGAATTTTTAGATACTTACATACATTAAGGCATGCAACACCGGTAGGTCCAAATTCTGCCAATACCACATCTATCTTTTTCTTCTTTAAAGATTGCGCAAATAAATGTTCCTTAAGTGATAATCCACTTTTTATCCATTTTATCAGATTAATTTTGAATACAAGCTTAATGATACTTTTTTTATTGAAAGAACTTGCCGTCAAATTCATGACACCATCATTTTCAAGAAAAGAAGGAATAGTTCCTCCATAATAAAAAAATACATTATCCGCTGCAATAGATTTATGCGCCTGTATAAAAGTCTCACTATAAATATTTTTACCAGGACTGATAATTGCCAAATTCATTGGTTAAAATTTTATCTCAGTAAGCATCCAAGCGCGTTGCGCTTAGCTGTATTAATGGGGATGTTATAACAGAGGGATATTTCGTTGCGGAGAGCGAGATAGGAATAGATCGGATTCTATTTCTGGATTTTTTTGAAGCGTAGGAGGTTGGAGGAGAGGGTGGCGTGGATGAGGGAGTTTGTTTGGCGGCTTCCGCGTTCGTAGCCGTTGTCCATTTTTATGTAACCGGTCTCCTTGAGGATTTTTGCGACGGTCTTTGGTTTGTCTACGGTTATCACCTCTATGAGTTTGCCATTGACACCCTCGTCGGGATTGTCCGTCTTTTTGAAACGGATCTTGTTGCCTTTTGAATCGGTGAAGACTGTAAAACCGTCTTCCGGATCCGATTCTGACAGTTTGTGAAACCGACATGTCTGTGCCATACGATCGGTTGAAACATCGTCAATAAGAAGATTGGCAATATATATCGAATTGGATGCCATCTGGTTCTGAGAGAAAACCGTAAAAGAAAAAACAGAGATAAAAAGAAGAAGAACAGTGAATCTGACTTGTTTCATTTTGAATTGGTTAATTTTTTTGATTAAAATCCTCCCTTATATCTCGGGATTGGAATTTATGCTTAATATTAAAGCAATATGATGTTGTTAAGTTTATTTATTTTAAATCAGGCTTGTAGACTTCTACTTAAGAGTCTTTGTGTGTGGATGCAAAGATTCTTATAAATAGCAGTCATACCAACCTGATTGTATTTTTTAGCAGGTAAAGGCATCGTCAATGCAATTGATAATGGATAATTAGTAATTAGTAATTGATAATTATTCAACAGGGGGGCGTTTCGCTCCAAGGAGCTAAAAACGGAACAAATCAGTTTGAAAGGCACCTGATTTGGGCATCGTATGCCGAAAATTCATCGGGAGTGAGGTAGGGAGTTGAGACAATGAGGAAGTGATGCAAAGCCTTTGGTAATGCATAATCTGAGCCTCCATCCTTAGATTCATTATGCATTATGAATTGTGAATTATGCATTGGTTCATGCATTGAATCAAGATAGTATCGGTGATTATCGAAGAGAAGCTGCTTGAAATGCGCCTCGTTGCGGGTCTCGAATGCCCACAGATCGCTGTCCATCAGTATTGACACTCTCTGGAGAGTGTCGTATATGGGTAGTTCTTTATCTCCCCTACCCGTCTTAAATTCCTTGTGCCAGCGGTCGAGCATCATGGCGCACCACTGCAACGGCATGCCTAACAATGACTTTCCTCCCGGCAGATTGATGCCGGAAGAGATGTCGCGAAAAAGTGCGTAATCGTCAATTGACCGGTCTCCGGCAATGCGGGCGTTAAACGCACTTACAATGTCAGAAACCGAAGATGCAAATTTATAATTATCCATTGGTGGAGAATGAGAGATGCGGTGCCTCCGCTTTGTTTCCACAATACATTTCGGACGGAAATCAGGCTTTTTTACGCAGCAGACGGCGGTCTACCCCTATCCGCCATTCAAACCCGTTGTCTCCCAATAGTTGCAGACGATAGATGGTGTTCTCGGCGGTGTCCGGATCGATTCTCTTGAAGTCAGCTTCCCTGCCTTGGAAAAGACCACCTATCACCACTACCCTTTCATTTTCTCTCGGCTCCAGTTTCCCGACCGGTGCCACCTGATATTCAGGTGTAAACTGTCCGATGGTTTCCTGAAACTGTCTGAAAGCCGTGTCTGAGATGGCGGCATACGTCCTGCCGTTTGATCCGGGAGCGGTGTAACACCAGGCGAGGTCGCCTATCCTGGCGAACATCGCCAGGATATCCGTAACCCTCGCCCTGAAGAATACAATGTCGGATATTACCGGCTTTTTCTCGAATATCAGTTTCTTGCCGATACGTCTGGCGATCTCCTCACAGGGATAGAATGTGTCCGGGCGGTGCAGCTCATCACGGATCTGCTCAAACCGGCTTTCGAGCTCGTCATAACTGACTCTCGGACGAAGCCGCATCGCATACCATCGGAGCGGATTCGCCACAAACATCTCTCCCGCCGCCCTTGCTACGGCATATCTGCGGTTTCCCGCCATATCTACATGATCCGCCAGAGAAAGAACCGCCACCCCACGCGGCACCCCTCCTATGAAAGAGAGGACGGTGTCGGCGGTGAGCCCGTATTTCAGCGCGGCGAACGCCCAATAGCTTCTCAGGGTCTCGTCTACAGAACCGAAAAAAGGGAGGTTACGCTCTTTAAACAGTTCCATGACCATAACACTGACAGCGTGTGCCAACTGGCGCGGAGTCCGGCATGACTGCCGGAGATCGAAAACGTATTTTCTGTGAGGTGAGGAATGCCTGTCTATTATCGCCTTTGACTCTTCACTGATGTCAACATTCTCTTGACGTGTGAGCATAGCCACCTCCATTATGGGGCGGCAACCGTTCAAAAGGGAAAAGAGAATGAGGTCTACGGCTTTGGCGGTGTCTCCTGACTGTCCGGAGGCTGACTTGCAAAGATTGACCATACGGGTGAAATCCTGCCCGGTCAATGATCCGGCGCTTGAAAGATCTCCCGCAGCTTTTAGTTTCACTTTTATATTCTTGAAAGCATCGGTCGGCTCAAAAAATCCGTCGGCAACCCCTTTTTTATAAAGCCCGCTGACAGAGTTGAGATACATGGACGCAGTCTTGAAAGATATGCCGGAGATATAAAGGAAAGCGAGCCAGTCTGCGAGCAGACCTTCCGACAAGGTTCCCGACAGTTTGTCGCGAAGTGTAAGAAACGAGGAAAGCGATGCTACAGCTTTGCGGTAACCGGGAGCGGCTCCCGAAGAGATCCCTTCGGCGAGCGACCGGAAACATTTGATTGTATCAAAGAGGGTAACTTTTTCTTTTTCAACAATATCGTTCATAAGAAAAATTTCAACCTTCCTTAAAACAGATACAATTCTTCCCGACCCTCCGGTTTCTTTGATTGCATGGGAAACCGATGGTTCAGGACAATTATGTAAGCCAAATTTTGCATTATAGCAAATAAAGAATTCCGGAGGAGCATACCTTGTCAATGGCTCTTTCAAGGCATCCGGACAAAGTCTCTCTCGGCAAGAGAGAAACCGCTTATCGGCTGCAAAGTTAAATATTTTTTATTTCACAGCCAAATTTCGTTAGCTTTTAACAGGTTAAATTCTTTAACAGACTATATTCCAGAAGTCAATAAATCACCATATATTTTTCAATTTGCAAAACATGTTTGACATTTATTCAGCATATGTTCTTGCAATATATTACTACTCAACTATATATGCAAATAAAGTCTCTCTTGCCGAGAGAGAAACCGTTTTTTATACTGTGGTTGCCAATACCGCTGCACCGGGAAGGTGAAGCCATGACATAAAAAGGGGCTGTGTCAAAATAGGCGCAGCCTCTTTTTGTAACCTGTTGAAAAAACATAA
>CAMWID010000061.1 GCA_947174235.1 uncultured Porphyromonadaceae bacterium | reverse complement strand
CCGCCGAAGCCTCCCCCTCCGCCGTGACCGCCTCCCCTGCCCATAGAGCCGAGTATCGCGCCGGCTGCCAAAGCGGCGGCTGCTCCGTCGTCCTTTTTAGGTATAACATATTGGTCGCGTTTTTGATGATGACAAAACTGACATTCATAAATTTTTTCTCCGAGACCCTGGCTTCTTGTAGTGGCAGGACGCACGGTGTGGTCGCGCACGAGACACATCGCCACAGTATGGCATCGGGGACATTCGCTATACTTCAACTGCTTGGCACGAAATGGATAACGTTCGACAGTCCCGCAGCCGGGGCATACCCACACGTCATAGTCTACCGTCTTTATCCGCTCCTCGAAATCTTGCGACGCACTGAGCATCGCGTTGTCCTCCTCCTCGCTCAGTTTTTTCATCTTGATTCCGCACGTGGGGCATTTCATGGGTTTGTTTCTCGCGCGGCGGTACCTCCATTCTGCAAGGAGTGCCACAATGATTCCGCCTCCCGCCGAACATACGGCGAGAATCCAATAGGCAAGACGGTGACGGTGCCAGACCATAGCCATCTGATAGCGGTCCTTTCCGCGTGATTTCACGCAATCATGCACAAACAGCCCGACAGATACAAGGAAAAAAAACAAAGCCACATAACCGGCGAAAGCTACAATAGTGTCGGAAGAAAGAGCCTCGGGACCTTTTTCCCATACCTCTTTCTCTCCGCTCTTAAGTTCTTCCGCAGCCACCGGATCTGAAATCACAGCCGCCACAGCCGACACCGACGCCGCTACGGCACCGTCAAGATCATCATTCCTCATGTTCGCTACAATGGCGTTGTCGATAATCTTCTTTGCCGAGATATCCGGAAGCACACCCTCGACACCATACCCGGTAGTGATACGTGCCCGCCGCTGTTCCGGCGCTATAAGGATCAGCACACCGTTGTCTTTGTCAGATTTCCCGATCCCCCACGCGGTGAAAAGACGCTCGGAAAAATCTTCGATCGGTATGTCACCTATAGAAGGCACCACCGCCACCACAACCTCCGCTCCTGTCTTCATCCGGAGGTCATACAGCTCGCTGTTGACTTGCGCTTTCACTCCGGGACTTACCATATTACCCGGATCGCTTACATAAACGCGCCTGTCGGCGACATTGGGATTTTCAATATCACTTGGAGAATAATCTCTCGCAAAAGCCGTCATGCAGAAAGCAAGCAGCATTATCAATATCCTAACTTTCATAAAGTCTTTTTTGTTGGGATTAATCAGGAAAAATCCGGATTAATCGGGAGAAATAAAGATTAATCGGAATTACCGAATTTCAACATTCAAAATTAATTTCATACCGCCGGCAGCGAATGCCCGTTGAGCTTCCTGAACAGATCAAGGGCATAGACATCGGTCATTCCGGATACATGGTCAAGCACACTCTGTATCCTCTCATACAACCCCGGGGCATGTATGTCATATTGCCGGGGTACCTTCAGCAACAACAGTTGGGAAAAATGCTTGTCGGGATTCAGCACAGCATCCATCAGGGTGTCCATCAGGTAAGTGATTATACGGTTTCCGGCTATATCCACATCCACTACATCCGGCGCGTTATATATCCTTGACCGCGCCACTTCCGAACAACTGCTGTACGCCTCGCTGAGACGCGGCTCCATAAGCCTTACAAGCGGTCCTATTATCTCTCCGGCAAGCAGACGCCCCTCATTGTCGGCAAACACTGAGGCACACGACGCCACCATCGCCCCTATCACATTCGAACGCAAATATCCCACCTGCTCGTTGGGATCGTCAAGATGCGTCATAGCCCGCTCCATCCTTGCCACATCCCTCTCCTCAAAGAATGAGAGGAGAAGCGTCCTGACCTCATCGATTGAAAGGATCCCGAGACGGTGCGCGTCTTCTATATCCATTATCTGGTAGCATATATCATCCGCAGCTTCCATAAGATACACAAGAGGATGACGGGCGAAAACTCCGGGTGACGTTTCCGGAATGCCGAGTTCAGCCGCCACCTTACGGTAGTCTTCCTCTTCCGAAACGAAGAATCCGAATTTATTCTTATCCTTAACATTTAGTGACGACCATGGGTATTTCACGACAGAGGCGAGGGTGCTGTAGGTCATGGCATATCCACCCTTCCGACGACCGCAGAACTGATGGGTGAGCTGCCGGAATGAATTGGCGTTGCCTTCAAAATTAACGAAATCCGCCCATTGCCGTTCCGTAAGCTCCTGACGCAGTCTCTTGCCTTCCCCCTCGCTGAACCACGTGGATATCGTCTTCTCACCCGAGTGTCCGAAAGGGGGATTGCCGAGATCATGGCAGAGGCACGCAGCCGCCACGATGTCCGGCATCTGTTCAAGGGCACGGCATGCCACGCTGTCCTGATAGCGACAGCCGAGACGAAGCCACGCCTCCCTCGCCATGGATCGTCCTACCGACGACACCTCAAGGCTATGCGTGAGCCGGTTGTGTACAAATATACTCCCCGGCAAAGGGAACACCTGTGTCTTGTTCTGAAGCCTCCTGAATGGCGAGGAGAATATCATCCTGTCGTAATCTCGCTGAAAATCACTCCTCGTGTGCACACGAGGATCATGATATTTCTCCATTCCGAGACGCTTGTCGCTTATCAGTGTTTCCCAGTTCATAATCATTATTTTAATTTTTTAACCACGTAATCGGATAATTATTGTAAATCCACCACGTTTTAATATCACATGAAACCTTTGCATCGACATATTGACGGTTTTCGGATATATATCGCCCTTTTTCTGACGGCGGTGATTCTCTCTTGCTCTCCCGGAACCATGGCAAAGCCGGGAGACAAAATACTCAACCGACCGTATGCCGACCTCAAAAGATGGCATCTCGGATTCTCCGTCGGGATGCATGTCCAGGATCTGTCCTTCACTCATAACGGTTTTGTCACCCCCGATGGTGAACGGTGGTCGGTGGAAATCCCTTCCTTTTCCCCCGGATTCTGTGTCAGTGTGCTCGGAAGCCTGCGTCTCCACCAATATCTTGAGCTGCGTTTCACTCCGGGAATGTATTTCGGCAACAAAGTCACGGAAATGAAAGAGTACCACTCCGGAAAGACACAACGTCAGGACATAAAGTCGGCATATGTGGCTGTCCCGGCGGATCTAAAGATCTCCGGCGACAGGCTGAGAAACGTGCGTCCGTATCTCTCGGCGGGAGCCATGGCTACCTTCGATATCAGCAAAAAACGTCGTGACCCTTTACTGTTAAACACCGCCGACGCATATTTGTGCGTCGGGATGGGGGCTGATTTCTACCTTCCTTTCTTCAAACTCAATCCGGAAATAAAATTCTGCTTCGGACTTACTGATGTCTTGCGCCACAACCGTCCGGATCTCACCGATGACCCGGAGACATTCAAGATCACTCAATCTTTGAAAAAGGTGAAATCCAACATGGTGGTCCTCACATTCTATTTCGAATGAAAAAATCCGGCTAAACCGAATGAAAAAAACTGGAAAAATATCAAGTTCCTCCGCGCCGGTCGTCGCCATCCTCTTGTCGGTGCTGTCGCTCCTGTCGTTCTCTTTTACGGCAGCCGCCCAGAGCGACCCTATATTCACATGGCACAGGGAGCTTCCGACACTCCATAATCCCGCCGCAGCCGGCGACACCGAATGGCTCAGGATAAGGGGAACCGCCCGTATGCAATGGGTAGGCATCACAAACGCCCCGAAAACTTTCGCCGCCGCAGCCGACACCCCGTTCAAAATCGCTGACAAACGAGGAGGCGCCGGAGTGACCATACTTCAGGAGAGTCTCGGATTGTTCTCAAATCTTCTCGTCTCTGCGCAGGGCAGCTACAAATTGAAATTCCTGAAAGGGCAGCTCGGCATAGGCATACAGGCGGGCTATTACAATTCCGGATTCCGGGGTTCTGACGTCTACATACCCGACGACGATGATTATCACGATCCGGACGATCCCTCCATACCGACACAAGACCTTTCCGGAAACGCGTTTGACCTATCTATCGGACTCCTCTATTCGAGAAAAGCGTTTTTTATAGGACTCTCGGGAATGCATCTCACCTCACCTGTTGTAAATCTGCAGCAGGAAGGGTCTGACGCGTCGGATGCCGTACAGTATGAGACCACCCTCCCCCGCACCCTATATTTTGAGACAGGCGGCAATATTGAATTGAAAAACACGTTATTCTTATTGCAGCCTGATCTGCTTGTTGCCAGTGATTTCGACACCTTTTCAGCCAACATATCCATGCGGGCGACCTACAACCGCTTCCTATCTTTCGGACTCGGATACAGATGGAAAGACGCCGTCTCACTGATGGTGGGGGCGGAATACAAAAACTTCTTTCTCGGCTACGCCTACGACTATCCGCTCTCTGCAATAGCCCGCGGATCGTCAGGAAGCCATGAAATCGTAGCGGGGTACAGCCTCAAGATCAACCTCACAGGAAAAAACAGGAACAGACACCGTTCCATACGCATAATGTAACGATCAGCATGATGACCGATAAATTCAAAATAAATATCAGAATCCCGGGACCGGCATTTGTATGCGCGGCATCTGCCACGGTTCTCGGCTTCCTCTTGACATCTTGCTTCGGGGCCCGGGGATCAGCCTCGGGCGGTGAAGTGACCGGCGTGGGCGGTACCGCGTGGGCGGAACCCGCTCCATACGGAATGGTGCTCGTAGACCGGGGGGCGATTGCCATGGGCCCGTCGAAAGATGATTCAACCATGGGAATAAAAGCCGCTTCAAAAGGGGTGTCGGTCGATGCCTTCTGGATGGACGAGACCGAAATAACAAATTCCAAGTATAAGCAATTCGTATTCTGGGTGCGCGACTCCATTATCCGCGAACGTCTCGCCGATCCCGCATACGGAGGCGACGAGACATTTAAAATCGAGGAAGACCGCGAGGGAAACCCTATCGAGCCTTATCTGAACTGGAACAAGGCGATCCCCTGGAGAAATCCGAATGAAGACGAACAAAGAGCGATAGAGAGCGTTTACCGCACGAACCCTATCACCGGGAAAAGGGAACTTGACCCCACCCAGCTCAATTACCGTTACGAAATATATAACCATACCGCCGCGGCACAACGCAAAAACCGGCTTGACCCGCGTACACGGGAATACAACACCGACCGTCCCGTGCCCACCGAGATCCCCGTAATTTCCAAAGACACGGCATATTTCACGGAAGACGGCGAGGTGGTCAGAGAGACAATCACAAGACCCCTCACGGGTGATTACGATTTCGTCAACACTTATATCGTAAACGTATATCCCGACACCACATGCTGGATAAATGATTTCGACAACGCATATAACGAACCATACACAAGAATGTATTTCTCTCATGCCGGATACAACAACTATCCGGTAGTGGGAGTGAGCTGGGAACAGGCTAACGCGTTCTCCAACTGGCGTACGGATTTCCTCCGGCGGTCTCTCGGCAAGGACAACATTTATGTGGAGCCTTACAGACTCCCGACTGAGGCGGAATGGGAATACGCCGCACGCGCCGGCAACTCGGAATCTCCATATCCCTGGGAAGAGACCCTCCCCTACGACGAGAGGGGATGCTTCTATGCCAACTTCAAACCGATGGACGGAGACTATGTGCGTGACGGACATGTCATAACATCTCAGGTAGGGACATTCGCTCCTAATGATTTCGGACTTTATGATATGGCAGGAAACGTGTCGGAATGGACATCCACCGCTTTTACTGAAAGTATCGACAACCTTACCTCGGATGTAAATCCGGAATATCGCTATGATGCCGCCAAAGAAGACCCCTATTACATGAAACGCAAGATTGTGCGCGGCGGATCATGGAAAGACGTGGCGGGAGGGATCAGAAGCGACCTCAGAATGTGGGAATATCAGAACGAACAGCGTTCGTATATCGGATTCCGCAATGTCCGCACTCAGATAGGATTTGCGAAAGGGACTCAAAAGAAAAGAAAATAACCTATGGTAAAGATTCGGAAATACGCAAACTGCATAGAACGTTTCCTGCACGGACCTAACGGACAATGGTTTTTTAACTTTGCATACTCCATCGGGGCTGCTATCGTCATCTGGGGGGCGCTCTTCAAGATCCTCCACCTTCCGGGTGGCAACCTACTCCTGTGTATCGGTATGGGCACAGAGATCGCCATGTTCATTCTGACAGCTTTCGACCGTCCGCCTAAAGAATATGCCTGGGAAGAAGTGTTCCCGGTGCTCGATTCAAAAGACCCGGAAGACAGACCTGACTTCACTTCAGGCGCAGGGATAACCGTAGCTCCCGGCAAATACGTCGCACCTGAGACCGCCATCGCTCCGGAAGTCCCGGCGACACCGCAACCCGGTATGGAAAATTCCGCATCCCTTCACGAAAGCTTCGTGAAAATGACGGAACAGATGGATCGCCTTTATGAAACGACCCGGGCGCTCAACGAAGTGAGCCAGACGCTGCTACAGTCTTACAAGGCTATAACCGACAATTCCGAAAACATCTCTCAAAGCGCCCTCGGATATGCCGGTCAGATGTCTGACCTCAACAAAAACATCAGCGGACTCAACACCATATATGAGATACAGCTGAAACAAGTGTCTGGACAGCTTGACTGCCTTGACCGAGTCAACCGCGGGCTGAAGGATATACGCGACATGTATGAGAAATCTGCCAACGAGTCTTCCCGATATTGCGAGGAAACGGAAAAGATGGCACGTTATATGGGGCAGATAAACTCCATATATGAAAAGATGATCGCGGCTATGACCATCAACATGCACAATCCCTTGTCGGGCGCTACCGCATCAAATCCTTTCAGCGAATCCGCCGCTCAAGAAAATACTGACCGTCAGTGATCAGAAACATCGACTAACCTATACACCCGACAATGGCTGGAGGAAACAATGTATCGAGAATGTCGCCAAGACAGAGGATGATAAACCTTATGTATATCGTCCTCACCGCCATGCTTGCCCTGAACGTCTCAAGCGACGTGCTCAATGGATTCAGGCAGGTGCACGACGGACTCCATCATACCAATTCCAATATGGAGGCTAAGAATGAGGTGCAGTTCCGGTATCTGCAGGATCTGTATGAAAAAAATCCTGCAAAGGTGGGGACCTGGTTTGAAAAGGGGAAGAGGCTGCACGACGAGGCTGCACGGCTCTGCCAATCAATAGATTCACTGAAGGGGGCTATAGCACGCCAGGCGGACGGCAAAAACGGCGATCCGGACAACCTGATCAATCAGGATGACCTCGAGGCGGCATCCGTAACAATGCTGAGACCCGGTTCTGAGGAAGGAAAAAAACTTCGTGGAAGCATCGACGCCTTCAGGGAATATGTGGCGGAGCTGATAACAGATTCCTTGAAACGCCACGCCGTCTCCGATATGCTTTCCACCTCGCAGCACACCGCCGCTCCCGGAATGATGGCGCAAACCTGGGAAAACCGCAATTTTGAAAATATGCCGGCGATAGCCGCCGTGACACTCCTCACAAAGATCGAGAACGATATCCGTCAGGCGGAAAGCGAGGCAATGACAAACCTGATAACAAATGTTGACATCGGCGACGTGCGCGTGAACAGTCTGGAAGCGTATGTCATCCCGGCTTCAAATATGGTTATGAGGGGATCCAGATATACCGCCGACATCATACTCGCCGCCGTAGACACCACACAGCGCCCGGCAGTGTTTGTAAATGGCTCGAGACTTGACAACGACAGGGGAACTCTGGAATTTACGGCAGGAACTGTCGGGAATCACGAATACTCCGGATATATAGAGGTGATGCGCGGCGACGGAACTGTCGACAGGCGACCTTTCAGTTCATCTTATACCGTGATGGAACCGTCCGCCACTGTATCCCCCACACTGATGAACGTGCTGTATGCCGGAATCGACAATCCTGTAAGCATCTCCGTCCCGGGATTCCCCATGAACGCTGTGCAGGCAACCATGACCAACGGCACGCTCGTAAGAAACGGCGACTCATGGACGGCACGACCCGGTAAAGTCGGCACTGAAGCGGTGATCTCGGTGACCGCCTTGACAGACGGTACCCCGAGAAATGTAGGATCAATGACTTTCCGTGTCAGGAAGCTTCCGGATCCTTCCCCCTTCATCCTTATAAAAGATCCCCAGGGTAATCCCGTGCATTATAAGGGATCTCCTAAAAGGATCTCCAAGGCTGCCCTTATGGCGGCGTCGTCACTCTCCGCCGCTATCGACGACGACATATTGAACGTGGATTACTCCGTGGTGTCATTCTCTACCGTATTCTTCGATTCAATGGGAAACGCGATACCGGAGGTGTCGGACGGAGCTGAATTTTCCAAACGCCAGAAAGAACAGTTCAGACGCCTCAAACCGGGACAAAGCATTTTCATTTCCGATGTAAAAGCTAAGGGTCCTGACGGAATCATACGCGATATATCCCCCATGCAGGTGTCGCTCAACTGATACAGCCGGCGACAACCCGATCAACCGGCTTTCCATATGTCTCCTATAATTTCAACAAAACGATGACTCTCAAGACAATCATAATCTCCTCCCTCATGGCAACGGCGTCGCTCAGCATTTCCGCTCAGGTGGAAAACGCCGGGGGCGTGCGCAAACGTACAGGACAAGACAACCCTAAGAACCAGACGGCTGCCACCGTCTCCGACCGGATGCAAAGTTTCTTTGAGTCTAAAGACACCCACGATGCGGATCTCGC
Organism: uncultured Porphyromonadaceae bacterium; assembly: GCA_947174235.1. Taxonomy (GTDB): domain Bacteria; phylum Bacteroidota; class Bacteroidia; order Bacteroidales; family Muribaculaceae; genus Lepagella. The sequence goes on along the minus strand of CAMWID010000061.1, from coordinate 10,066 downwards.
CTACATGCGTCGGATCTATCGTCAGCTGGACCTGACAAAAGGAGCCAATTCCCCTCTTTATTTCCCCGAGGATGTGATTGACGGTCAGGAAAATCTTTTCCGCATTATCCTTAATCTTGTGATTGACGGGAAAATACCGGCTTATGAATATCTTGACGGACGGGAAGTGTTTACCGACCAATACAAGATAAATGTGGCTGACATGCTCCAACGTTTCGACATATACGCCACAGAAGCTAAAGGATCAACTGAAAGAAACCCCAGATTTATTATCGAGGAGGCGGATGTCCCGACTGCAAGGATACTGAATTATTACGTCATCGAGAAATGGGAATTTGACCGGAGGACAAACCGTATGAAGACTCGTGTGGAGGCGCTGTGTCCCGTAATGAACCGCTCGGGCGATTTCGGAGGGGAAGCGAAATATCCTATGTTCTGGGTGAAATTCGACGCCATACGTCCTTATATCTCCAGGCAGCACGTATTTCTTTCCGACGACAACAATCTCGCGACACATTCGCTTGACGATTACTTCAATCTCGGAATGTATGACGGGGAAATATATAAGACCCAGAACCTGCGCAACCTTTCCATGGCACAGATGTTCCCTGACGAGGATGACCGCAAGCGTGCGCAAGACAGCATCGACAACCGCCTGCGTTCTTTTGGCAAAGATCTCTGGGTGCCTACACGGGAGGAATATCTTGCAATGAAAGAGAAAGAGGCAGCCGCAGTCAAAACCGCAGCGGAAGGTGACAGTATTCCTGAACGGACGGTAGTGGTGGCGGACGAAAAAACCGACGTGCAGACGGCTTCCTCGGCGAGAGCCAAGAAACGGACAACAAACAAGAAGGCTGCCAAAGCGAAAAAAACTTCTACGGCAAAGCCTAAAACGAGTTCCTCCTCCGCGAGTTCCGGGGCGGTGAAATCAGTACGGCGCCGTAAAAAATAACCGTGCCGCGTGCCACGCCCCTCGCCCTCCGGAAGCCGTATACCGGAATAATATTTTAAGAATCGTTTTCTGGGAAAAGGATAATTTTCCGTTCCCGACGACTTTATCAAGCAGACCGGACGCCAGTTCCGGTCTGCCCTCTTTTTGATAAGACGCCGCAAGAATCATTCTCTTATAGGCAACCATATCCATAAAGTATTTTTTAGTCCTTGAAGTCAGATTCGCCATCTGTATATCCTCTTCAATTTTTTCAAGCGATTTCTCCCATTCCCCGGTTTTAAGAGAAAAAGCGGTTCCGGTGATGGAATCTTTTTGAGAATATATGTCTGCCAATACTTCGGGAATCCCGGCTATGTAAGCTTTCCTGTCTCCATATTCCTGATCCTCCACCACATTTAAAATAATCCTGACCCCCAACTCAAGATCATTCCAACATTGAAGTCCGGGATCCCAACAACCGGTCTTCCTGAATACAGATCTCCTTACCATATATCCCTGCGTGCGTAAAAGCGTATGGACAAGATGGTTTTCCATCGGTCGCACGGTAGAAAACGGAGGGATCCTTACCGTACCGTCCAATTGATGTATCTCACATCTCCAGCAGACAGCCACGGCATCAGGATTTCTATGGAATCCCATCACCCCTTTCTCTATGAGGCACGGACGCATCTCGTCGTCTGAATCAAAAAACATGCAGAATTCGCCGGTGGCGGCATAAAGTCCACGGTTACGTGCGCGGCAGGCGCCCCCCTTCGGTTCCACCAACACCCGTATAGAGAAATCAGGAGAAATATGTGAGGAACTCCATTCCGACACAAACTCAAAGGTGCCGTCGTCCGACCCGTTGTCCACGATAATAAGCTCAACCGGACGCCATGTCTGCCTGAACACACTGTCAAGACATCGCCCGATCAGTCCGCGACGGTTATAAACCGGAATTATTACACTGACCTTTCCCATACATTATCCTGTCTGTTCTTATTCTGCCTGTGATACAGATATCCGCCCTACGCGCTTCATATTGTGACAGCCTTGCCGACAGGACGGTGGTTCCATCTGTTTTAATCTCTCAAAGATACAAATATTTACTGTCAAGACAAAAATATTCCACTTTTAACAAAAGATCATCAGAATATTAATTTTTCAGAAATAAATTAATATTCTGTGAACTTTTTTGAAATATCATGTGTTATCACAAATATAATTTCAGAACAAACATCGTTTTATTTAATCTTATTTTTATGTCACCTTTCTCATTTTCCCAAAGAATGCCTGAACCATCCGCGTCAATCCACAACGAACGCAAATCTTACATGGAAACGGGCACCTCAAAAGAGTCTGTAGAGCTTCGCTCCGAATACTGGACATGCTGAGCGCAACCAACCTCCTCCTCAGGTCGCGAAAAGTAAAAACGAATTAAAAGGCGGTTTCCCGAAAAGGGGAACCGCCCTTTATCTTTTCTCGGATCCGTGTGTCAACGGAGCCATTCCAAAGGATTAAGCTTCTCGCGGTTGCGCCACACCTCGAAATGTATCAAGCTACGGCTTCTGTCATCCTCGTCAGGAGCCAGAGATCCAAGCCTCTGACCTACGTTGACAGCATCCCCTACTTTCACTGAAGGAGAAGCAATATTGCCATAGACCGTATAATAATTACCGTGATTCACGATAACCACAGTATTATAGCCGGGAATCATATATACTCCTGATACTTTCCCTCCATACACAGCCAATGCCGAAGCACCGGATCCGACCTCGGCATCTATACCGGGATTGTCGTATACCACATCCGGAAGATCCGGCAACGACTGGCGCCCGAACTTCGATGTCACTTTGAAAGAACCTGACACAGGTTTGGGAAGATTTCCTTTCATGGCTGCAAAATTACCTGCCGCAGACCCGGAAGATTTCGCTGTCGCTGACGATCCTGACGTGGATGCCGCACCTCCGGAAGAACGTGGGGCACGCTTGCGCGCGTCGGCATAATTTTTTGAAGAGATTTCCTTTTCCGCTTTTTCTGCCGCAGCTTTTTCTTTAGCCTTCTTATTGGCGAGCTCTTTTCTGCGCTTCTCTTCCTCTTTCTTGGCTTTCCGGGCTTTCTCTTCTTGTTCCTTCCTCAGTTTTTCTGCCTCCGCCTTTGCCTTTTTGTCTCCCGCCTTCGCATCTTTCTCTTTCTGCGCAAGCAATCTTGCATTCTCCTCTCTCTCCCTTGCTTCCGCCTCAGCCCGTGCCTCTGCCTCAGCTTTGGCACGGGCTTCCTCGGCTTCCTGTCTTGCCCGTTCCTCTCGTGCGATGCGTTCCTCTTCAGCACGGCGTGCAGCCTCCTGACGCGCACGTTCTTCCGCCGCCCGTCTCTCTTCTTCCGCTATCAATGCCGATATCCGGTTGCGCAACTCATTTGCCTCCGCCTGCTTCTTGCTGAGATGGGTCTGCAGAGCCTTCCCGTTAGCCTTCAGCTCAGCCACTATGGCATCTTGCTTGCCATACTGCTGCTGCAATACCGACTGCTCCGACTTTTGAAGTTTCAATTCACGATCCTGTTCCACCTTGGCAGCCGCCAGCTGGTCGCGTTGCGTCTTGAGCTGAGATGTCTTTTCATTTATCGCGTCGCTTTGCCTGTCTTTCCAAGCGGAAAATTGTTTGAGATAACGCATACGACGCAACGCCTGATGAAAATTTTCAGATGCAAAAACAAATGCCAGTCCCGACCTGTTCTTTTGAGCGACCCGCATCTTTTTCACCGCCTTCAGATATTCGTCCCGAAGTTTATTCAATTCTGATTCATTCTTTGATATCCCCCCTTCCAGCGAACCTATCTTTCCGGCAAGCGCATTGATCTTTCCTGTTGTCTCCGCGATCTTTTTCTTGGAATTGGAAATCTCCCCTTCCAGCTTGCCAAGTTCACTTAGCCCCTGCCTTACCGATTTCTCATTCTCCTTGATCTGCTGTTCAGTCTGTCGTATCTCTTTTTGAGTAGCCGCCTCCCTCTTTTTCACGTCAGCTGATGTCTCTTGTTTTACAGTCGTGACGGCACGCCTTCTTCTGGAAGAAGCCGCACTTGCGCCGGAGCCGACCGCAGCCTTCTTTTGTGTGGCGGCAGATTTCCTTACAGCTGTTTTCTTATCTGTGGAAGTATTCTTCCCTTTGACATCCGTCTTTTGCTGGGATACGGGAGAGGCACAGACAGTTTCCGGCACCATCCCTTGCAAGGAGAGGGCGACGAGACATAACGCGGATATTCTCTTGAATTGTTGTGACATGAGAGGTAAGGTATATTCCAATCAGAATGATTTCATGAAATCGGAAAGGTTTAATTGAATATATTTGCCATTGATCTTCAACGGCTGTATCGGCGATCCTTCCCATACGGGATAATCAAGTTCCAGCGTACCTCCTTTGTTCCTGTCAGGAGATTCATACACTATCGAGAGGTCATACCCTTTCTCTCCATAATCATATGATACGCTCACTACTGTCGATTCCTTTGCCAACGGTAGCACCAGCAACGCCACCGGTCTGTACGCTACGTCGATAAGATACCCGTAATTAAAGCCGTCAGGCATATGTCGGTCATCAGGCACCAGCGAATACTGACCATCTGAGCCGGGATAAAGATCCACCGCTCCCGCTATTTCAGGCACGAGTTCACCCATTCCCGCTATCACCGGCCTCCCGAGAAGGATGCTCTGCACGTCTGACAGAGTGCCCGGATAATACGCGAACGCTGCGGAAAGCGGCTCTTTCACAAATGTCTTCTTCATTTTGTTGACCACCAGCAAAGTGTCGGAATAAATTTCCGCACGCCCCACTTCTCCCATCAACGGCGCCCTCAACGAAATTATGACACTGCTGTCCCGTTCCATAAAAATCTTTACCGACGGGGTCACCGGCAACCCCTCCATTCTGAGTTTTCCGGAAATTGTAGCAGTCTGCCAAGAATCATAACGGGCTGCTATCGAATCCACGACAGCCTTACGGGAAACAGTATCCGCCGGCTCCTGAGCGCGACTCACAGTGAACGCACACGCCGCCAGACACATCATCACAAGAATCCTTGACGACAATCCGGCAGCATATAAAAAAATTTTTTGCTTCATTTCTTTACAGGACTATATGTCATACAAAGCAATCCTATCAACCGGACTATTCAAAGAAAAATGTCTTGTGGGACACTTTCTTCTTCAAAAGCGCGTTGTCGGGTTCAAGTTTCAACGCTTTTTCCCAGCTTCTCACCGCTTCCTCAGGTTGATGGTTCATAAAATAAATATCGCCGAGATGGTGATAGTATTCCGCAGCAGGTTCTCCGGCGAGTTCCGCCGTCTCCACAGCACGCGTCTGATACTCAAGAGCCTCTTTGTAATCCTTCTTTTTAAATAATATCCAGGCATACGTGTCGAGATAAATCTCGTTCTCGGGATCCTGGTCAAGAGCCTTACTGCTCATTTCAAGAGCTTTGTCAAGATCTCCTCCATTCTCGGTAAGGAAATACGCGTAATTATTTAGGGTAAGGGGATTTGTGGCATAGAAGAAAAGAGAATTGTCATATGCCTTGAATGTCTTGTCAAGATCTTCAGCCGCATAATACATGTCTCCGAGCATCGTATACAGCGAACTTATACGCGTAAGCCCCTCGAAATTGAGACTTGCACGGAACTTGGTATCTGTCACGGGGTCTGTAAGCGGCAGGTCTTTGTTTGCCGCATGTATCAGTTCCCCATAGGTCTTTTCCGCCTCCTTGAAATCCTTTTCTGTGGTAGCGGCGGAAGCATACATCAGTTTGATACCCTCGGGAATCTCGATATGCTCCATCGCCCTGTGATAAGTAGCCATGGCATCCTTCCCCCGCTCATCGGCGAGCTGATAACGCATAAGCTGTCCCCAGTATGCCACATTTGTGGGATCAAGATCTATGGCATACCCTATTTGCTCTTCCGCGTCTCTGTAGTCTCCCTTGGCTCCGCTGTACCTTGCTGCGAGATCAAGCACTTCCGGCTCATGGGGATATTGCTCCTTCAATACAGAAAACAGATGATCCCCCCGACCGGTGTCGCTCTTGTCGTTTAGCAAAGACTGCAGATACTCTTCCAGGAACGCCACTTTCTCCTCAAGCACGAAATCTTCAGAAAGAAGAGCCTCATACATCTTGTTGTCGAAAGCCACACTGTCTCCTATATTTTTATAATAATTGGCAAGAGCCATCTTTACCGAACCGTTGTCAGGACTTATTTCCTCTGCCTGCCGGTAATATGCAAGCGTGGAATCATTGTCTCCGATCACTTCATACAGGTTCCCTTTGAGGATCCTGAAAGAAGGCTCGTTGCGGTTGTAGTCTATCAGGGCGGTCGCCTCATTGACCGCTCCGACAGTATCGCCGGCGGAAAGCATGAAACTCATCTTTTTCAAAGCCACCTGAGGAGATTTCCCTTGTGCCGTCTCATATCTGTCAAGAGCGTTGATAGCCTTATCCGTGTCGTGCGCCGCCATATATGCGTCGGCAAGCTGGAGCAGTGTCATGTCGGAAGCGGGATAAAGCGAGTCAAGCCTTTCATACACTCGTATAGCCTCCCCGATGGTGTCAAGCCGCCCCGCCACATAGGCGTAAGAAAGCGCCTCATTCTTATCTGCCGGATAAGCGTCGACAAACTTTCGCATATATTCCAGCGACCTCAGAAGCTCCACGCCGCTTTGCAGCGTGTCGGTCTTCACCATTAGCCGGTTCATCCCATAAGCCCCGGCAGCCTCCTCATAGGTTGGATCGGTGGCATATGCTTTCTTGAAGTATTCATATGCCGCCACATGGTCGTTCTCGGCTTGCCGGCGTCCTCCTTCAAGATAATAATATCGCGCCTTCTTGCGCGGCTCTGTATTATCCGCCACGACCCCCGCCGTGGCAAACGCCGTGGCGGCAAGAAGCATATAGGTGATGACTTGATTCTTTTTCAATGGGAATGGATTTGAGAATTGTTTTTATATTGGCTTATTAATAGGGCGAGATCAATGTGTGCCGGTATGACCGAATCCGCCGTCTTCCCGTCTGGTATGGTCAAGTTCATTCACTTCATCCCATTCCACATGAGAGTATTGCTTTATCACCATCTGGCAGATCCTTTCCCCGTCGTTGACCACATAGTCATCCTGTCCGAGATTTATAAGGATTATACCTATTTCCCCACGATAATCGGCATCTACCGTACCGGGAGTGTTGGCTATTGAAAGACCGTAGTTAAGCGCGAGTCCGGATCGTGGACGTATCTGACACTCATATCCCTGTGGCAGCTGAATATAAAGTCCCGTGGGAACGAGAGCGCGCTGCCCCGGTTTCAATGTGACCGCACCTTCAGGCAAAAATGCCCTGACATCCATGCCGGCAGCCTCAAAAGTGCCGTATGCGGGAAGCGGATGATGACTTTTGTTGATTATCTTGACTTTTATCCTGTCCATAGTTTTTTTGTGGAATTATTTTTCTTCCGGAGACAGTTTCTTCGACATCTCTCCTATCTTTAACCGAATCCTGGTTATAAAAGTTGTCTGAACTGTTCTGAAATTACAAAATTAATAAAATTTATTCTTTAAGTAGCTGATATTGGACAGGAAGTTGTATAATCTTTTTGCTTTTTAGAAATTTTGCCATATCTGTATAAGACGGATCCCCTATTAGAGATCAGGAAACAAAAAAGACCGTCTTTAACGAAAGACGGTCTTTTTCTTGCCTTTTCAGGATGATCAGCCCTCGGTGATAGCATCGTTGGGGCATACCTGAGCGCAGCTGCCGCAGCTGATGCAAGTGTCAGGATCGATTTTGTAGATATCTCCCTCGGAGATAGCGTCTACAGGACATACAGACATGCAAGTGCCGCATGCTATGCAGTTGTCGCCAATTACGTAAGCCATAATTAATTAATTTATTCTGTTATTAGAGTTATTAGAGTTATTCTTCTGCAAATTTAGAATTTCCTTACGAATCCAACAAAAAAATAGGCAGGAATCGGCGTAATTTGAACTCAGTTCAAATTGGAAAGTTCTTCCGCAGATTCCATCTTTTATTGAATATTATCCTGTTTTTAACCTATTTTTAGATCCAATACCGTTTTTATTACTCTTTTTATCGGCATTTTTGATTAATTTTGCACCTGACCGTCAAATCCCGGTCAGATAACGTCATGACGCACCAACCCCTCATTTCAATAATTACAATCACATTCAACGCATCACGCCAACTTGAGCCAACCATGAAGTCGGTGGCGACACAAAAGTGTAATGATTTTGAACATTTGATCATTGATGGAGCTTCCCGCGACAATACTCTTGAAATCGCACGACGTCTCGGGACTGAATCTTTGAGAATTCTTAGCGAACCGGACAACGGTCTGTACGACGCCATGAACAAAGGGCTACGGATGGCAAAAGGGAAATACGTCATATTCCTCAATGCCGGAGACGCGTTCCATTCCCCCGAGACATTGCCAAAGTATGAGGCGGCGGCAAAAAAAAATCCGGATATCATATATGCCGATACCGTGATTGTCGATGAAAACCGAAGCATCATTGCGCCCAGACATCTTTCCGCGCCAGACATCCTCTCCTTCCGTTCTTTCGCTTCCGGAATGCTTGTATGCCATCAGGCTTTTATGGTCAGGAAAGATCTCGCACCTTTGTATGACACGTCTTATCGGTTTTCCGCCGATTACGACTGGACTGTAAAATGTCTTCACAAATCAAGACCCGGACGATGCATAAACCTCAAAACCGTGGCTATAGACTATCTGAGTGACGGACTCACCGACAAAAATAAAATCAAGTCGCTTATCGAACGGTTCAGAATCATGCGTGTGCACTACGGACTCGCGCCAACGGTCGCCAACCATATATCATTCATCGGAAGAGCTATCGGACGCAGACTTCATAAACACAGGTAAACCTGCGCTAAATACAGCAATGTCATGACTGACAAAAAAAGACAACAATCATGAAAAACTTAACCTCTTCAAATCAATCTTTCGACAATAGACCCATCATTACGACATATGCATAACCAGACGATATCCGCCAACTCCGAATTGGTGACAATACATCAGATCATAAGGAATGTCAACGCCGATAACCTGAACGAAGACATAATAGTATTTGACCATGGAGTGCAATTCCAGATAAGCGATGTATATCCGCTCAGGATAGATTCCCTCATGATTGCCCTTTGCACGGAAGGATCCGGGAAAATAGGCATAGATCTCCGCGAATATGAGCTCAAGAAAAACGCCTTGATAGTAATCCAGCCCAAAAACTACATATACCTTTCGGAATATTCTGATGATTTCAAAGGATCCGTGATGGTGTGCTCAAAGCATCTCGTCCAGGACGTGCTCCCGAAACTCACGGACATACTGCCGCTGCTGATTCATCACCGCACCGAGCCCGTCACTTACCTCTCCGACGAGGAAGCTGACGGAATCAAGACGTTCCTGTCATTTATCCGTGCGAAACTCCGCGGACCCCGCACACAATTCCTCAAGCAGAAAGTCAACTGCATGCTCCAGGCGGCTCTTTATGAGATGATGGATATAAATCATAAAAACTCCCAACACATCGAGAGCACAAAATCAAGAAAAGAGGAGATCATGGCAAAATTCATATTGGCGGTGAGTGAAGATTTCCGTACGCAACGACAGGTGTCATACTATGCTCACAAACTATTCATAACTCCCAAACACCTCTCTTCGGTCGTTAAAGAGCTCTCAGGACGCACCGCAGGCGACTGGATAGAGAATTATGTCATCATGGAAGCGAAAGTCCTTCTGAAGACAACTGACATGACCATACAGGAAATCGCGGTTGCCCTTAACTTTCCCAACCAATCATTCTTCGGCAAATACTTCAAACACCACACTGATTATTCCCCCACAGCCTACCGCAGAAAATTCACCTGACCGATTCCCATTCCAGCAATTGCCGGAACGGTTCCGAATACTGACACGTCTAAAATATCTACATTGGAGACCGGTTGATGCAACCGGTCTTTTTTTGGACAGACAAAAAAAGATCCGACAGCCTTACTGACCATCGGATTACCTGCTCTCCCGCTTTCCCAATTGTCAACACGGTCAGCGGCGAGATAAGG
>CAMWID010000060.1 GCA_947174235.1 uncultured Porphyromonadaceae bacterium | reverse complement strand
GCATCTGTCACAATAATACCCGGCGTCTGACCCTACGTAAAGGGGAAAAACTACGGCACCGGTCGCTCGTAGACTCCCTTTTCAAAGAGGGCAGCCATATTTAAGACATGTTGTTGAAACATATCTATAAACTATCCTTGACAAAAATTTATATTGATGCAAAATATTATTCGATTCACATCATTCATTATGACGGTGGCATTGATTTGTCTCCTGTCAGCCATACTATCGGGATGTAAATCTCCGCAAGACAAAATTATGGATAAAGCTGAGGCTATTATGAATGAACACCCCGACACGGCAAGAAAGTTGCTTGAATCGATATCTGGGGAGCAACTTCATTCACAAAAGAGAAAGGCTCGCCACACTGTGCTGCTCACTGAAGCCCGATACAAGACTTTTGAAGATGACACCACTTCTGAACCGATTTCTATGGCTGCCGAGTACTTTGCCGATGATTTAAGAAACCCTTACCGAATGAAAGCATTCTATTACAAGAGCAAAATACTCCACAATAATAAAAAAGGGGGAGAGGCACTCATCAGTCTTATGAATTCTGAAAAAACAGCATCTCTTAGGCATGACACGCTATGGCTCGGTCTTATTCATGGCTCAATCGGTCGGAATTTCGCAAAATTGAATAATCCATCCGCATCAATACCTTGGCTGGAAAGGGCAATAAGGGAACTTAACGGAAAGCAAAACAACCATTATCTGGGTGATTATGTGCTGCTTCTTGCCAAAGAATATTACAATTGCGCCCTTTGTTCGGATGAACTGTGCCCGGTGTTTGTAGAGAAAGCAATCCGGCAAGCTGATATACTGACAGAAATAGCACACCGTGAAAAAGACCCGGAGTATCTGTATAAAGCGAAACACCTGATAGCAAAATGTTTCATATTACAAGACAAGCATCATGAAGCCAAAGATCTCTTAATTGACATTGCAGACAATATGCCGATGTATATGACTTCGGATGACTATGTAAACTTAGGAGAACTATATTTAAAAGAGAATGATATCGTAAAAGCAAAAACATGTCAGGACTCTGTCGCTCGTCTTGATCCAAAGAGAATGTCGCTGAATGCGGCAATCGCACAAAATGAAGGTGATTATAAGGCTGCTTTCGATTATCTGATTTTAAATCAAAAATATAATCAAGAAGAATACAAAATTTGGTTACAGCGTGACCAGGCGGAGATAATATTCGATAATTTCAGACTTTCAAACCGGAATCTTGAACTTATTATCAGCAACCAGTACCTTGTCATAGGATTGCTGTGCAGCATGCTGATAATTATCGGATTCTTTTTCTTGTATAGACACAACCGATCGAAAAATGAACGTAAAAAGATTCTGAGTCAAGCTGAAGATCTTAGGGAAATCATCTATTCTTTGGAAAGAAAATGTGATGAACTGAATAAACTACAAAACAACGACAATCTGGCATATTCATATAAAAAAGAGGATAACGGCAAAAATGAAAATCAAAATATGTTGATAAGCCGCACTGATGCTGTCGAAGAAGTAAAAGGTATACTAAAAGCCGCTCTTTCTGATCAGTTCAGCATGCTTGACCGTCTGACCGCTAAATTTTATGAAGTGAAAGACATGCCTGCAGGAAAAAATCAGATCTACAAGATGATAGAGGATATCGTCTCATCTATCCGTGATGATGAAAAGATCATACAAGATATGACTGATATCGTAAACCGGTATCTTGACGGACTTATGACCTCCCTGAAAACAGATCTTCCCAAAATTACCAATAATGATTTCAGAATCTTTTTATTCACGGTATCGGGATTTTCATCCAAATCTATCAGTGTCTTTGAAAATGTGGATGTAGACAAAATATATAACCGAAAATATTCCCTTAAAAAGAAACTTGAACGTCTTCCCGACGACATCAAGAATAAATACCTTCAATTTTTGTGACAAAACTGACAACGCTCTATAGCAAAACATCTCAATATCATTGACACAGTCCTTAACGGAGTTTATTTCAGCAACAACGGAGTTTTTTATTTCTACATTTAAAATTAGATCCTCATATTCATATAGTTACATTATTCAAAACGGAGATTCAAAATCAAAAAACGGAAAGGATATTTTACTAAAACCAACTATCTTTGCAAAATCAAACCAACAAATCTATGGGAAATTCATCAATAGTATCTCTCCTAATATTTTTAGGATTAAATATCATTAACATGACAAATTTATCCGACGAACAGGATGAATCAACCTATCATGAGATAACTGAGCAAAAAGAGCAACCAGATCACGAAAAGAAGAGAACCTCTGGAACCAATCAGAACATCGGCATATATTGCGATTCTTACGCAAAGAAGTGTACATTTATAATACCTTCCTATATATCATCATTATATGTTCAAATTGAATCCAATCATGGAATGATGTCAGAATATGTATCATCATCCAACCCTGTATGGGACATAGAACTCAGCCGGGGAACATATTATATTATATGTACTTCGGATGAAGGTCGTATTTTTGCAGGTAATATAGTTATCTGATCAGATTTCATTATTGGAATAGTATAAATACCGGATATCCGATCTAAATATTAGTCGACTTTCATAGAGAGATCTTAAACTAAATTTTTAACCCAAACATCAATTAATCATGAAAAAATTGATTCTATTCTCTCTGATCCTGCTTGGAGGAATACTCTCCGCCAATGCATGGACTTACTACACACGATGCGGTATCGCCGTAGAGACAGTACCCCCGGAATTTTTCAATAAGGGAGATGGGGGAAATGAGGACACTGACACGGAAGATGAAGATGAAGCGAAAGAGTTTTATGAAGAACTTGATCGCATATATTGCGGAGACTAAGATGCAAACATAGTCCTTCCCACAAACATGCAAGTAAAAAGTGTCTAATATAAGCTATAAATAGCTTTATATTAAATACTATAAGCATAAATCATATCGTTTTATCTATCACACAAACGATATTACATAGTATGACGTTAACTTATAAATTTGGTTATTTCTAATAATCAGTTTATACTAATTTACTAATTTATTCGTTTAACGATAAAGGGGCAATCTTTCATCATACACAATTCTATGTCTGCATTGTCCCTTTATCGTTAAACAGTCTTGAATCATAACCTTTTATCATGAAAAATATCTCAAAAAATTTAATCCTGCTCCTCATGTGTATTCTCTATTCCGCTACGGTTCTTGCAGATGAGAAACTTCATACCCGGAATGGCACAACCATTGTTAAGGATACTGCTGATATGGAAGTGGTTTACGTGCACATTGCTGTAGATCCTGTAAAAGATAAACGTAAGGTGATTTATGAAATGCTCTCTATCGGAGATAACTTTTTTAAATATGGAGGATATGATGACTATCAAGTAGATTCAATTTATATGTCTGACCCTGAATTTAATCCCCCTTTTGAAGAAAGCATGTCATTCTTAAGAAAGTTTGACAGAATATACAACACCACACTCACCGACAGAAATAACGGTTCCATAACTTTTTACGGCAAAGTATCTATGGACTATTTCCACTATTCTGAACCTTTGCCGGAGATAAATTGGATCTTAACTGATGAATCCGATGAAGTTATGGGGTATCAATGCAAAAAGGCAACTGCAAGATGGAGAGGAAGAAATTGGACGGCATGGTATTCCGACATACCCATAGACGCCGGTCCTTGGAAATTTCAGGGCCTTCCCGGTCTTATTCTCAAACTTGAAGATGAATCCGGCGAACATTATTTCGAAACTGTAGGAATGAAAGATGACATCTACCCATTTGGTTATAAAAAACGCCTCTACTCGAAATCAACTCGTGAAAAATTTAATGCCGCAGTTAAAAACTATAGCGAAAACTGCGGAAATATACTTGTCGATTCCGGCATGATAATCCCTCAATCGGAAGAGGAAGAGAGTACGCTGCGTTCAAGAAGATTGTTCTACGCTCCTATCGAACTTGAATGAAACGTATACGCCTCTAATAAACCCGTCTTATCCCGGGAATCATCTGATATCAATTTTAGATATCCCGTCAAGCAATAGAAATCGTTTAAGTCAATTCCCATGAAAAGATTTATTTTGATCATATGTATTCTTATCCCTCTTATTAATTCCTACGCTGACGTGAATATAAAAGGAAAAGTATCTGACCTTGATGGCACTCCCCTTCAGGGAATAATGATGCGGCTATACCAGGGAGACAAGATAAAAGCATTCACAAATTCCAGACGTGACGGGACTTTCCTTTTAAAGACAGATTCCATTCCTCTGCCCGCTAAAATTTCTTTCGCATCAAAAAACTACGCACCATCGGAGATTTGGATAGACAACACTTCCGATTCGGTGTTCGCAATTCTTGAACCGCAGCAATTCATGCTTCAGGAAGTGGTGGTGAAGGTCCCACATGCCCGGCTAAAAGGTGACACCATCACTTACGATGTGGCATCATATACCAACCCGTCCGACAGAAGTATTGAAGATGTGATCAAAAAGCTTCCCGGAATTGAGGTGACTGAAAACGGAACCATCATATATGACGGAGAACCTATAAACAACTTCTATATCGAAGGGCTCAACCTAATGGGCAACAATTATGCCGTGGCTTCACAAAATATCTCTCCGGGGGATATTTCTTCAATCAGCATATACGAACGGCATCAGTCAAAAAAAGCGCTCAAAGGAATTTCCAATACCAAAAGTGCGGCATTAAACCTCAAGCTTAAGAAAGGCAGAATGTTGAAACCGGTAGGATATGCCAATGCAGGAGCAGGCTATGGCGACGGATTACTTTGGACCGGTCAGATTTATTCCATGCTGATATCTCCGTCAAACCAGACCATCATCTCAGCCCAAGGCAACAACACGGGCAAAAATTACATTAATTCCGACCGTAAGACAAGCAGCCCAAACCCCGCTTCTTCCACATTTTCCATGACTCCATTCGGAACTCCAAAGATTGCAACACAACGATATATCAACAATAAATCGGCTTACTTCACCGCCAACTCTATTTTCAAACTTAAGGATGACCTTACATTCACGGTTAATTCATCTTATGGACTTGACCATGACGGATTTGACGGGGCTTCCCTAACGGAATATCTCGCTTCCGGCAGGAATGATCTCCTATACGAAGAAAAAGTGGATAATTCCATCAAGAAGCACATTGTATCCGCATCTGCAAAAATCGAACAGAATTCTGATAAAATCTATATCAAAGATCAGTTTGATTTCAATGGTTCTTTCAACCACAATGATTATGGCATAGTCAATTCTTCCGCCATAAACCAAAACTTAAGAAACCGCAATTTCAATTTCTCAAACGATTTCAACATAATCATCAGAAAAGGAGAAAACGTTGTCAATATAAAATCGGAGACACAATACCGGAACACTCCCTTAAGCACCATTTCCGCTTACGATCCTTTGGCGGGAACCTCATCAATGTATCAGAACGTGGAAGGAAAATCATTCCACAACAGGGAAACAACCGGTTTCAGTCGTAAAATCTCAAGAAAATCTTCTGTCGGAACAGACATTACATTTCAGGCTGACTACGACTCATTCTTGTCTTATGGAATAAAATCCGAAGACTCTCCCCAATGCAATGATCTCTCCGGACATAATATCGCAGCCTCAGCATCCCCTTTCTACAAATATTTGATGGGAAGGCATTCGATAATATTGACAATACCTATAGAATGGATAAATCTTAAATATACAGACATCGTAAATGAAGCGACCCATCGTTTCAACAAAATATATATCAACGGAGATCTGGATATTTTCATTAAAATGAACCAATTCAATTGGCTCTCTTTAAACGCGGCATGGCGTCACTCAACCGGAGACATCCGCAATTTTATCGAAAATCCGGTTTTCACGACCTTCCGAAGCTCCCGAACTCTCGGCAACGGGGCTTTGATGCAGACTCTGTCAAAGTCTGCGAGTGCATCATATACACACAGAAATCCAATTGAAAGTTTCTATCTGAGGGGAGTGTTTTCTTTTTCACGAAAAGAATCAAACTATCTCTCAGTGTACAACGTCGACCAATCAGGCACATCTAACTCTTCCTTAAATTCTGATACGCATACCGACATATCCAACCTCATGATCAATGCATCAAAGAGTATCAACCGTATTGCGACACGCGTTTCTTTAAATCTTACCGGCGTTTGGATTCAAAGGGAATCAATGCGATCTTCTTCTTTGATCGACATCTCAAACAGCACATACATCGCTACATTGAGCGGGGAAACACGGCAATGGAACGACAGACTTTCGCTCTCGGCAAATATATCATACTCTATCAGCCATCAGTCTTTTGGAGGAGCAATCCCTTCCAACGACTTGTCTGAGCTGTCGTTCAATGGCAAAATATCTCTGTTCCCGATGAAGAAATTAGAGATATATTCCCGCATTTTTTTCAATCGTTCGCAACTTGAGGAAAACAATTTCAAATCAAATCTCTTCATAGACGCCGGCATTAAATATTCTGTAAAGAAATTCGACATTGAGCTCACAGCATGCAATCTCACAGACATGCGCAGGTATGAATATACTCTCTACCAGTCGCTCGACCTGTCCACATACTCATATTCCCTCCGTCCTATGGAGGCGATACTTTCGCTCCGTTATAATTTTTAACCACACATGACTACAGCGAAGCAGCGCCCCCAAACCTGAAAACAGAAAACAGAAAACAGAAAACAGACAACGGAAAACAGACAACGGAAAACGGAAAACGGAAACCCACCCAATTTGCCTAATTGTGCGAGTTTTGTTAACTTTGCAACAAGCAATTGCAAGACTATGAACACAGAGGGAATGAAACCGGTAAATACCGATAAAAATATGGAAACCTCCGGCATCTGTCACAATAATACCCGGCGTCTGACCCTACGTAAAGGGGAAAAACTACGACACCGGTCGCTCGTAGACTCCCTTTTCAAAGAGGGCAGCTCTATTTACGAATTTCCGATAAGACTGACCTGGAGAACGATTGACTCTGAAACGCTTGACAATACTTTCCGAGATCATGTGCCAGACGGCATCGCCCCGTTGCAGATGCTCATAACGGTGCCAAAAAAGAAACGCAAACATGCCGTTGACAGGGTGCTTATGCGCAGAAGAATTCGCGAGGCATACCGGCTCAACAGAAAAGAAATATTAGGCGGAATATCTTCATCTCCCGATATCCGCACCCTCGGCATGGCGTTTATCTATCTACACGACAAAAATCTTCCCTATTCAACAATCGAGCGGAAAATCAAGTTACTATTAAAGAGACTGGCGGAAAAAGTATCGCGCGGGCAGAACAGATCCGACAGCTCCACTTCCATTTCATAACAGATTATGTCAAGACTTCTCATCCTCCTTATACGCTTCTATCAAGGTGCGATATCTCCACATTTCCCTGCCGCATGCCGCTACTCTCCGACGTGCAGCCAATACGCCGTGGAAGCTATCGGGAAACACGGACCCCTGAAAGGATCATGGCTCGCCATAAAAAGAATATGTCGATGCCATCCCCGGGGAGGAAGCGGCTACGATCCTGTTCCTTGAGCCTTTAAATCAAAGCAGAGCGTCATGATTTATTCCGTCATCCGCACCTTGGGGCGGGTCATGAGCGCAGCCACCAAAAAAATTAAAAACTATGCAAAATATAATCGACATCCACACACACCATCCCGCTCCGCAGCCCGAAGCGCTCGTTTGCGTCACTCCCGAAAACTTCTCTCCGATCGAGGGACAGCTCTACTCCGTAGGGATACACCCCTGGGAGACCGGCAACGAAATCACCGAAGAGATCTGGCACAGATTTGACGAAGCCTGCAGGCATCCGCAGGTAGCCGCCATAGGGGAATGCGGAATAGACCTTGTGAAAGGGGGACCGCTGTTTCGACAGATGCAGGTGATGAAACGCCAGATTGATCTTTCCGAAGAGCTTGAAAAACCTCTCGTGATCCACAACGTCCATGCCCATGACATCATTATCGGGCTTAAAAAGGACCTGAAACCGGCGCAACAATGGATGATACACGGATTCCGCGGCAAACCTACGGTCGCAACCATGCTTACAGACAACGGAATATGGCTATCTTTCAACGACAAATTCAACGATGCCGCCGTCTCTAAGACTCCCGAAGAACTTATTCTTGCGGAAACCGACGAGTCGGAGACTCCCATAGCTGACATAATCACGACCCTGTCGTCGCTAAAGGGTCATGACCTCACCGGAACGATAATAGCCAACACAAGAAAGTTTCTGGGTAAATAAATCCTCCCAAAAGATAATTTTTTATTCCTCTTCACAGATTGCGTAGGCTGATATATAACGTCTCCCAATGTTTTTATGTAAATTTGCACTGTCGCTGACATTTGTCAGGACGACATCGTTTTTATTTTTTACGTATGAACAAGCCTTGCATCTTAGCGTTGTCGGCTCTACTTTTGAGTCTGAATGCCCCCGCACTGACTCTCGAGCCGATAAAGTTCGGTGATTTCTCCCAATGGATCACACGTGAAATCACCGAGTCGAAATTAATCGGGGGAAAGCAAAAGACGGTATATGCCATTGGTCCGACAGCTCATATCAAGGGAAACACGGCATATTCCAACTCAGGAGGGTCACCCTGGGCGTCGAGCAACGTTTACGCCAATGTCTCGGGTATTGTGAAAGCATCCAACACCGTATCCCCATTCGTTCGCGAAGGCGACACCTGCGCTCGGATGGAAGCGAAAATGGAGGAGGTGAAAGTGCTCGGGCTTATCAACATGGATGTCATGGTGGCAGGGTCGATATTCCTCGGACGGGTATTCGAGCCGATCACCTCTACAAAAGGACCTTATTCAAAGATGGAAATGGGGGTGCCCTTCACACGGCGACCCGTGGCATTGGTATACGATTTCAAAGTTGACATGCCCGCCGACGACTCACGCACGAAAGCCACAGGATTCTCTTCGAAAAAAACTCTGCAAGGTCGCGACAACGCCGAAGTATACGTGCTGCTGCAACAACGCTGGGAAGACTCAAACGGTAAAATTTATGCGAAAAGGGTAGGTACCGCCCGCGAACGCTACGACAGATCGATTCCCTGGACCAAAGGACACCGCCTCGACATTCATTACGGCGACATAACACGCGAAAGTTTCTATAAGCCCTGGATGGGGCTTCTGAACGGGGAAAAAGCCTACTATGCACGTAATTCCAAGGGTAAACTCGTGCCTGTCGAAGAGATCGGATGGGCGCCCGCAGACGCGACGCCCACCCATGTGCTCGTCATGGCGTCATCCACATGCGGGGAAGCGTTCATAGGCACGGAAGGACTCACTCTATATGTCGACAACATCGCGTTCGGCTTCTGAACTCTCCACCTTTGAAGTGTGTTCAATCATAAACACCGTTTTTTACCGTTAATTAATCAGTCTTGCGCTATCTTCATCCATTCCGGATTATGGAGCCTGGCACGCAAGGTCTGAAATGACAAAGCAAAAATAAAATTCTAACAATACTGTGGTGATCCAATCGATGTCAAAGTCAACTGCCGGCATGTTGGCATACTTTGGACAACCGCCCCTTAATCCACCGACAAATGAAAATAGCAATCATCGGATATGGCAAAATGGGCCATCTCATCGAATCTATCGCGAAAGAGCGCGGACATAAGATAGCTTGTATCATCGACGCCGACAACTCTGAAGATTTCAATACTCCGGAGTTCAGAAACGCCGACGTGGCTATCGAATTCACAACTCCGGGGACAGCCGTCGCCAATATTCTAGCTTCTTTCGCCGCGAAAGTGCCGGTCGTTGTGGGCACGACAGGCTGGACGGATTCCCTGCCCGACATTAAAGACATATGCAGGAAAGGGGAGGGGACTATGCTCTGGGCTTCCAATTTCTCGATCGGGGTAAACCTCTTCATGGCTTTCAACAGATATGTGGCGAAGGTTATGAACGATTTCCCTGAATATACCCCCTCCATGACAGAGATCCACCACATCCACAAGCTCGACCATCCCTCCGGAACAGCTATCACTCTCGCGGAGGAGCTGGTGGCAGATGTGGACCGTATTTCCCGCTGGGAAGAGCCGGAACCCGGAAAAAAAACTGACCCGCACGCCCTGGAAATACAGCATGTCAGGGAAGGGGAAGTGCCGGGCACACATATAATCTCATGGGATTCTCCGGTAGACACGATCACACTACGTCATGAAGCGAAGAGCAGGGTAGGATTCGCCCTTGGTGCGGTCAGGGCTGCCGAATGGATCAAAGGGAAGAAAGGGTTCTTCTCTATGGCAGACATGCTGTCTGACGTGACGAAAACCGAAGGACTGTTTGTATAATCACGGGGCATCTCCGCGATGCCTCTCAATTTTTCTGTAATTTTTTCATAATGACCGACCTAAACAACACACCCGGATCTCCCGTCCCGGGTGCCGACCCCTCTGCAAAGGGGATCGAGTCTCTGCGGGAACGGATCCGGAAGACAAAGACCACACGATGGATAAGATTCGGAATAGTCTCCGTGCTGTTCTTCCTATGGGTGATATGGATGGGAAATCCTTGGCTCGGGCTGATCTGGCTCCTGCTTCTCGACATTTATATCACCGCCTACATCCCCTGGACATGGTGGAAGAAGACGAAAGGCCCCACAAGAACTGTGATGGGATGGATCGACGCTATCGTATATGCCCTGGTGCTGGTATATATGATTTTCGCATTTATTGGACAGAACTACAAGATCCCTTCTTCAAGTCTTGAAAAGTCTCTCCTCGTGGGGGATTATCTCTGGGTGAACAAGACAATATACGGGCCCAGAGTCCCGCAGACTCCTGTCCACTTCCCTCTCGCCCAGCACACCATGCCGGTGATAAATACTAAAAGCTATCTTGATCATCCGCAGCTGGAATATCACCGCCTCCCGGGAATCAGGGAGATTAAACGCGGTGACATCGTGGTATTCAACTATCCGCAGGGTGATACCGTCGCGCTCAAGATCCAGAATCCTGACTACTACCAGATCTCACACGACCTCAGACGAAACGGTATCGACAACCCGCGTGAGTATATGGAACAGAACCCGCAGGTGTTTGGTGAAATTGTCTGGCGTCCGGTAGACCGTCGCGAAAACTATGTGAAACGGGCGATAGGACTCCCCGGCGAAAGACTCGAGATCCGGAATGACTCCATTTTCATCAACGGGAAGTTGATTCCGGAACCGGAAAACGTGCAGTATAACTATATCATCCCCGTAAACGGACCTATCCCTGATGAAAAATGGTCTTCTATCGGGGTCAGGATGGACGATCACGGAGGTGCCCCGGTAAGCAACGGGCTCGCCGGGTTCAGCTATTACGACGTGCCGCTTACCAAAGCCATGAAGGCGGAGGTGGAGAAATGGCAAGAGGTGTCGGGACCTCTCCGAAAGGAAAGCGAAAGCGGGTTCTATGACCTGTCGGGCATGTTCCCTCTCGGAGCAGATTACGGCTGGACCCGTCCCGACATGGGAGAGTTCTGGATTCCGCAAAGGGGAACCACCCTTCATCTCACCCTCAACAATCTCCCCATATATGAACGCGCCATAAGCGTCTATGAGGGTAACGACCTGAAAGTGAAAGACGGAAAGATTTTCATCAACGGTAAGGAGACTGAATATTACACGTTCAAACTCGATTATTACTGGATGATGGGCGACAACCGCGACCGTTCGGCTGACTCAAGATATTGGGGATTTGTCCCTGAAGACCACATCGTGGGTTCTCCGATGTTTGTAATCGTATCGTTTGACGAGGAAAAAGGTCTTTTCGACGGCAAGATCCGATGGAACCGTATTCTCCGCGACGCAAACCCCGACAGCTCCAAGTTTTGAATAATTCAATCGTTCCTTTCGCCCCTTCCGCCGCATGGTATGCGGCATGGTGGCAGGCTCGCCGCAACGGATTGCCGGATGCGCAATCCGTTGCAGCGGCGAATATCGCAACGGGCATAAGTGGCAAAGACTATGCCCGTTGCCGTATTAAAGCAAACGGCAATGAAATCTTACTCTCGGTGGCAATCGAGGGTGGGGCGGCTCGTTTAAAACGGAGATCGCATATCTCTTCCGCGCAATTGTCTGACCACGGCAACTGGCGCCATGTGCATCTCGGCGCCATCGAGGCAGCCTACGGCCGCACGCCATATTTCCAACATTTGTTCCCGATTATCAGCGATGTATATTCCGGAGCCGCCGGATCTCTCGCAGACTTCAATCTGGAACTCCACAAAGCCATCTCAGGATTCCTATCCATTCCGGAGAAAACCCTTCTCCACTATACGGAACAAACCGATTCCGACATCACGGCATATCTCTGTTCTGATGCCACAGATCGCATACACCCGGGAGCCATATACGAACGTGCTTCAGAACTTGCAGTTCAAATATCCCTCGATCTATCCATAATCGATCCCCTGATGTATCTTGGACCCGCGCTACTCCTCCCGCTCTCTTTCCTCCAAAACTAAGAAAACATTATCAAATCTCTTCTTTCATGTATTATATTGGTTATCTGATAATAATTTCTATTTCCATATTTTTATCTTCCTGTATTGACAGACACCATAATCCACAACTTGAGAGAGTGAGCGATCTTACAGAGACTGACCCTGTGGTCGCTATTGATTCTCTTAAGAAAATCAACCGTGAAACTCTTGACAAAGAAAACAGGCACTATTATGATTTTTTGTCAGTAAAGGCATCTGACAAAGCTTATATCCCACATAAAAGCGACACCTTAATAAGGTCTGTTGTCAATTATTACTCTTTCGATAAAGATAATCCTTTATACATCGAAAGTCTCTATTATGCCGGCAGAGTATATTCTGATCTCGGAGACAAAAAATTAGCTTTCAAATATTTCAGAAAAGCTCTTGACCTGCTTCCTAAGAAATCGGGTAATTTATGGCTCAGAAGCCGTCTTTTAAGCCAATCCGGAAGATTATTGAACTCTTTGCACCTGTTTGAAAGGGCTCGTCCATATCTAAGGGAAGCCATTAATATCAACGAAATCCGAAAAGACACTGTCAATCTTTCTTTCAACAATCAACTGTTGGGATCTATCCTGATGCATGACAATCGCCTCGACAGCGCCTTTATACATATCAGAAAAGCCTACACGCTATCTGAAAACTTATCGGTTCCACACAAGGCTTTCATGAGGATGTATATGGCAGCTGTCAATATTAATTCCGGGAATGTTGACTCGGCGCTATATTATATAAGACCATATACACTTGACAGTATATGGCTTGATGAAAAATCTCTGGCATTGTCTTATGCTACGGAGATATATCTGAAAGCAGGTATACCCGATACGGCTTATATTTATGCCAAACAACTCATAAACACCGACGACCTCCTTAACAAAAAGACTGGTTATCGCCTTCTACTATTCTCTGAGCTTGAGAGCTATATCCCTCGCGACTCCTTGAAATACTATTATAAAGAATATAGGTATATTCTTGACAAATATTATAATAACCGTGAAAATGATGCCGCCATCTTACAGTATACCCAATACAACTATGAATTTCACGAGCGTAAACGCATCTGGACTGAAAAGATCAATGACATATTGATATATAGCGGTTCCATACTTTTAATTATTGTCATTATAGAAGCCGTTGTACATGTCTGGCAATCATCTCGCATAAAAAAACAGCAATTGATTCTGATCAAAATGCTGATTGTCATCAAGGAATTGAAATCGGCTTTGCGTGTATATTATTCCGACAACCATAAAGAGTCGGCTCAGCATGTCTGTCCCGACAATACAGATATTTTGCCATCTGAAAGCTACTCAGAAGAAAACATATGTCCTTTGAAACCTTATTCCTCGGAGACTAATGATGAAGCAACAGATAATGAAATTCTTAATCCGGAGAATCGCCACGTGTCTACCGATGATATCAGTTTGTCAGTGGATATAACCACATCTGGGAGTGTGTCTGCTAATGAGGATCCGCCGGTGTATGTAAATACCGGATATGAAGATAAAATCCTTTCAACTGATACGGAAGAGCCTTCACATGGGTCGAATCTCAACAATCTGGAAAATACGCTGATGTCGACAGATATCAGTAAAAAGAAGACACTTGACTCCCTTCAGAAATCCATGAGAAGCGAATTGCTCAGGCTATATGATCCTGAGATCTCAATCGCAATGGAAGAACAGATCAGGACATCAAAAGAGTATGAATTTCTGAAAGAAGCTCTCCGCACAGGGACGGTTATAAATGAAGACAATCGTTTCTGGACAGAACTGCGGAAAGTGGTATGCGCCGCTGCTCCGCATTTTATGGAAAGGCTCTCAATATTGACAGGAAATAAGCTTACCTCAAAAGATATTCAAACCGCTCTTCTTATTAAATGCGGGATCTCTCATTCGCAAATGTCGGTAATATTCGGTAGAACAAAAGGGACAATATCCCAACGCAAAGAAACCCTTTCCAAAAAAATGTTTGGATGTAAAGTAGACATGAAAATTCTGGAACAGATAGTACGGATTCTTTAGAATAATACCGTTTCTTAAAATATCCGCATTCATGAGCGGATTGCCGGGATGGTGCCTATAATCGAGCGGATTATGCCTAAAAAATGTATTCAACAGGCATTTCCGCTCGTTTTCCGCTCTAAATAATTTGCTCACAACTCCCCGATTGCCTATCTTTGTAACATCAAAAAACCTTATGTTATGAGATACAGACTAATATTGATATTGACATCAATATTGATGTCAATATCTGCAAGCTCCGCATTTGCCGCCGAAGGTCTTGAAGATGGAGAATCTTTGGACATTATCCTTTTCTGTTGCAACGACGGATTAGGCGTGGATTCTGGAGATGAAAATGACGACAAACAACGAGGAGAGCGAATGCCACAACAACCGATTGTTTGCTCAATCAGCAAAGATTCCGGTATTACAATCAAAAACAATTTTGATATTTCAGAAATTTCATCATTCGAAATCTGGAATCAAAATACCTGTATAGCATCGTTTATAGATCAGAAAGATTTCATTGATATGATTTTTTCTCTAAAAGGAGAATATCAATTAATATTCCGATTCAAAAACTATCTGCTTTCTGGATATATCTCTTTCTAAAAAATATTAGAATACGCAATAGTGCACTATAACCCTAACTCAAACTAACGATTATGGAAAAAGACAAACGGGATATTGTCTTAGACCATGAACAGGTCAAGATCAAAGGAGGATTTATTCTCCATAAGCGAAGTGCCAATAATATTGGGCGCACGCAATTCTTTGCTGATAATGAAAACTGTCCGGCATCCGGATGGTTTGATTCAAACACAAACTGCAATAATGCTTGTGCAGATTGTAAAAGTGATTCATCAGATGACGATGATGATGTCGCAGAAGATCCAAACAAAGGATAAAACCTAAGAAGGCATTTCACTTCGAATGTCATCCCAATTTCGGGGAAGATCCTAAAGATCTTCCCTGAAATTATAAATTAAACCTAAAAATTACTTATCATGGAATGGAGTTATTATAATGAACTCATAACTGGTGTTAACGGCACTAAGTATTTATTCAACTGCAGGACATCGAATTGGATTGAATTTGATCGAAACATTGCCAATCCAGCCATTGATCTGTCAACAAATCCTGAGATTATAAAATATCTAAATCCAAATTTATATAAAATTTTAATAAATGAGAAATTTATTGTCCCTTCAACATTAATCGAAACTCAGGAATGCTTTCAAGAAATTATTGACCTATTGGATAGTAAAAAATCTATTAAAATCACAATTAATCCAACTTTAGATTGCAACTTGAAATGTTGGTATTGTTACGAAACTCTATTTCCGAAAAGTAGCATGTCTCGGGAAACAATCGAATCAATTTGCAAATATTTAACTATTTTAATAAATTCAAATCAAACAGAATTTTTACATATATCTTTTTTTGGAGGAGAACCTCTTATAAGGTATCAATCTGTCATACGCCATATTATAAAGGAAATATTAGCTCTTGTAGCAAAAACCAAAATTAATATTCATTTCTCTTTTACAACAAATGGAATTTGCCTTAATCAAATTGTTGTAAATGACCTGATATGTTTAGTTGGCAAGGACAACATTTCCATTCAAACAGCCATAGATGGAAATAGAATTCTTCATAATAAAGTAAAATATCTAAAAAACGGCTATGGTTCCTATGATATAGTTAAAAGAAATATAGAATATGCTGTTAAGAACGGCATCCGAGTTACTTTACGATGTAATTATACTTTATCAAATATTTCATCATATTTAGATGTGGTGAAAGATTTTGAACAATTTCATCATTATCCAAATTTAAGATTCTCATTTCATAAAGTATGGCAAGAAAAAGATTCCGATGAACTTCATCATAAAATCCAAACGATAAAAGATCTGTTATGCCATTATAGTATAAACTCTAACTTAAAAACTTTTTGGAGTGTGGGATTTGACAAATGCTATGGAGATTACCGTCATAATTATATAATTAATTATAACGGAGAAATTTTTAAATGTACAGCAAGAGATTTTAATGAAACAAATAGAATAGGCTATTTGAAACCGGATGGACAAATTCAATTTACAGAATTGGGCATGCATCGACAAAACAAGATCTTTTCGTCTCAATGCATGTATTGCCGCCGCTTACCTATTTGCCCTATATGCAGTCAAATTAAATTCGAATCAAAAGACAACACTTGTCCTATAAAGATTGACAACAAATGCATCTCCGCTAATATTAGAACGTATTTTTCTTCAATATCTAATATAACCGCCAAAGAATATGAATAAATACCATTTTAAAACTTCTGGAATTGTATTTCTTTTAGCTGTTTATTCACATATAATAGCTCAAAATGTCACAACCTTAGACGAGTTTACCGTTATTGCAGACAGAATCAGAAACACAGCCACAGGCTATACGGTAAATCTTAAAAATTCACCTGTAACAAAAGGGAAAACATTACCTCAGACAATTGAATTTCTTCCTCAATTATCTATTGAAAACGGGATTTATAAAATTGCTGGAAATCCTGTCTCTGAATTTTATATCGACAATATCAAAATCATTGACCCGACAGAATTAAACAATATACAGGGCGCTGATATAGATAAGATTGAAATAAAATATGTATCCGGCAGCGACAGTGACAACCCGTCTGTCGGAGGATCAATATCTATAATTTTGCGCAAACCTCCTCAAGGCGGATATTACGGTTCTATCTCCGGAAATGCTGATTGGAGAAAAGAAACCGGATTCGGAAATGAAGGCATCGGCGGAATGATACGTTATCGTTATAAAAGCATTGGTATATACGATAATATTTCATGGAATCATATCAAAACAGATGAAAGCAGTATGTTAAACGGTGAATCCGAAAAAGAATTCTGGACTCAAGACAACCATAAAGAGACATTAGGACACTCTTTCCAAAATAGAATAAACATTTCTGCCGATTTAAAAAACGGACAATATATAGGGGGTGCATATCTTATAAGTTTGGGGCGTCTTAACCCTGTTTCTTCCGTGTTGTCCTCTCAACAGACAGCATCAATCGATGAAGATAACAGCACGACCACACAACAAGCCACAGTCAAGTTTAAATCGCCTCTTGATGTAAAAAAGAGAACCTACCTCGATATATCCGGAGATTACCTCAATCGGCTAAAAAATGTTTCAGAATTTTTCATAAATGATTCACAAAACTTGAACACTACTGAAAAAAAAGATTTTCATTTATGGAAATTACATGCAGAAATAGGATATGCACACTCTTCCCGAGTTTCTTGGAAATTCGGGGGAACAATACAATACATACGGTCTTTCTACAGACCTTCCACCCTTTCCTCCATCCAATATGATATGACCGGGAATCCGTACAATGCAAGCGGTGTTTCCGGAAATGCATTTGCATCGGCTCAAGGTTCTCTGGGCATTATCAAATATAATGCGGGTTTGAACTGGCAAAACAACCGTATCAATTATATGGATTGCAAGTCTGGACTTGAAGTCCATAATTCTCAATGGGCACTAAATCCGACCCTTCAACTAATGATGCCTTTCGGAATGAAAGGCAACGTCATAATGATCAATTATCGCAGAAATCTTGCAAACATACCATATTCTGCAATTTCATCAACCATTACTTGGAGAGACAACTACAACTACTCTATCGGTAATCCGCATCTCAAAGCCCCGACAACTGATATGCTTTTGGCAGGAATTTCTTTTCTTAAAAACAAGATTAATCTTACAGCCGTATATGCCCATTCTCACAATCAGATTTTTTGGCAGACTTTTGAAGATATGTCGCGCAAAGACACATATTATACATGTCCTATAAATCTTTCCGGACGCGACAAATGGGGATTTAACGTAGAATATATTGATTCTCCATGCAAATTCTGGAGGTTCAAACTTGCCGGACGTGTGGAAATTTCTCCTGAGAGAATGACTCTTGACAACATCAGATACAACTCAACCAGATTCAAAGAATTTTTTTATTTTAACAATGATTTTTCGTTTCCTAACCAATGGGGAAGTATGCTGTATTTTAATATTGAACCTACTTTCAAGGATTTTAACCGCACCTATCATTATGTATATTCCGTTACAGGAAACATCTATAAACGGTTATGCAAAGGGAAACTCAGGATTTCTGTAAATTTCACGGCATTAGGCAATCGAAGAAAACTTGTAACTGATCTGGGCTCAACTATTCTTACTTATAGATATACATCTCCTGTACAAAGAATAGGGGTATCCGCCGTATGGAGTTTTTCCGGTGGCAAGAAAGTGAAAGTCAACACCATAGAGAGCATACAAGAATTTGAGGAAACTATTGATAATGACTAAGCTTCCATTCCCAAATATTTAGTTAGAATTATACGCTTTCATGAGCGGATTGTCCGGGATGGTGCCTATAATCGAGCGGATTATGCCTGAAAATGTATTCAACAGGCATTTCCGCTCTAAATAATTTGCTCACAACTCCCCGATTGCCTACCTTTGTAACATCAAAAAACCTTATGTTATGAGATACAGACTAATATTGATATCGACATCAATATTGATGTCAATATCTGCAAGCTCCGCATTTGCCGCCGAAGGTCTTGAAGATGGAGAATCTTTGGACATTATCCTTTTCTGTTGCAACGACGGAAATCAGTATTGACAAAAAAGGATTTATTAAAAACTGCCCTTCTATGGAACAAAATTTTGGTCATTGCAGCCAAATTAATTTGAATGAGGTATTAAGCAATCCTGATTTCAAAAAATTATGGAATATAAAAAAAGACGACATATCTGTCTGCAAAGACTGCGAAAGAAGATATATGTGTCAAGATTGCAGAGCATATCGCAAAAATCCTGATGATTTATACTCAAAACCTGCAAAATGCACATATTTTCCTTAATATAAAATAATTATTTATAAATTATCGTTATTCAGAAACAATCAACAAGCAAATGTTAGACCAATAAAATATCTGAATATCAATTAATATAAACATAACATTGGTGACATATTTATTAAAAGAACTTTTCTGATCCGGAAATGGATTACAAATAGTTTTATGATAATGTGGTGTTATTATAGTTTGAATATTAATTGATAAGGAATATTTGATTATCTTTCCTCTAAAACGTAATCGGGTATCCTCTTTAATAAGGCACTAAATAA
>CAMWID010000059.1 GCA_947174235.1 uncultured Porphyromonadaceae bacterium | reverse complement strand
AACATCCAAACACAAAAATTTGGTCATTTTATGAAAAAGTATTAATTTCGCAGAGCTAACCTTTTATCTTATGAAGAAACTAATACTTTCCACACTTTTCTGTACCGCAGCCATAACAGGTTTCTGCGCCCCTCCCAACAACGGTATCGATGACGCCATGATGTCGCGTCTGCGCCAGTCTTATAAGAACGACGCTCATGACAAAGCTATCTCCAATGCCCTGAGAGGTCATGACATAGATGAACTGGCTACTAACGGGGATACTAAAAACAACCTTGACGACAATTTCACATACCGCGTGAAAAGCAAAGGTATAACCAACCAGAAATCGTCAGGACGTTGCTGGCTCTTCACCGGGCTCAACATGCTCCGCTCTCAGATCATGGCGGACAACGACATGCCCATGATAGAGTTCTCTCAGAACTATAACTTCTTCTTCGACCAGCTGGAGAAATCAAACCTCTTCCTGCAGGCGATGATCGACACAGCCGACAAACCGGAAGATGACCAGACAGTAGACTGGCTTTTCGCTCATCCAATCCAGGACGGCGGACAATACACCGGTATCGCCGACAATCTCATGAAATACGGCATCGTGCCGAAAAGCGTGATGGTCGAGACTTATTCAAGCTCCAACACCACAAAGCTCCGCAAGATGCTCTCGCGCCGTCTGCGTGAGGACGGACTGAAACTCCGCCGCATGGCGGCGAAGGGAGCCAAGGCAAAAGAGCTTCAGAATGAGAAAGAGAACATGCTTCAGGGTGTATACCGCATGCTCGCCCTCACTCTCGGCGTGCCTCCTACAGAGTTTACCTGGACAAGAAAAGACAACAAGGGAAACATCGTCAGCAAGAAGACTTACACCCCTCAGGAATTCTACAAGGAATTTGCAGGCAACGATCTTAAGAACGACTATGTGATGTTTATGAACGATCCCACTCGTGAATACTACAAAGTATATGAGATCGACCTCGACCGCCACGCATATGACGGAAAGAACTGGACTTATGTGAACCTTCCCATCGACGACATCAAGAAAATGGCTATCGAAAGCCTTAAGAACAACCAGATGATGTATTCTTCTTGGGATTCGGGCAAGTTCCTTGACCGCGCCGCCGGTACCGCCGACCTCAACAATTACGACTATGACTCTCTCTTCGGAATGACATTCGGAATGGACAAGGCTGACCGTATCCGCACGAAAGACAGCGGTTCCACTCATGCCATGACCCTTGTGGCGGTAGATCTCGACACCGATGGCAAACCGGTGAAATGGATGGTGGAGAACAGCTGGGGGCCCGGCTCCAACGAAGGTCACGTGATCATGACAGACGACTGGGTGAACGAATATCTCTACCGACTCGTGGTAAACAAGAAGTTCGTGCCCGCCGACGTCATGAAGCTGCTTGACCAGAAACCGGTATTGCTCCCGGCATGGGACAACATGTTCTAAACCGACATCCCCTACCCTATCAGGGCAACTACGCAACTTATATACCCACGAAGGGCATGCCGGAGATTTCCGGCGTGCCTTTCTTGCATATATAGAATATAGAAACAGCACGCCGCCGTGGCATAAACCTCACCCAGATAACTCCATAAAGTATGAGAACCCTATTGTTTTTACTTATAGCCGCCGCATTCCCCGCCATCGCCAGACAGCCTCTGGATTATGTCGACACCCGTGTAGGCACCGCTTCAGCCACAACCCGTACAGCAGGCATGTTCGGCAAAGGATCGGAGGAACACGGACAGACACTCCCGGCAGTAGGTGTGCCACACGGAATGAATCTGTGGACTCCGCAGACACGTGATACAGAACAGAAATGTATCGCTCCGTATTATTATTCAGACTCCCTGCTCCAGGGATTCCGCAACAGCCATTGGGTGAACGGAGGCTGCACACAGGATTATGGATCCATGACTCTCCACGCCATGTCGGGAAAACTACGCACTTCTCCGCGAGGAAGAGCCACACTAATGGACCATTCATCAGAAACGGCAAGACCTGATTATTACAGGGTCTATCTTCCCGATGAACTTATAACGGCGGAAATGACCGGAGTCTCAAGAAGCGGCATATTCCGGTTTAAATACGACAGTGAAGGGACAGGGCATATTGTGGTCAATCCAAATTCCGACGAAGGGGAGGGATATATAGAATATGATCCGGAGAAACACGAGATCAGGGGATGCAACCCGATACACCGCATCTATCAAGGATGGGGCGAACCTGCCGGGTACGCCGGATGGTTCACTGTCAGACTGCCGCGACATCTCCGGGTGACCGGATACGGCACCTTCGCCGGAGACTCGGTATTCCCGCTCGAAAAACAGATATCCGGACGACCGGGAATCGGCGCATACATAAGTTTCGATGTAGACAGGGGGGAGGAGATAATACTCACGGCAGGCTCTTCATTCACATCCATTGAAGGAGCCGCCGCGAATCTTGACGCGGAAATACCTGTGGCTGATTTCGACGGCACGCGGGAGCGTTCGGCAGCAGAATGGTCAAGACGCCTCGGCATGATAAAGGTGAAAGGTGGCAAAGAAGACGACATAGCCAAATTCTATGGCTCGCTCTACCGATGCTCGCTCCTTCCCCGCGTGATAAGCGACACAGACGGCTCATATCCGCGTTTCGCTTCAGGCAGTGAGATACTTGGCACCGGCTCCGGATCGCGGCAATATGATGATTTCAGCATGTGGGACACATACCGCGCCCTTCATCCGCTACTCACCCTGCTCACCCCGCATAAAAGCGGAGAGATGATGCAGTCACTTGTCAACAAAGCGCAAGAAGGGGGATGGATGCCGATTTTCCCTTGCTGGAACAGCTATACAGCCGCCATGATAGGCGATCACTGCGCGGCGGCGATAGCTGACGCCGCAGTAAAAGGGGTCACAAATTTCGATCTCCCGGGCGCCTACAGGTATCTGCGCAAAAACGCGTTTGAGAGTCCCGCCTCGTTCAATGAATATAAAGACGGCATGGGACGCCGCGCGCTTGAGTCTTATCTTGCTTACGGTTATATCCCCCTTGAAGACGGAGTCGAGGAGGCATTCCATAAACAGGAACAGACTTCCCGCACGCTCGAATATGCCTTCGACGATTTCGCGCTTTCCAGAATAGCCGCCATCCTCGGAGAATCCGCAGACGAAAAAATCCTTAAAGAGCGCTCCGCCAATTGGCGCAACGTGATCGACCCGGCGCTCGGTTATGCCAACGGAAGACATTCCGACGGGAAATTTGAAGAAGGCACCGACCCTTTCGCGTTCAACCGCGCGATCACAGAGGGTGCTCCATGCCATTACACATGGTATGTGCCGCATGATCCGGAAGGTCTTATGGAAACTCTCGGAGGCAAAGACAAATATGTGGAACGCCTCGACTCGATGTTCACACACGGCAGATACTGGCACGGCAACGAACCATGCCATCAGGTGGCATACATGTTCGACATGGCGGGACGCCACGATCTCGCGCAGAAACGGGTGAGACATATCCTTGACACCGAATATCTCAACGAACCGGGAGGACTCTCGGGAAATGATGACGCCGGACAGATGTCGGCATGGTTCGTGTTCTCGGCGATGGGGTTCTATCCGGTATGCCCGTCCACCGAATGGTATTATCTCGGGGCGCCACTGTTCGACAGAATCACCGTGACTCCCGAAGACGGACATGAGTTTGTGATCTCTGCGCCCGGAGCGTCATGCGGAAACAAGATCTTCTCCTCCGTATCAGTCAACGGCAAGGAGGTATCCGGTTTCCGCATATCCCACTCCGACATCACATCAGGAGGTACACTCGTATTCGAATAAATCCGGGTAACCGCCCCTGTGTATCATACAAGCTCATCAGCCACAGGGATCGGTTCCGTGGCACGTTTCGGACGGAAATATTTATCGATTATCAAAGCTATGAAGCCGTCGCCGGTCACGTTGCAGGCGGTGCCGAAGCTGTCCATAGCTATATACAACGCTATCATCAGCGCCAGGTCAGCCTCCCCGAAGCCAAGCATCGACGAAAGAATGCCGAGCGACGCCATGATCGCTCCTCCCGGCACACCCGGGGCGGCTACTATGGATATGCCTATCATGCAACAGAAGCCGATCATCTCCGGCGTTGTGTAAGGTATCCCCTGCATCAGCATCAGAGCCACGGCGCATGCCACAATCTTCATCGAGCTACCTGACATGTGGATCGTGGCGCACAACGGGATCACAAAACCGGCGATCTCCTCGCTTACCCCCATCTTTTCAGCCTGCCTGAGCGTCACCGGAATGGTAGCTGCCGAAGACTGTGTGCCGAGGGCGGTGAAATACGCAGGAAGCATGGTGAGGAGAAGTTTGAAGGGATTTTTATGAACAAACAGCGCCGCTATGCAGTACTGCCCTACCAGAAGCAGTATGTGCATAGTGAAGATCACCGCTATTATCTTTACAAAAGCCCCTACCACAGTAGCAACCTGACCGCTGACTGTCATGTTGAGGAATATCCCGAAAATATACAGCGGCAGAAGCGGTATGATAACAAAACGTATGGTCATGTTGATGACCTCCAGAAACTCGCCGAACCCTTTACGCAATACGTCACCCTTGACCACGGCAAGACATATTCCAGTCATGAAGGCGGCTGCAAGCGCCGTCATCACATCCATCAGCGGAGGGATCTCTATGGTGAAATATGGCTGAAGTCCCGCAGTCTCCGGTATCTCCTTAAGTTTTCCGGGTTCTATCAATGAGGGGAAAAACGTGTCTCCTACAAAATAACTCATGATTCCCGACAGGGTCGTGGCGGCATAGGCGAGCACGACGGTGATGGCAAGCACCTTACCCGCCCCCTTGCCAAGATCCGCTATCGCGGGAACCACGAATCCAAGGATGATGAGAGGGATGAGGAATGACAGGAACTGCGAGAAAATTGCGTTGAAGGTCATAAAAGCCCTTCCGAGCCAGACCGGGAAGAAATACCCGCATCCAATTCCAAGTCCTATGGCGATAAGGATCTTGATCAAAAGGTTAACTTTAGGGATTTTCATAATCTTAATGTTTTGAATGGATATTGATTAAGTGAAGTTGTCTGCACACCTGACAGAGAAAGATCATATATCCTCTATATGGAATACTCCCCCTCTTCATAACGGTTAACAAATATCTGTCAACCCCTCTTTAAATACAAAACGTCTCAACATCGCTTAAAGATTGAACCGCCTGAAATTTAAACCCGGTTCCATAAAATCTCGCGGTCGCATGGGCGGTCACCCTGATTTCCCCGACCTGACATACGCCACACCATCTTTCTCTTTCGCCACATACAGCGGAGCTTTTCTTTTGCAGACATGAAATATTTATTAAATTTGCAGACCCTTAGAAACTGTTTAAAATTTATTTTATCTTGTCATTGAGTTCTTTGTCGGCATCTTTATGATATTTATTCAGTCATTATGGAACCCCATAACTTCTTCATAAATATCAAAAATCTGCCTGACAAATCCTCTCAATTCCTTCGACAAATAAATTTAAACAGTTTCTTAGAGTTTGTTTACTTTAAACCTTTAAAATAGGGCACATCATGATTTTACATACAATATAATGATTTCTTTCACTCTTTCACTGCTTTTCCTTATAGCCGGATACTTTGTCTATGGGAAATACGTATCATCTGTTTTCGGTCAGGATTCTTCCCGTCCGACACCCGTGAACCGTCTTGCCGACGGCGTGGATTTCGTAAAACTTCCGACCTGGAAAGTATTTCTTATCCAATTCCTCAATATAGCGGGACTCGGCCCCATCTTCGGAGCCATCATGGGAGTCATGTTCGGACCCGCGGCATTCCTGTGGATCGTGTTCGGCACCATCTTCGCCGGAGCTGTCCATGATTATATGGCGGGCATGCTCTCGCTGAGGCGCGACGGGGCATCGCTTCCTGAAATTGTAGGAGACAATCTCGGCAGCGGCATTAAAAATGCCATGCGAGTGTTTTCTCTGCTGCTCATGATCCTTGTAGGTGCCGTTTTTGTCTATAATCCCGCAGACCTCCTCGCCATGCTCACACCGGACCATCTTGACAAGATGTTCTGGATTGTGGTGATCTTCGCCTACTACATGCTCGCCACTCTTCTCCCCATCGATAAACTGATCGGCAAACTCTATCCGCTTTTCGGAATCGCGCTGCTTTTCATGGCTGTCGGCATACTGACCATGCTGTATGCCCACGCAGCCGATATGCCGGAGATCTGGTCAGATTTCTACAACCATAAGGCTGATCCGGAAGCCAACCCAATTTTCCCGATGATGTTTGTATCCATAGCATGCGGCGCCATTTCAGGATTCCACGCCACACAGTCGCCGATGATGGCACGCTGTCTGGACAACGAGAGACACGCGCGTCCGGTATTTTATGGCGCCATGGTAACGGAAGGTATCGTGGCACTCGTATGGGCTGCGGCAGCCATCACTTTCACCGGCGGATACGACGGTCTGGAGAACACTCTGGGAGGATCCTCCCCCGCCGTGCTTGTAAACCTTATCTCCCGGTCATGGCTTGGAACATTTGGCGGAATCCTCGCGATTCTCGGCGTCATAGCCGCCCCGATAACCTCGGGCGACACTGCCCTGCGTTCCGCACGGTTGATCGCAGCCGATTTCATGGGAACCGGGCAAAAGTCGATTTCCAAAAGACTTATGATCTCCATCCCCATTTTCGCCGTGTGCTTCATCATCATGCTTCTACCATATGAGGCGCTGTGGAGATACTTCGCATGGTGCAACCAGGTGCTCTCGGTGTTCACCCTCTGGGCTATAACCGTGTACCTTGCCCGTGAAAGAAAGGCGTATGTCATAACCCTTGTTCCTGCAATGTTCATGACCGCCGTTACGGTCACATACATTTTCTATGCCCCCGAGGGACTCCCCTCCATAACAAACCTTATCTGGCAAGAGGGGATACCGTATCTTGCGGCATCAGGCGCGGGAATAGCAGTGTCCGGGATCTTCCTATATCTCTTCGGACGTTATCTCCAGACTCTACCCGCCCCCGCTACAGCAGGACAGGCGAGCTTTGACTGACAGGTCAAACGTAAATGATGCGTGCGGACATTGCCCGGGCAATGTCCGCACGCATCATTTACGGCTATCCCAATACGGATCAATACGGATATGGTATCGGTGTCTCCAACCTATTTCATCTGTCTTACAGTCCTGACAGTTCCGTCCGTATAGACCGTTCGCACGATAGTCACCCCTCTTTCCGCAGGGGATGTCAGACGCACTCCCTGAGGAGAGTAATACTCCACTCTCAGAATCCCGGGAGCAGCCATATCCACTCCCGAAATACCGGAATATTCTCCTGACATCGCCTCTTTCACCGTCTCGGCGCTTACTGCATAGTTGTATATCCTGAGATCATCCATATATCCCACCAGATAAGAGGATGTCGCCTCATGACCCCTCCCTACATAGGAAAGGACACGGTCTGCCGGCAAAACATCTGAAAAATCATCAGTACCGACAAGTTCGCCATTCACATACAGTGAAACGATTCCATTATCCGCAGATACAGCCACGTGCGTCCATTCGGTGCTCGCGGGAGCTGTTATTTCCCGGCTATTTCCTGAGTTTATTGCCACAAGACGCATCAGCCCACCTTCGGAAGGACTTAGATAAAACGTCTCATCCGCACTCACTCCTGTAGAGAAAAGCTGTTTCCCTTCAGATGCGGATCCCGTACGTGCCCAGAATGAGATAGCGAACGCGTCACCCTGAAGAATAGAGTAAGGCAACTGTGCATATTGTGTGCCTCTGAAGAACAACGAACTGACTCCATCCTTGTGACCTGTCCGATATGAAGGTTCAACCAGCGTGCGCAACGTAAATCCATTGCTTCCGTTGTCTTCTATCGTACCGTCCATCGGATACCATGCAATCATCGCTTTGCCAACGGCTCCACACTCCACTTCCCGCGAACACTCCGACCGGTTTCCTGATTCATCTTCCGCCCTGACCTTGTAACGGTAGACAATCTCCCCCACCACCGTATTGTCAAAAAAACCGGAAGTCTCAAGTCCCCTCGCTATCGTATTGTAATCATCAGAATCCGCTTCCGAACGCAAGACTGCGTATGTCACAGTTCCGGCATCAGCCACAGCCTCCCATTCAAGAAGTACGCCCGCGCTCGACGGAGAGCATCTCAGACCCGACGGAACCGACGGGTCCTCAAATTCAAGAGACGCTCCAGAAGGAAGGAAACGCCACTTTTGCACAGGAGAATCACTCCTTTCCTGCTGCAGGACCATCGTTCCCTCCGGTCCGTCACATTCGAGATACAACGCACTTTGCTTATTGCGTATGTGAAACCATCCGTCGCCGTCATATTCAAAAGCCCATTGCTGGACAGCGGCTCCGGACGCTCCGTATGATATCACCTTCCCTCCAGTCTCAAGATTCCAGTTGTTGTCGTCAAGAGCCTGACTGGTACCCGTGTTTGTGATGAAGTGATAGCTGAAGTCCCCGCCCTGGGTCTCAGGGACACGCCTCACCGTCCAGATCTGGTCTTTGGCACCGGAATACGTCCTCTGCACTATGTCTGTACCATTCGAGGTTGAACCGCCTCGCCCGCTCACCGCCATCTTGCTCGCGCAGTTTATCAGAGCATAGTCTCCTGAAATAAAAGGCTGGATATCCTCTCCTCGTGTAATCGAAAGCACAGTCTCCGCATTTCGCTGCAATTCCGTCTGATACCCTCCCGCCGGATCTCCGGGGAGAGAAGCGAGGTATTCCCTTACGGGACCATAGCCGTCTACATAAAAATCCCCTTTCCTTGACACTATGTTATACGTGGAGGGCAATGCCTGACGTTCGGAACAACCTAAGAAAGCCTGCACCTTTCCCGACGGGGCACGATAGACCGACGCAGCCGACCATGCCTTACGGTTTTCAGCGTATCCGAGACGCTCTCCCCCGCTTGCCTTCATAAATTCGCCACGCGCCTGCTCGGCTGGGCCCCACCATATACCGGTCTGCATGCCGTATTCCACGCCTACCATTGCCTCCATCACATTGTGAAGCTCGTCAGCGGTGGCATATTTGCCATCCGCACGCACAGTGGCGAAAAAATCCGCATAATGGTTGAAATCCCCGGCAAGCTGATGCGTATTGCCCTCGTCAAGATTGTCTTTCAATTCATTATACCATGGCAAAGCCTCATCACAGTTCAAAGTGTTACCTCCGCTGATACGAATGTCGCGGAAACGCGGATACTCATCAAAATCCTTGAGACGCGAATTGATTTTGGCAAATACATCTATCGGCGTGCCGTTCCAGAAATAATCCGGCTCATTAAAAGGCGCGGCGGAAACCACTCTGTAACCCGCCTTCTCAACCGCAGCCGCAGTGGCGTCGATCAGCCTCGCGTATGCGTCCGCCACAGCATCCTTGTCGCCGATATAATTATTGGATGGATCCAGTCCACCGTAAATTTCCTTGACCGTAGGCTCCCCTCCGTCAAGATTTAAGGCGATATCTACTTTCCTGCCGATCAACGCCACTGTTTCAAGGCGCTTGTCAAGATTTTCCTGAAGCAACGGAGGAAGCACACCCTTCTCAGAGATTTCCGCCCATGGCTGAAACGAGACACGGGCCACCCCGACAGTTTCAGACCCGGCATGACGCACTCCACGCAGCATGTTGGCATAATCGTTCCATGCCGTGTCAAAACCCCACAATATGGGAAGTTTTTTCCCCTCGGCATTGTAATCAAAAAGGAGCGTGCGGTCAGCGGGCCGCACATAATCATACAGGCTCCACGCCGATGGATAAGGTTGGGATTCCGCAGATGCCGAAGCGGCGGAAAACGCCGCAAGGATAAAAATCAGATCTTTCTTCATGGTCAATATTATGGCTATTCTAAAAATTCATACAGTCACATTCCGGACAATCCGTGTATCGGTTCCGGCAAAGGTCAGTTATGCTCTGCAAAGTTAGCAAATAATTTACATTCAACAAGATCTGATATAGCCATTCAAAATATACAAATCATTCATTACACATACACAAATCTGTTATTTTGCCTGTCGTTGGTCATTTATCATTATAATTTTTGTTTTATTTGTTATTTTTTCATTAATTTTGCAAACCTTAAGATCCTGGACAGTCATTCTGTCCCGTTAATCACATTTTTTAGCTAACCAACAAGCAACCATGTGTCTCAACTTATCTTTTAATTTGCAGAAGAATTGTCATAAAAATCTGACAACCAGATTAATGACACTCATGCTAATATGCCTTGCCCCTTATATGCAGGCATACGCGCAAAACAAAGTCACCGGCACTGTGACTGATGACAAGGCGGAACCTCTTATCGGGGCTACCGTGATGGTGGTGGGAGAATCTACAGGCACCGCCACTGACATCGACGGAAATTTCACCCTGAATGCGAAGCAGGGAGCTACATTACGTGTATCGTATGTAGGGTATGTCACCACAGATGTCAAAGTTTCCGGAAATCATCTCAACATCGTACTCAAAGAAAACAATGAGCTCCTTGACGAGGTTGTGGTGATCGGCTACGGATCTATGAAACGCAAGGACGTTACCGGCTCTATCACTACCGTCAATTCCAAAGACCTCAACGTGGGATCTTATACAGATCCAGGACAGCTTCTTCAAGGGAAAGTCCCCGGTCTTGTTGTTGTCCAGAACTCTGATCCAAACGGAGGCGTAAACTCTATGACACTTCGTGGAGCCTCCACTCTCAACAACTCAACCGAACCGCTTTACGTGGTAGACGGCATTCCGGGTGTCGAGCTAAACCTCATCCCCCCGTCTGACATCGAGAGCATCGATGTGTTGCGTGACGCGTCTGCAACCGCTATATATGGATCAAAAGCCGCCAACGGTGTAATAATCGTTACAACAAAAAGAGGTGCTGACGGTCCCGCCCGTGTCTCTTACCAAGGATACGTGTCTTGGGAAAACGTGGCAAATGACCACGACATGATGAACGCTTCGCAGCTGCGCGACTATGCCTCACGCCATGGAATAAATCTTCCCAATGACCTCGGATACAATACCGACTGGGCTAAAGAAACCCAACGCACCGGATTCGCCCATAATCATAACGTCATGATCAGTGGCGGAGGCAAATCCACAAATTACAACGCCTCCATCAACTATATAGAACGCGACGGCATCATAAAAGGAGTAGGCAACAACCTTTTCACCGCTCGCGCTTATGTCGAGACCAAGACACTCAAAGACCGTCTCACCCTTGGCGTTGGCATCAACGGCAATGTCAGAAGAGAATGGGGAGTAAGTCGCGAAGCTGACGGAAAATCAGTATACAACGCCATGTATTATTACTCTCCTCTGGTACCCGTATACAACGAAGACGGTTCTTACTACAGCGATCTCTCGATCTCACAGAACTTCAATCCGCTTATCATGATCGACGCCGACAAGAGCCAGACCGTATTCAAACGCTATCAGGTCACCGGCAAGGCGTCTCTCAAGATAATCGAAGGACTGCTATTGAACGCCAACTTCTCTTATCAGAACAATACAAGAGACTACAAGCACTACTATTCCCAGACATCTGAACTCCACAAAAGAAATGGTGAGGCTCAGCGCAACAACTGGAACGATGTCAAAAAACTGATGGAAATCTTCGCCAACTATGACAAGGAGTTCAACGAAACCCACAAGCTCTCTCTTATGGCAGGTTATTCATGGGAACAGGAAGACAACGGCGAAGGATTCGGAGCTACCGGCTATAACTTCTATGACGACAGTGTCGGCTGGGACAACATTGGCATGGCAAACAGCTGGGACGCAGATCCGGTATGGGCGAACGTCAAGGCTTCCAAGAGGATGATCTCATTCTACGGGCGAGCCAACTATTCTTTCAAATCACGCTATATCGTGCAGGCAGCAATACGTCGCGACGGAGCTTCCACATTCGGTACAAACAACAAATGGGCGACATTCCCCTCTTTCTCTCTCGCCTGGCGTCTCTCTGATGAAGAATTCATGCACAGCGTGGCTGAAGTCGCCGATCTCAAACTGCGTGCCGGATGGGGACAGAGCGGAAACTCAAACGGATTCGACATCTACACCGCACGTTTCTACTATAAAAGCGGTGGACGAT
This sequence comes from uncultured Porphyromonadaceae bacterium, assembly GCA_947174235.1. Lineage (GTDB taxonomy): Bacteria > Bacteroidota > Bacteroidia > Bacteroidales > Muribaculaceae > Lepagella. The sequence continues at coordinate 9,073 of CAMWID010000059.1, read as the reverse complement.
TCGACTACATAGACCCCATCACAGGTGAAGTGCAGAGCTATAAAGGTCTCACAGCCGCCCGCAACCAGAATGACAATCTAAAGTGGGAGACCACCACCATGCTCAACCTCGGCATTGATTTCGCATTCCTCGGAGGACGAATCAACGGTACAGTCGAGTATTATAATAAAGACACAAAAGACATGATCTGGGACTACCCTGTCTCTACCGCAATATATCCGGTGGGAACACTCACTGCCAACGTCGGAAAAATGCGCAACAGGGGATTTGAGCTGACTGTCAACGCAGTGCCAGTACAGGGACCGTTCACATGGACTACTTCTCTCAACTTCTCCCACAACAAAAACGAGATCATCAGCATCTCCAATCCGGGAGCGGGATTCAACGCGGGGATCATCAACAGATACAATCCCAACCTTCCCGGAGCCTCCACAGCCACGACTCAACGCATAATCGAAGGACAGCCTATCGGGACGTTCTACCTGCCCGAGTGGGCAGGCTATGACGAAAACGGCAACTCCGTATTCTATACCTATGACAAGACCAACGAACAGACTTCAGGTGAGCGGGCACGTGACGAGAACGGGAATTATATCCTGACAAACACTCCCGAGGAGAAAGACCGCGTGATAGTAGGCAACGCACAACCGAAACTCACGATGGGATGGAACAACAACCTCACTTGGAAAAACTGGGATCTGAACGTATTCTTCACAGGTGTCTTCGGACAGAAAATATTCAACGAACCCCGCGCTTACTTCGGATATGTCAGCAACGTGGCGCTCGGCAAAAACGTGCTCGCAGACATCGAGAGCTTCCAGAATCCCAACGACGGATACTCCGCCATCCCTTCTGACCGCTGGCTCGAAAACGGAAGCTACTTCAAGCTTTCAACTGTAACACTCGGATATACTTTCAAAGGATGCTTCAACGGGTGGCTCGACAGCATACGCCTCTACGTATCGGGCAACAACGTCTTCACTATCACAAAATATAAAGGACGTGACCCTGAAATCAACCTTGGAGGTCTCGAACCCGGTCATGACACCAGAAGCGACCACTATCCCCGCACTCGTCAGATACTTGTGGGCGCAAATATCAATTTCTAATCCATTCTCTTCATCCAATACTATAGAAAATTCAGAATATGAAACCATATATCAAGTTTTTTCTGATTGCCGGAATCACTGCCGGATTCGCATCTTGCACGGATCTCGACACTCCGATGGACGGACAATACGTAAATTTTCCTGACAATGAAATCGCCGTGAGCGGTGAATTTGCCGACTGCTATACCTATACTCGCAATGAAGCATGGTTTGGAAGAAACTTCTGGGAAGGCGTGTTTCTTTCCGGTGATGAAGCTGTAGGCGTAAACCTTGCCGGAGTATACGATGACAACGGCAGATACCGCGACGGCTCTATCCACAATTTCCGCCCCGATCTTCAGGGCGTAGGTCTTATGGGGGACATGCTGTCAGGAATTTCTTACACCAACACCCGCATCCTCAACTATGGCGGTGCCGACGGAAAGGATCCTGTGGTTGCGCCTCTGCGAGCCATAAGGGCATATTATCATTTCTGGAATATGGAGCTTTTCGGAGACGTGCCTATCCTTGAACGACCCGTGGAAGAAGGAACAGCTGTCGAGCGTCAGCCCCGCGCCGATGTGGCACGTTGGATCGAACAGGAACTTCTTGAAGCGATACCTGACCTTTCGGAGGCAAACGACGCTTCAACCTATAGCAAGCCCAACAAATGGATGGCAGAGGCTCTCCTCGTAAAGCTTTATCTCAATTGGGGAGTCTATACCAACGATATCACCACAGTAGACGGCAATACTCCCAATCCCAAACTTGATGAATGTGTAAAATGGTGTGACGAACTCATAAATTCAGGTGTATTTGAAGTCGGCGACGGCTACCGTAAAAAATTCTTCCCTGACAACGGCGTACATATAAAGGATTTTATCTATGCCATTGACTTCGACCCGCAGGTATACGGAGCCGGAACATGGAAATATGCAGGAGGAACGGAGATGAACCGCTGGTGGGACTTCCGTAAAACAGGACTGCTTGATGTATGCACTTGGGGATGGACCCCTAAAAACTCTATTGCCGGGATATATATCCTCACTCCGGAGGCAGTAGACCGCTTTACTCTCGAAGGCGATGAACGCAATGAGATGATCGCTGTAGGCGAGGCAAAGTCTTACAATACCGATTTCAGCGTATCAGATCATACGATCCAGGCGTATTATGACGCAAGACACAGGAACCCTTATGGTCCACTTGTCTATAAAAAGGATTTTGAATGGGCAAACATCGCCCTCCTTGACGTAGGATCGGAGGATGACATAGAAAACTGTATGAAAGGCGCCCGCCTATTCAAATATCCTCTTCGCGAAAGTGACGACAATACATGGAGCAGATTCCAGTTCAACGACATTCCCGTGTTCCGGTATGCCGACATTCTTCTGACTAAAGCGGAATGCATCCTGAGGGGAGCCACCCCCACTATGGGTCACACCGCAGCTTCGCTTATGAATGAAGTGCGTGACTGCTCTCACGCCCCTCACGTGACCGGAACTCCCACCCTTGACGAACTTCTCGATGAACGCAGCCGGGAATTTATCATGGAGCCGTGGCGCCGTAACGACCTTATCCGATTCGGTAAATTTGAAAATTGCGCCGAATGGAAAGTTCGCTCCAATCCGACAACTATGGCAGACGTTAACAAACGTCTGTTCCCGATACCAACCGGAGAGATGAACACCAATACCAACTGGAAACAGAACCCCGGCTACTGACAAAATATGGCACAGGGGCAGGATTAAAGGATAGGCAATCCTCCCCTATGCCTTATCACGGCAGATTACATTTATTGATTAGATATTACCTGAAGTGGTATCCTTATAATTAATACCTATACATTTATGAAGAATCTTTACTTCAAGAAAACAGTCCTCGCGCTCGGTGTCGCAGCTTTTGCAACCGGCGCATTCGCTCAGGAAGGTTCCTGGCAACAGATCAATATCCTCAAGAACCCCGCCTTCATCCCCGGATGGAACGGAGCTCTCGCAGCTACAGCAGACGGCGTCGGCGAAGTCTGGAGCGGAGCATTCGAGCTCTATCAGATTGTAGAAAACGCACCTGCAGGACAGTATACCCTTACTGCAAACGCCTTCTATCGCTGCGGCAGCAACGACTACTCAATGGAAAACATGAAAGACGGAGCCAACCACAATGCGTACATCTTCCTCGGGGATGCCAAAACTGTGGTGGCAGGTCTTTTTGACAACGGAGAGACTCTCCCCGGAGAAGGTGAGAATTTTGACCCGTCCAAACACTCCCCCAACGGTCTCGGAGAGGCTAACACAGCTTTTGAAGCAGGCAAATATGTCAACACCGTCACATTCAACCACCCCGGTGGCAATCTCCGTCTCGGCATTGCAAACACAGGAGGCAGACAAGACGAATGGACAGCCTTCGACAATTTCAAGCTCACCGGTCCTGACGGCGAGATCGCTCTTGTCAACGGTGATTTTTCTGAAGGTCTGAACGTTGCCTCGGATCAGGAAATATGGGACTTTGCCAATATCGCTCTGCAATACAAGACTCCGGATGTCAACAAAAACGGAGGTATCTATCGCAAGACTAATGCATCCGCATATAATTTCGGACAGCAGATCGAGCTCCCCGCAGGCAAATATCGTTTCGGTGTCCAGAGTTTCCTCCGTTACGGCGGTGCCGGCAATGCCGAAGGTAAATATGTCACCTGTAAAGGTGCATGGGGATGGGTCGAGGGCGAATCTCCACTTGACCGCTTCAACAACGACAACGAAGAAGAGAAAGACAACGCATATATCTACGTGACAGACGGATACGATCTCGACGTTGATAATGTGACTCCCCTCAAGCCTGCTGACGAAGAAGGTGCCAAATTTGGTAAAACAGACGCGTTCTACTATCAGACTGCCATCAAGAGCCTCTATGCCGAGAACCTTGAGACATATCCGGACAACGAACCTGTTACCGAAGATGTAAATGAAGACGGTTACGGTTGGTGCGACTCCGGATTTGAGTATCAGGCAGCAGCTTGCTTCATCAACAATCCCGATCTCTACCGCAACTATGTCGAATTCGAACTTTCCGAACCCACAAAAGTTTGGGTTGGTCTTAAGAAAGATGTCAATGCCCCCACTGAATATTGGAATCCTTTCCGCGACTTCACTATCGAGAAATATGTAGGCGGTGACAACACCGGTGTAAACGATATCATTTCCGATGACGAAAACGCTCCTGTAGAGTATTTCAATCTTCAGGGTGTACGTGTGGCTAACCCCGAAAACGGTGTATTCATCGTTAAACAGGGTAAGAAAGTCAGCAAAGTCGTTCTGAAATAACATCATATCCTCAAACACCAAAGGTGTGCCATATCACATGTGGCACACCTTTTTTATATCCATTGAGGTTTTATATCATTTTTTGACAATAAGGTCTCAGTTTTTTATTAACTTTGAATCCTGAATACCTCATCATCTTTAATCATGAAACGAATTATACTTAACATACTGCTTTCCGCCTCAGCATTATCAGTGACGGCGGCGCAGAATGAATATGTAGTCACAGATTTCGGGGCGCAGGGCGACGGCAAGACGGATGACGCCAATGCCATCCAGAAAGCGATAGATCTATGCTCATCCAACGGAGGAGGATCAGTAATCTTTCCTGCCGGGAAAACGTTCCTTAGCGGCCCGTTGAAAATGGCATCGTATGTCGACATACATCTGCAACCAAATTCCACACTCCTTGCAAACCCGGATGAAAGCGCATACGACATAAGCGCCTTTAAAGAAAACCGTGGAGAAGGGATGATGTGGCTTTACGGAGAGCATATCAAAAATTTTTCAATCTCAGGGACCGGACGTATCGACGGAAACGCCGTGGCATTCATGGGTGACGAACTGGATGATTCTTTTGAATTGAAACCGGTGACAGACTTCGATCCACGACCACACGTACTGACCATAATAGACGGAGAAAAAGTAAATATAACAGGGGTGACCATATCCAACAGTGCCTACTGGACTATACATCTCGTAGGATGCGAGGACGTGGCGATATCCGATATCTCCCTTCTCAACAATCTCAAGGTCAGAAACGGTGACGGCATTGACATCGACCATTCCAGAAAAGTCAGAATATCCGGTTGCTATATTGAAAGCGGAGATGACTGTATATGTCTTAAGAACCGCCGTGAATATGAAGAATACGGTCCATGTGAAGACGTTGTTGTCAACAACTGCATAATGACATCACGTTCGTGCGCGGTAAAAATAGGCTCAGAAAATATGGACCGTATCTCAAGGGTGCTTTTCAACAATTGCATTATCACAGCCTCAAACAGAGGAATTGGGATACAAAACCGTGACGAAGGAACAGTCTCCGACGTGACTTTCTCTAATATTTCTCTCGACTGCCGCCTTTTCTCAGATGTCTGGTGGGGTAAAGCGGAGCCTATATATGTGACCTCATACCCACGCGCACGTGGAAATCATAAAGACGCGGGATGGAGATTTCCCAAAGGAGCCACCGAAGGTAAATCGGGAGAAATTTTTGATATCCGGTTCTTAAATATCTCCGCGACTTCTGAAAACGGGATATTCATCGGTTGCGACAAACCCGGCAAGATTGACCGGATCACTCTTGACAACATCGATTTACGTCTCAAAAAAATCACGGATTATACTGCCGGAATCTATGACCGCCGCCCATGTGAAGGAGAAGGATTTGTAAATGCGGGTGTATTCGGGCTTTATATTGAGAATGCCGAAGGTGTAACTATACGGGATTTTGAAGTTGATGGAAAACTTCAACCGGCATTCAAATCAAAATCCAACATCGAAATTCAATAAAAACCATCCTGACCCTACATCCGGCAACCAAGCGAGGGATGCAGGGCAGGTATAAAATTTGTACCAATATGAAATTCTACCAGACCATTATCATTTCAGCGGCATTATGCGCACCTTCGGCAGCAGAGGCTTGCACCAATTTTATCGCGGGCAGGAAAGCCACTGTCGACGGGTCCATCATGGTGACTTACGCAGATGACTCTCACACCCGTTTCGGGGATCTTTTCCATGCATCAAGAGGTAAACACCTTCCGGGCGAGATGCGCCGGGTTATAGACTGGGGCGACAACAGCTACAGGGGTGAGATTCCTCAGGCATCCGAGACATTCAACGTTGTCGGCAATATGAACGAACACCAGCTTGTGATCGGAGAAACCACATGGGGCGGTCATCCTGAACTCGAAGACACTACCGGGAACTCGATTCTTGACTATGGTTCACTGATATACATCACTCTTGAAAGATGCAAGACAGCTCGGGAGGCTATAAAAACCATGACAGACCTCGTGGCGGAATATGGCTACGCCAGTACAGGAGAGACATTCTCTATCGCCGACAAAAACGAGGCATGGGTGATGGAAATGATCGGGAAAGGAACCGAAAAAGGGGCTGTATGGATCGCCGTGCGAATACCTGACGACGCTATCTGCGCCCATGCCAACGAACCACGAATCCGCAAAGTGAACTATAAAGACAAAGAAAACGTGATCTACTGCAAGGATCTTTTCACTTTTGCTAAAAAACACGGTTATTTCAACGGTAAAGATGAAGATTTTTCTTTTGCCGATGCTTTCAAGGAACACAATTCCGCTACCAGGCGTTCATGCGACGGAAGGGTGTGGAGCTTTTTCCGCCGTTTTGCGACACCGGAAGAAGACAAGGCATGGTTTGAATGGGTAAATGCCGACAGCGATGTCCCGATGCCTCTGTATATCATACCCGACCGCAAACTCTCGCTCAAAGACATGCAGGAGCGTATGCGCGACCACTATGAAGACTCACCCTACGAGATGACAAATGATCCGGGTGCGGGACCCAACAGATCTCCTTACCGCAACCGTCCCAACCGCTATCAGGTGAATGGCAAGACTTATACCCATGAGCGTGCAGTGGCGACACAACAGACCGCCTGGCATTTTGTAAGCCAGAGCAGAGCGGATCTTCCGGACCCAATCGGAGGAATCCTGTGGTTCGGAACGGATGACGCCAACACATCTGTCTACATGCCCTTCTATTGCTCCATGACAGAAGTGCCTGAGGAAGTCCGGCCAGGCAACGGAGACCTATACACATTCTCCCCTACTGCCAATTTCTGGATGACAAACTGGGTGGCAAACCAGGCATACCACCGTTATGACCTCATGATCGACGATATCAGAAAAGTGCAGAGCCGACTGGAAGAAAAGTTTGCAGGTGCACGCGAGGAAAAAGAGAAAGAACTTCTCGCCCTATATAACGCCAATGATATGGAGAATCTTGAAAAAAGAGTCAACGAAGAGGGAGCCGCCATCGCCAAGGAAGCTACCGACGCATACCGGGATCTCGCACACTTCCTGCTGATACGTTACCTTGACGGCAACAGAAAAAAAATGGACGAAAACGGCAACTTCGCACGCAACCGTCACGGAAAACCTCTCGCACCGGACTATCTCGGCTACCCGCAAGACTTTTATGATCACATAGTCCGTCAGACAGGCGATCATCTACTGCTAAAATAACGACATTGTCATTTCAATGACAATCCAAAGGCTGCTGTCTCACAAAAAATTTGCATATTTTGTGAGACAGAGTCTTTTTGTATAAGGAATGTCAATTTTTTATAATCAAGTTTAGCGGCAGTATGTTTATTCAATGTTTTTTTCTACTTTTGCAGTCGAATTGCCGCCGACGGTGTTTCTCCGGCATATAAACAAGACATAGCGGAGTCCGGTATTGCGCTTTTCCGTGGCTCAATATCAGGCAAAGTCTTAAATGTATCGTTCATTTGCACTCACATCCTTTCTCCCGACGCAAAGACCGGTCGAATATTTTGATAAACATCAACTCAAAATTTAAATAATATTATCTATGCCTAAAATTACTGAGACACGCGTCAGCATGCTACATGGGATACTGTTGATAGCACTGTTCGCATGCGCCGCCTTCTATATAGGCGAGGCTCAATTCCTAAAAGACATTTCTTTTAGTCCGATGATTATAGGTATCATCCTGGGTATGCTTTATGCAAACTCTTTACGAAACAATCTTCCGGAAACCTGGGTTCCCGGTATACAGTTCTGTTCAAAAAAGATCCTTCGCATTGGCATCATCCTTTATGGATTCCGACTGACATTCCAAGACATTGTAAATGTAGGGGTGGCAGGCATCGTTATAGATGCAATTATCGTGGTTGTGACAATTTTGGGTGGAATATGGATAGGACGTCTGCTTAAAATGGATCGGGACACCGCCCTGCTCACGTCTGTAGGCAGTGGAATATGCGGTGCGGCGGCTGTGCTCGGAGCGGAATCCACAATACGCACCCAGCCTTACAAGACTGCGGTGGCTGTAGCCACCGTAGTGATATTCGGCACCATCTCCATGTTCCTGTATCCTGTGGCATTCCGTTCAGGATGGCTTGACCTCTCTCCACAGGAAATGGGCATTTATTGTGGCTCAACCCTTCACGAGGTTGCTCATGCCGTGGGAGCCGGCAACGCAATGGGAACTGAAATCTCAAATGTGTCAATAATTGTCAAGATGATCCGTGTCATGCTCCTCGTGCCCGTATTGCTCGTACTTGGTTTCTGGGTGGCTAAAAGAGGCTCCAAAGACGGTGCCGCCACAGAAAAAGGGAAAGTCAATATACCTTGGTTTGCAGTAGGCTTCCTTGCCGTGATCGGATTTAATTCATTAGATCTCCTTCCTACAGTCTTTGTAGACGCAATCAACTATTTTGACACATTCCTCCTAACTATGGCTATGGCCGCTCTGGGAGCTGAAACAAGTATCGACAAATTCAAAAAGGCGGGAGCGAAACCTTTTGTGCTTGCGTTCTGTCTTGACGTATGGTTGATAGCCGGAGGCTACATACTTGCAAAGTATCTTGCCCCCATATGGTTATAAAATTAAAAGGAAGATAAATGAAGCGGCTTCTGCATCGATGCAGAAGCCGCT
>CAMWID010000058.1 GCA_947174235.1 uncultured Porphyromonadaceae bacterium | reverse complement strand
AATGGTGATGTCTATTCCACATTATCGCCTTAGCGTGTCCGCTGAATAGTTACTAAAATTATGACAACAAAAAACACTCCACTCACACTCTCCCCTCTCAAACTCACCACCTATTCTCCGGATGATGAGGTGGCTAAATCATTCATGGAATTTGAGATGTTTGACTCACGGCATCATTTCTCCGCCGGCGTCACTCAGTCCGGGATTGCGATAATGATGCGTTTCGTCAACAAACGTGCGTTCTCCGACGAACCCGCCAAAGGGATAAGACGTATGGTGACGGTAAAACTTGTAGACGCCTCCGCCTACCTGACTGTCGCCACTACAAGAATACGCATCACCATTCCTGCCGGCGTAAAAGACGATTTCCACAGAGTGGATTTCCCTTTTGCCTACTCTAATATCTGCAATGACCATACATATAAAGTCATCGTGACTGACGACAACAGCAAAGAAATTCTTGGTGAAATAAGTTTCAATATATACGACGAACTCCTCTATGGAGAAGATTCGTCACGATGGTATGTTGTGGAATCCGGCGGACTGCGTCCTGAACACGAAAACGAATACTACAAATCATATAATATAGGGATACTTTCCTACCCTAAAGTCCGTTTTGACATTCTGCCGAAAATCTCTCCCACTCCCGACATTCTTCCGGAACTCGAAATAAGAGTCTATTTTCCCGACGGCACTATTGACAATAGTTTCTGCAATCCTGTATGCGATGATTTCGACATGAATGAATATCACGTCGAAATGCCCATACTGGTCAATGATTCCAATAAAGGTATATGCTATGCCGAACTGCTATGCCTGGACTATCCTATAGCCGGATGTGTGTTCAACTCCAAAGGTGAGTATCATAGCGGTGCTTGGGTTGGCAAGAATCTTGAATGTCTTGACCAATATTCACTGGAAGCGGCAAGCGAACGTTTCAGAACTGCATTTTCGGAAAATAATAAAAATGAAGATGATGACATGACTGACGAGGATTTTGAAAAGGCTCTTTCAGAATTCGTCTTTGGCGAACTCATTCCTTCCGATGATTCAGATACAATTGACGATAATCCGGGCACAGACTTCGTCAACGACAAACCGGAACTTGAATCCCAATCTGATGCGGGTCTAAATCAACATACACCTATAAGTTTGGATGACCTCACGGGACTCTCCAAAGTAAAGGAGAAGTTCACCACCTACGAAAAAATAGTCTTCTTTAATAAAATGCGCATAGAGAATAACCTCCCGGCTCTATCACTTCCCCTTCATGCCGTTTTCCTTGGATCTGCAGGAACCGGCAAAACCACTGTGGCAAAGATGATGGGGGAAATGCTTACCAAAGCGGGCATTCTTTCCAAAGGGCATGTTGTAATAAAGGAACGTGCCACACTGTTGGGACCCAACTATAGCATGGAAGAAAAAAACACTCTCGAAGCGATAGAGGAAGCAAAGGGTGGAATTCTTTTTATTGACGAGGCATATCAGCTTTATCAGCCCAACGATCCGAAAGACCCGGGAAAATTTGTCATAGAGACTCTCTTGACGGCTCTCGCCGATGAATCGAACCGCGACTGGATGTTGATTCTCGCAGGTTATCCGGATGTGATGAAGAAACTTCTGGAAATGAACTCGGGCTTTAAATCGAGGATTCCGGAATCAAACATTTACATGTTTGACGACTTTACAGAATCCCAACTTTTGGAAATAGCGGAACGCTATTTTGCAAGAGAAAAATACAGTTTGACAGAAGAGGCACGTATTGCATTGTCAAGAAGACTCCATTCAGACTATATATCCCGTGACAAAACATTCGGCAACGCGCGATATGTGATCAACCTCATCCAGACCGAGATAATTCCGGCAATGGCACTGCGGGTAGTTGCAAACACCTCCAACGACCCCCGGTCCCTGTCAGAAATCCTGCCATGCGACATCCCCCAACCCAAAGGACTACCTCACCCCCACCGCTCCCCCATCGGATTCAGAGCCTAATCGTATGAATATAGTTAGGGTTTGGTGTTAAAGATAGCCGCCCAAAATCTGGACGGCTATCTTTTTATCGCCTACACGCTATCGCGGACGGTTGGACTAAGAATAATCCTGAAACAGGCTTTAGTAACCCAAGATAAACGACCCAAGATTAAATGAGCTTGCGAAAATTAGATTACATAATAGAAAGAGGAGGACATATCACAATTTGCATTATGATATACCCTTCTCTTTTATATTTATATTCATCTCTTTTATATTTACAATAGTTCGGTAAAATTTAAGTTAAGATAATTAACAGTCTGATCGGCAGATGCCCGGCAGACTTAACTATACCCAGCTGGAACGCATGGGTACACATACCGAGAAAACTTACCGGGAGGCATTTTCGAAGGAAGTCAACTGGGCAAAGAAAGACGAAGAAGCAATCTTCAAGGTGTTCTCCAGAAACGACAGCCTGTCGATCGTTATTGATCCGTCATTTCTTCAGAAATCAAGCAGATGCACACCCGGTGCGGGATTCTATTGGTCCGGTGTCGCAGGTGCGGTAAAACATGGACTTGAGATAAATGCCATTGGCGTGAGTGATGTGGAGAAGCACGACTGCATGATTGTCACCGCTCCGATGACTCCTTCCCCCGATGTTCTCAAAGAGCAATCCATCAATCTCCGCAGCTGGTATCTGATCACCATCGGAGCCAATAAGGAGATGCTCCGTAAGATATCGGGACGCATCACGGCTGATGCTTATTTTGCCACACACGATTTTGTCGACGGTCTGAAGGAGATGGGATTCGACATTATCTCCAGATTCCGGGACAACATATGTCTCAGATATATCCATCAGGCAGACCCGGATGAGCCGGTGCGCAGAGGTGCAAAAAAGAAGGTCGACGGCAAGGTGAATCTATCCGATCAGGACATGACAGTCTTCCGGGAGTTCCGGCTCAAGGGAGACAAGGGAAAGTTCCTTACTGCCACTCTCAACAGCAGGGCACTGCATAGAAATGTTGTGGCAGTAAAATATATTATCCCGAACACGAAGAGCCAAAGATATATTTTCCCACGGACCTCTCCCTCTCCGGGGAAAATGTAGTGGAGTTTTACAGATTAAGATTCCAGATCGAGTTCTGCATACGTGATGCAAAGCAGTACTCCGGTCTCGGTGATTCCCAGTCACGAAAAAGCAGGGCACTAGATTTCGCCGTAAACCTCTCCTTTGCTGCATTGAATATGGCGAAGCTTGTCATCCATAAAAAGAATCTCGGTATTTCCGTGGGGCAGTTTCATCTCATAATGATGCCAATGGCTTTGGCAGTCCGATTTAATTCGAGGTATGCTGATGTGCAAACCTCAAGAAAATTGGTCTTATGGAATCAGTCCCTGCGAAAATTGGCGGGTGTCAAGGATATCTCAGCTTGATTTTAACTTAAAAGTTACCGAACTATTGTAAATAAGTACCCACGAAAAATAAATGGACAAATGCCAGGCATATATTATTACAACCGATAAAGTTGTTCCTCAGTTATTATGTAAAAAAGTAATTCCCGTTAGTTGAACATCACTATGACTATTTTTCCCGATTATAGTTAGGAAACCAATCATTATTTGCAGGATTTCCCGATTATAATCGGGGATTTGTACATTATTTGCTTGTTTTCCCGAGTATAGTTGTGGTAAAACAAGCTCTATAATATTACGAAATATTGAAATAGGAAAAAGTATAAACAACAACTTCAATGGTTGGGGAATTTTGGTTATCTTTGCGCAAAATTTCTGAAACGATGATCTATTTTGATAATGACTATATGGTCGGGGCACATCCGAAGGTGATGGAACGCCTTGTCGAAACTAATGCTCTTCACACCGTAGGTTACGGCAGAGATCAGTTCTGCAAGGATGCCCGCGACATTATTCTTGATGCCTGCGGCATTGAAAACGGGGAGGTTTACTTCCTCGAAGGGGGCACTCAAGCGAACGCTGTCGTAATAGACAGACTGCTTGACCACAATGACGGAGTGATCGCCACCGACACCGCTCATATCAACGTGCATGAAGCGGGAGCGATAGAATCTAACGGTCATAAGGTGCTTGCGCTCCCTAACCACAACGGTAAACTTAAAGCCACCGAGATCAGGAAATATCTTGAAGACTTTTATAATGACGCAACAAACCATTATATGGTGCGTCCGGGAATGGTCTATATCTCTTTCCCTACCGAACTGGGTACAGTCTACACAAAGAAGGAGCTGGAGGATATCAGTGAAGTCTGCAAGGAATACAACATTCCTCTATATGCCGACGGTGCCCGTCTGGCTTATGGACTTGCAGCCGAAGGTGTGGATGTAACAATCAAGGATCTTGCAAGAATCTGTGACCTGTTTTATATCGGCGGCACGAAATGCGGAACTCTTTTCGGGGAGGCTGTCGTCACCCGCAGACCGGGACTGTTGCCGAGATTCGTATCTGTGATCAAGCTCCACGGTGCCACTCTTGCCAAAGGGAGGTTGCTCGGTGTTCAGTTCGCCACGCTATTCACTGACGGACTTTATGAAGAGATCGGGAAACATGCCGTGAAGATGGCTTTGAAATTAAAGGAAGGGTTCAAAAATAAAGGTTACAAACTTTATATGGACTCCCCTACCAACCAACAGTTCTTCATCCTCCCAAATGAAAAGATCGACAGTCTTAAAGAAGTGGCATCTTTCGAATTGTGGGGTCCAAAAGGTGAAAACGAGACACCTGTACGTTTCGTCACAGACTGGTCAACTGACGAAACGGATGTAGACACTCTGATCGAAAAACTTTAGTTCAATTAGTAATTAGTAATTGATAATTGATGGTTCGCTGACTTTTGTCAACGAACCATTTATTGTTATTCGAGCTTCTTATTCCCTCATGTACTTTGCAATCATTGAATAATCGCAATCTTATCTCCTAAATTACTAATTGCTAATTACTAATTATCTGTTGTAGTGTGTCATCGCGAAACCGGCTCCGCTAAGACAGAATGCCTTGACAGCATCCGATGCTTTTTTCAGTTTTTCGGGTAACTGCTTCTGCTCTTCCGGAGGAAACTTGCCCAGCACGAAATCTATCTGACCGCCTTTCGGGAAATCATTGCCGACCCCAAATTTAAGGCGGGCATAATTCTGTGTGCCCAACTGCTCGGCTATATTCTTCAGGCCATTATGTCCGGCATCAGAGCCTTTTTCCCTGATTCTTATTGAACCAAACGGAAGGGAGATATCGTCCACAATCACAAGCAGATTTTCAAGAGGCATTTTTTCCTTGTTCATCCAGAAACGGACCGCCACACCACTGAGATTCATAAAAGTGGACGGTTTCAGGAGCAGCAACTCGCAGTTTTTCACTTTCACTATCGCCATGTCTCCATAACGACACGACTTAAACGCCACTCCAGCCTCTTCGGCAATGGCGTCGCCTACCATAAACCCGGCGTTATGACGGGTTCCTTCATATTCCGGGCCTATATTGCCCAGACAGACAATCAGAAATCTTTTCATGTTGTCGTCATCCTTACTTACTATCCGGCTTTCTTCCTTGCAGAAAAGCCGTTTGATTAATTCAATCATCTTCTTCGTCATCATCTTCCCAATCAAGAAAGAATGAATCGGCATAACTCTCCTCCTTGAAACGGGACAGTTCGCGGCTGTCGCGCTTGGTCGGACGTCCGAGACCTTTCTGACGGTCTACAAATCCGGAAATCTTGGTTATCTCAAGCAGCTCATACTGAGATGGAGACGTCAGATTTTCAAGATATTCCGGCACAAATTTCGCACCGAGACGGTTGGAAGCGATTTGCACGACACGGAACGTGTATGTCACAGGAGGCTTCTTCACATCTATGATATCCCCCGGCTTGACAGTTCTCGAGGGTTTTACTGCCACCCCGCCTATAGAGACCCTTCCTTTTTTACATGCGTCAGTGGCTATGGTGCGGGTCTTGAACACCCTCATGCACCACAGCCACTTGTCTACCCTTTCTTCTGATTTCGGCATATTTATAATTTTGTGAGAGACAATTTATTTGTCTGAAGTCCTTTCCAGCAGGAGCACTGTTTTATTCTCGCTGTCAAGCAAAGCTACCTTTCCACCCTGAAGGGCTTTCGCCTTCATCGACTCCTCAAGAGCCACCACAAGCTGGGTTTCATAATTAGGCTCCGGACAAGCCATTCTTGTCATTGCTATCTGCTGGAACGAAATAGAATTGGCGGCATCCATATCCGTCTCAAGCGTACCGTTGATGATGTTGCATCCGGTATTGCCGTGAAGCTTCCCCTCATCCACATCGATAACAAGTTTCATGTCGGGAACATCAACAGGCTGTCCGGAAATTTCCCTCACAGCCCATGTGCCGTTAAGAAACTGGAAATTCTGGTGCATCAGCTCCATCACTGGGGAACGGTCGGCGTCATAGAATGTCAGATAATAATCATCGCCATTCAGATGCCAAGAATAATATTTTGTGGCGCCAAGGGCGGCATTGACTTCGTAATCAGTTATGCCCTCCATTCCGCATGCCATCATGGTGGTTATGACATCTCCAAACGATAATGTGGAATCCGCCGGATTATATGCATAGCTCGCATTTATCACATTGCATCCGTTGTTTCCGTACACACGCTTCTCATCAGGCACAAATTTCAGATAAGGAGCCTTCTCTCCCACAGCATTTTTTCCGTTGACCTTTTCGATAGCCCAATCCCCTTTCACAACACCGTTGGCAAGATCCTGGGATGTATATACCGCCGAAACCGGCTGCACGATCTTTTCACGGTCTGTGGGCAATACGGCTTCTTTCTTAACTTCTTGTTCTTCTTTTGTTTTTTTATTGACCACACTGCAGGCGCCAAGCGGAAGAATCGCAAGAACCATGGCGGGCATAATACAGTTTTTGAATGTTTTCATATCTATCACATTAATATCATGAAATACCCGCCATTCGATGTGTATAGGCAGGATATATCATTTAACATTTGCAAATTTAACAATTATTTCCCGTTTTAACAAAAAACGGTTTTTCCCCGTTCGCCCGGACATTCATCAGTCGCTCCAATGTCTTCTCAACGGATACTTAGTGGGAAGAAGCCGGAGACGAAGAGTCGTGGAATTTGTAAAATAATTCCATATCCAATTCAAAAGGACAGTCACCTTATTCCGCATACCCAACAAGGATATAAGATGTATCGCCATCCATGCGAACCATGCCGGAAAGCCACCTATGGAACTGCCGGGCAGATCCGCCACAGCCCTGTTCTTGCCCACTGTCGCCATTGACCCTTTGTCATGATATACGAATTCATGCGTGAATGAACCCTCATTGAGATTCTTGGCGAGATTCACTGCCTGCTGTATCGCAGGCTGCGCCATCTGTGGATGCCCTTTGGGATAATCTTCACATATCATACATGCCACATCTCCGATCGCCATCACTTTCTCATGACCCGGCAGCCGGTTGAAACGGTCCACTTTGATTCGTCCTCCCCCCGCGAGACAATCCGCCGGAAGACCGGGTATCGGTTCCCCTTTTACTCCGGCTGTCCAGATCACTGTCTCCCAATGTTCCCTGGTGCCGTCCGCAAAAGTCACCGTCTTGTCAGTATAATCTTTCATCAATGTGTTGAGACGTACATCCACCAAAAGATCTTTCAGATACCTCAATGCACGTTCGGATGATTTCTCTCGCATCGCGCCGAGAAGTTTACCGGTTCCTTCCACAAGTGTGATCCGCACCTCGGAAGGATCTATATCGGGATATTCTTTGGGAATCACATATTTCTTCATTTCCCCGAGTGCCCCGGCTATCTCTACACCGGCAGGACCACCCCCCACTACAAGAAAACTCATAAGTTCTTTACGCCGCTCCGGATCGGAGCAGATCGCACCTCTCTCAAGACGGTCGATTATCTCATCCCTGGTGTGGGCTGCCTGCGCCACTGTCTTTATTCCGAATGTGGTCTGCGAAAGTCCGTCCATTCCGAAGTAATTGTTGGAAGATCCGGCGGCTATCACAAGCCTGTCATAGTACAAAGTCTCATAACTCGTAGTAACAGTCCCGGCAGACATGTCTATGTTCTTTACATGTCCCATATGGTATGACACGTTACGGTATTTCTTTAGTTCTCTTCTAAACGGGAAACATATATTTGCAGATGCAAGGCTTGAAGACGCTATCTGATAAAATAGCGGTGGGAAACAATGGAAATTGTCTCGATCCACCAGCATCACCTGATATTTCTCCTTGTCAAGATGTTTCACAAGGTTCAATCCGGCAAACCCACCTCCTATTATAATAATTTTTTCCATCTTCATCTATTTGGAGACAAATTATAAAAGCATACGGACATCCACGGGAAGTCATTGACTCCCGATAACGTATCCTATATTTGATAACGTATCCCCTTACTGTTAGTTCACCTACAAAGTCCTGTCATCTGCGACATAATTGGCGCAACCTGCACATCACACATGTCTGTTCATCTTCAGCAGCCACAAACCTGTCATCTGAAAAGACACTCTCTATCATTTCTTCAAGACCGGCAGAGAATTCCTCGGCGCAGATCCTGTAACTATGTATGGTCTCTCCCCCTATCTTAGGCAGATTTTCCTCATTCTTGAATATTTTGGGGACATCATAAATCTCAAGCCGCACATCATCCGTCGAATTACCCGGTCTTTTACCAAGCAACCACGCATAAGTGAAAAGCTGAAACACCTGCTCTGACCTGTAGTCTCCCTTGAGCACTTCATCCATAGATTCCGCCTCAAGCTTTATTCTGCCTGTCTTATAATCCACAATTCTTAGACAAGGTGTTCCGTCAACCAATATTTCATCCAACCGGTCAATGGCGAATTTAAAATTCACCGTTCTGCCTGACGGCAAGGCAATACGCAATCTTTCCTTGATTTCACAGCCATATATCTTGAACGGGGCCACACGCATATCCCGACGCATCACCCTTATAGCCTGATCCATTATCTGCTTGCCGATTATTTCGGATGCTCCGGACAACTCCATGTCAAGCTTTTCGGCAGGCAAATGGAAGTGCTCTTCATTCACCAGCCTTGTAATTGTCTTCCAGAGTGAGGATTTATCAGCTATCAGAGACTCAAGAGTCTCCTTTCGCATGACCACAGGCATCTCAAGATATTTTTTTCTCTTTCCCTCAGGAAGATATAGATGTTCCATAAGGGCGTGCAGAATATTACCTACCCCTATGGCATCAATAAATTCTGACTTCTCCGGGTCTGTGTCTATGCCTAACACTGACTGATAGAAAAATCTCACCTGACACTCCCTGTAAGTATTGAGAGCGGACGCCGAGAAATTTTTTGATCCTCCGGAATCTGCCGTAAATTCATCAAGACGTTTTCTTATGTCTTCCGATTTCAAGACAGACGGATCATATGCTGTTTTTCCCGACAGCTGAAACTTCCACCCCTGTTCCTCAAGCATACCTTTGGCAAAGAGATGTCGCAACTGCAACACATATCTCGACACATCCCCGCTTCTCAATCCGCCTCCGGTACGTGCGTCATAAATCATTGTCACCTCCTTTGCCCTGCTTATCATCCGGTAAAAATAATAGGCGAAGATTGATTCCGCGTAATTTGACGGCGGCATACCAAATGCATGGCGAAGACTGTCCGGGATGAAACTGCGGCTTCTTGCCCGGAGTGGCATTATACGCTCGTTCATCGAAAGAATCACAAGATGCTCAAAGTCAAGAGAACGAGTCTCAAGAGTGCCCATTACCTGCAGCCCGGTAAGAGGTTCCCCTTCAAATCCCACGCTTGTTCCGGCAAGCAATCTGTCGGCGAGGTGAAACAATGTGTTGGACGAGACATGCATGCCATACTCACCGAGGAGGGCGCCAAGGCGTCTCAACGCATCACGATAAATCTCTATATGATCTATTTCGAGACGCGACTTCATCAGACCGGTTCCATTCTCCGGCAAACTTTCAATCACTTCCGACAGAGCTGAATCCAGAAAACCTATCGTTTCATCGGGATTGGAATCAAGCAGTGAAAAATCAAGCATTTTAGCCGCCTTATCAGAAATTTCTTTTATTTCGGGAATGCTTATTGTAGCCTTGTGATGCTTGTCAAGATACCCTATCAAACGACTGACTGCTTCTGACCCGAACGTGGCATGAGAAAACGGGTGTGAAAGAAACAGACGCATGTCCTTATGATAGAACGAAGCCACACCTCCGGTCTTTCTACGGTTACGGAAAAGCGACCTTAAATGACGCACGAAAGGAACCACTGAAGTGAGTCTCAACGGATAGCCCATTGTAAGATTGACATTGCCCATCCCTTCCGGCAAAGAATACAACATAGGGAGCAACAGGTTTTCATCAGGTAGCACGACAGCGACTTTGGCGTCTGATATATCATTTGATGTAAGACGCTGCCTCATATCCGACAGTATGCTCCCCGCTATCTTCACCTGTGCCGCATTCGAGGGTGACGCCACCACTCTCAGACGGGGCAACCTGTCAGTATCGCTTTGCGAAAGCGCAGGGATAGCCCATTCCGGACTTGGAAATGTCTTAAGGTTCGTTTTCACGAACCTTGATGCCGAGTTTATACCCTGCGACAATACGGGACCGGTGGCATCCCAGAAAAAATCGCAAAATGCGTCATACCCCCGATACCCTTCAAAATCCCTCATCTCCATAAACAATGCCGCTTCGGAAGAACTAAGCGCATTAAAACCCACTGCCACCACTTTTTTATATGGCAAAAGATCTCTGCCTTTTTCCCTCAGGTTTCTGACCGCGAGACGGTACGCACCTCCGGATGAAGACATCCCCTTTTCCTCAAGCTTGCTGTTTAACGACTCATACAGCGGTGCCATCGAACGCCACAGATAAAGGAACCGTTTTTTTATATCCGAAAGATTTTCTTCATCTGCATCAAAATTTTTCCAGAACCCATGCGCTTCGCCGATATCCGTACGTCCAAAATATTCAGCCATGACCTCCCGCTGCTCTTCTGTAAGAAAGTTGGAAGTTATCTCTCGATAGTCTTTTACGTTTTTGAAGACTGCATCGGGATCGGCAAGGTACTGGTCCACTTCATTGAAATCCGATATGACAGTTTCCCCCCAACCCTGGAAACTGTCGAAATCCGCCATATCCTCCTCGACGGCAAAATCCATCGGGGGAAGCCCGCGAAGCTCCCTGTAGCTTTGATATAGTGTAAAAATAAGGTCAAGCCTTGATCCGACCACTCTCCCTGAAAGGTCAGACACAAGCTCAGTGATGGTCTTTACTTCCGGAGCGAGTACCAGATGACGTGCACTCTCCTCTTTTAAATATTTGAGAAAGAACGTCCCGCTTCGTTTGTTCGGAAACAGGAAACATATTTCGGAAAGATCGGGATAGCGCGAGGCATATCCGCGGGCTATAGATTTCAAAAACGGTATCATTGCTCAAAATTAGTAAAATTTCTGTCAAGCCACAAAATTCTGACCGCGTCCGTCCGACAAAAACATATCAAATATGATTACATATCTTTCATTCTTTCCTCAAAAGAGGTTTTCGCTTGCATGATTCAAACTTTATGGGTATTTTTGCACAACAAAAAAAGATTCATGAAATTTTCCGATATCGCCGGACATAATGACACGATCCAGGCTTTGAGAGGCATGGCTGACGCGGGAAGAATCCCCCACGCCATATTATTGTCGGGCATATCCGGCATTGGCAAATTCCGTCTCGCACGCGCGTTCGCTCAATATATCCATTGCAGCAATCATATAAATGGTGATTCTTGCGGAGTGTGTCCGTCATGCCTGCAACATCAGAACCTCAACAACCCGGACCTGCATTTCATATATCCGGTTGTAAAACGCGACGGAACATCTGTATCGAAAGATCTCATTGAACAATGGAAGGAAATGCTGTCTGACTGGAGCTACATGCCTCCGGAAAAATGGAACGAGATAATTCAGGCAGGAAATTCACAGCCAGCCATATATGTCAATGAAAGCGAAGATCTTATCGCAAGGGCATCTCTTTCTGCATATCAGGAGAATTTCAAGATATTTTTGATGTGGCTACCGGAAAAAATGAGGCCGGAGGCCGCCAACAAATTACTGAAGCTCATAGAGGAACCATATGATGACACTCTCTTCATTCTTGTGAGCAACGATGATTCGAAGGTGCTTCCCACTATATTTTCACGAACACAGCGCTTCCGCATGTTGCCTCTTTCTTCGGGCGACATCTGTAGCCACCTTACGTTAAATCACGGGATAAGCGACGGGATAGCAGCAGCCGCATCCAAAATTGCAGAAGGGAGCATGGGGAAAGCTGAAGAACTGGCATGCCATCCTGATGAAATACTCGAATTTTCCGCTCTCTTCAAAGAGACAATGAGAATGGCATATGGCTTGAAGGCAAGCCGCCTGAAATCCATATCCGAACATACAGCCTCTATGGGGAGGGAAAAACTTCTGAGATTTCTGGCATATTGTGGAAGAATGGTCAGAGAGAATTTCATATACAACATGAAATTGCCCCAGATATCCATGATGACCCCTGAAGAAGAGGAATTCAGTTTAAAATTCTCTCCTTTTATCCATGAAGGCAATGTGGAAAAACTCAGCGAGGATATCTCAAAAGCCTCTTCAGACATCGAGAGAAACGCTAACGCAAAAATCGTGATGTTCGACCTTATGCTCCTGCTCTCCCAGGGAGTCCGCACCCCCAAACCGACAAGGCTCCCTATCTGATTTTTATCGGCACTTACCAAAACAAACTAAATACTATAATATTAGACCTATTATGAAGCCTACGCTTTTTATTCTCGCTGCCGGAATGGGCAGCCGTTACGGTGGTTTGAAACAGCTTGACGGACTCGGCCCGAGTGGAGAGACCATCATGGACTATTCTGTATATGATGCTCTGCGTGCCGGATTCGGCAAGATCGTTTTCGTCATACGTCACGATTTCGAGCAGGAATTCCGCGACAAGGTAATCTCTAAATATGAAGGACATGTCCCCGTGGAAGTTGTTTTCCAGGACATCAATGATATCCCCGGAGGATACAAACCCAATCCGGAACGTAAAAAACCATGGGGAACAAACCATGCCGTGCTGATGGGGAAAGATGTGATCAAAGAACCTTTTGCCGTAATCAACGCTGATGATTATTATGGAGCCGACAGCTTCCGCATCCTTGGGGATTTTCTTCGTTCGGTTGAAGGGAAAAAGGACTGCTATTGCATGATCGGCTTCAATGTTGAAAACACTCTGAGTGAAAACGGCGGTGTCTCCAGAGGTCTTTGCGAGGTAAGTCCGGAAGGAAACCTTACCGGTGTGACCGAATGCCACGGAATAGAACGCAAAAACGGGAAACTTATCCAGGTGGTCGACGGTGAAGAGGTATCTTTCCCCGAAGGTGCCCCCGTATCCATGAACATGTGGGGATTCACCCCTGACTATTTTGACTACTCTGTAGAATCTTTCTTGCGTTTCCTCGAGAAAAACCACGATGAACTTAAAGCTGAGTTCTACATCCCTACTGTTGTCAACGAACTTATCGAGGCGGGAAAAATCGATCTGAAGGTGCTCCCTACTCCGTCGAAATGGTTTGGTGTGACTTACGCGGCTGACCGTCCTGCAACTGTGGCACAGTTCCAGAAGCTCGTTGACGAAGGTGTTTATCCTGCAAAACTTTTCTAATACTCTTATAATGAAAGAAAAAATTCTTGTGACCGGCGGAACCGGCTATATAGGCTCCCACACCACGGTGGAGCTACAGAACGCCGGGTATGATGTCGTCATCATTGATAACTTGTCAAACAGCAACGAATCCGTGCTCGACGGGATTCAGGCGATCACCGGAATCCGTCCGGTATTCGTTAAAGGAGATTGCACAGACATTGACACGCTCCGCAAATTGTTTGAAGAGAATCCCGGCATAAAGGGTATAATCAATTTCGCCGCTTCAAAAGCCGTAGGAGAAAGCGTACAGAAACCTCTGCTCTATTACCGCAACAACCTGAACACCCTCATAAATCTTCTTGAGCTTATGCCGGAGTTCGGTGTTAAGGGTATTGTTTTCTCCTCCTCTTGCACCGTGTATGGAGAACCTGACCTCAACCCTATAGATGAGACAGCCCCGATAAAACCGGCCACTTCTCCCTACGGAAATACCAAGCAGATCTCCGAAGAGATCATCGAGGATTATGTAAAGAGCGGCGCTCCCATCAAGAGCATACTTCTCCGTTACTTCAACCCGATCGGCGCACATCCGTCAGCATTGATCGGCGAACTTCCTCTTGGCGTTCCCCAGAACCTTGTGCCGTATCTTACCCAGACTGCCGCCGGCATACGGAAAGAGCTTACCGTATTTGGAGATGACTACAATACTCCGGACGGAAGCTGCATACGTGACTATATCGATGTGGTTGACCTTGCGAAGGCACACGTCATTGCGATGAAACGAATGCTTGACAACAATGATACGGATCCTGTAGAGATATTCAATCTCGGCACCGGCAACGGATTGTCAGTTCTACAGCTGATCAAAGCCTTCGAGGAAGCTACCGGAGTACCGGTGCCTCACAAGATCGGACAGCGCCGCGCAGGCGACATTGAGAAAATCTGGGCAGATCCCAAGAAAGCCAACCAAGTGCTCGGATGGACTGCGCAAGCCGACATCAAAGACACAATGGCAAACGCCTGGAGATGGCAGTGCCGTGTAAGCGGAAAGAACTGAAAAGATATGGTTTAATCAACGCCTAGTGATCCCGGCATATAATGTCAACGAACAATAAAAGGAGCCATATGGCTCCTTTTATTGTTCGTTGACATTATATGCCCTTTACCGAATCGCCAATCAGAAACGTCTTTGAGAACGTGCCTGTTTGAGCTGGTTCATCATCTTCATCGGATTCTTCATGTTGGATGCGGCACGCATCATTTTCCGTGTGTCCTCGAATTGCTTCACAAATTTGTTTACAGCCTGAATCGAGGTTCCGGAACCTTTGGCTATACGCTGACGGCGGCTCTGGTTCAAGACTTCCGGATTATGACGCTCATAGGGGGTCATGGAATTGATCATCGCCTCTATCGAATTGAATGCCGAATCATCTATGTCGATATCCTTTATTACCTTGCCTACACCGGGAATCATAGAGGCGAGCTCTTTGATATTTCCCATTTTCTTGATCTGATGGATCTGATTGAGGAAATCCTCGAAATCGAATTTATTTTTCTTGATTTTCTCCTGCAGACGCTCGGCTTCCTTCTGATCATAAAGTTCTTGTGCGCGTTTGGCGAGCTCGACAATATCACCCATTCCGAGAATACGGCTCGCCATACCTTCCGGATTAAATTCCTGAATATCTTCAAGCTTTTCTCCTGTACCGATATATTTGATAGGCTTCTCCACTACCGAGCGTATCGACAGCGCGGCTCCGCCTCTGGTATCGCCGTCAAGCTTTGTCAGCACAACCCCATCGAAATCAAGACGTTGATTAAACTCTCTCGCAGTGTTGACTGCATCCTGACCGGTCATAGAGTCAACGACAAAAAGAGTCTCCTGAGGTCTGACTGCATTCTTTATAGCCTCTATCTCCCTCATCATCTCCTCGTCGACAGCGAGACGCCCGGCGGTGTCTATAATTACGAGATCCTGATGGTTGCGTCTGGCTTCGGAAATACCGTTGAGCGCGATCTCCACCGGATTCTTATTCCCTTCCTCCGTATAGACAGGCACATCTATGCTTTGTCCGAGCACTTTCAACTGCTCTATCGCAGCAGGGCGGTATACGTCAGCCGCTACAAGAAGAGGACGCTTACCTTTTGAAGATTTCAGTTTCTTTGCAAGCTTGCCTGTAAATGTGGTCTTACCCGAACCCTGAAGTCCGGACATGAGGACGACAGTAGGATTGCCTGACAGATTCAAGGGTGACTCCTGACCACCCATGAGAGCGGTAAGCTCGTCATGAACGATCTTAATCATGAGCTCCTTGGGCTTCAAGGCATTTATCACATTCTGACCCAATGCCTTCTGCTTGACAGTGTCAGTAAAAGACTTGGCGACCTTGTAGTTGACATCTGCATCAAGCAACGCCCGACGCACATCTTTCAAAGTCTCGGCAATATTGATCTCGGTGATACGGCCTTCACCTTTCAGTATTTTAAACGACCGCTCAAGTCGATCTGATAAGTTTTTAAACATATTTATTGTTATTCCAAATTATATACTGATCCATCAAACCCTTGTAAACCGGACAAATCCACTGCAAGAAAAATCCGATTCTAAAGATTCACACAAGACAAAACCTCTCCCTACACATAGAACCCGGCATATCACAACCGGTTGGTAGCTGTATCGGGAAAAATGACCGCAGGTTTGAACGAAGCGGCCTCTTCAGGTGTCATCTGGGCATACGACATGATGATAACGATGTCGCCGGGCTGCACTTTGCGGGCTGCGGCACCGTTAAGACAGATCACCCCGCTGCCTTCCTCTCCGGCTATGGTATATGTGTCAAAACGCTCACCGTTGTTGTTGTCAACTATCCAGACACGTTCACCTTCAAGGATATTTGCAGCCTTTAGCAATGCACTGTCGATAGTGATGCTCCCTATATAGTTGAGATTCGCCTCCGTCACCGTGACGCGGTGAATCTTCGATTTCATCATTTCTATAAGCATGGCATGATTATTTGGGCAGACGGTAGGCTATATTATCTATGAGTCTTACCTTTCCGCAATATACTGTGATGCAACCCACCACCCAGGGAGATTCTTCCCATTCGTCTATGGCAGCCAGCGTCCTGGCATCGACAATTTCAAAATATTCCACATCAAGATGCGGGATAGCGTTGATTCGCTCCACCACAGTGTCGTGGGTGGCTTGCACAGAATGAGAAAAGCTATATTCCACACTGTCCTTCAAGGCGGCGTGAATCTCAGGAGCCACTTTTCTCTCTTCCGGCGAAAGAAGGGCGTTACGGCTTGACAACGCGAGACCGTCATCAGCCCTCTTTATCGGACACGCCACAATGTCAACATCTATTCCCTCACTCTTTATCATATTGCGGATCACAGCGATCTGCTGAAAATCTTTTTCTCCGAAATACGCGCGGTCAGGCATCACTATCCGGAATAGCTTACTGACGATCTGTGCCACTCCCTGGAAATGACCGGGACGGTACTTCCCTTCCATCACTTCGGCAGCCATGCCGAGGTCAAACACATGCGGTTCTTGTACTTCAGTTCCGCCGGGATATATCTCTTCTACCGACGGAACGAACACAGCTGACGCACCGGCTGCGGCAAGGAGCCTTATATCGTCCTCTTCCTTGCGGGGATAGCTCGCAAGGTCAGCTGGATTGTTAAACTGAGTCGGGTTGACAAACACGCTGACGACTGTCACCGTATTTTCAGACACAGACTTCTCCACCAGAGAGATATGTCCCTCATGGAGAGCGCCCATAGTGGGCACAAGACCTACCGACGCGCCGTGGTCGCGTTGCTCCGACACATAACGGCAGACATCGTTGATTGTTCTTAATATAATCATTGCCCTTTTTTATTGCTTTTAAATATGCGTTGAGGGTTGTCTTTTTTCAGGATGCAAAATTAGCAATTTATTCATTATCTTGCTAACCTATCACTGGAAAAAAGACTCTTTTGTATTAAAGTTATTTAAAAATCAACCTTAAAAACCCTAAAAACAGCGTTTCTCATCGAAAAATTTATTAACTTTGCATCTTGAAAAGTCTGCATCACCGGAAAAAATTTCCACACCGAGATGCCGACATATTGCGGCTCACTTGTGGCCGGCAGAATTCAAGTAGCATGACAAACAATCGAATACTCTTCATCAATCAGGAAATCGCTCCTTATCTCACATCAACGCCCAACGCGACCCTCGGCAAGAACCTTGCCACCGGAATGCAGGAAAGAGGGTTTGAGATCCGGACTTTTATGCCCAAATTCGGGACAGTCAACGAACGCAGAAACCAGCTGCACGAGGTGATACGCCTTTCCGGTATAAACATTTCCATAGATGACAACGATCATCCTTTGATAATCAAGGTCGCTTCGCTTCAGCCTTCGCGCATACAAGTCTACTTCATCGACAACGATGACTATTTCCAGAAACTTGATGAAGACGAGGATGCCGTAGGAAGCAACCGTACCGACAACGACGAAAGAACAATTTTCTTTGCCAGAGGCACTCTGGAAACCGCAAAGAAATTACGGTGGGATCCGAAAATTCTCCAGTGCTCAGGATGGATAACCGCACTCGTGCCGATGTATCTCAAAAGAATGTATGGAGACGAACTCTCTTTCAAAGGCACAAAAGTGGTGTATTCCATACTTCCGGGAAAAATTTCCGCGCCTGTAGACGAAAGGATAATCGCCAAACTTAAAGCCGACGGCATATCTTCACGTGACATCAAAAAATTCGCCGGGCTGCCATTCGATACGGATCTGCTCCACCGTATGGCAATCGAATTCTCTCATGCAGTCATTATTGAGGATCCGGACGTGTCGCCTGAACTTCTTGAATACATCAAGTCTACAGGCAAAACTTTCGTCACTCATGAACAACTTGCTACAGGCCCTGACGCTTATGCAGAGTTCTACAAGTCGCTATGACTTTAAAAATTCACAGACACTTCTCATGAAAACCATTTCTTTTAAGAATGACATAAAGCCGTTTCGTCTTGCATTGCCAGCAGCCGTCCTGACATTAGCGTCGCTTGGTGTGGCTTGCGATGACGAAACCAGCAAAATCGGCTCGTCGTTGACAGAAGGCGACATCGCCATTTCAATCGACACTCTGTCTTTTGACTTGAAGGCAAAGTCTGTCCCCAACAACAACTATGATGCAAGGACAGGAAATCTCCTTCTTGGGAACATCGATGTGCCGGAATACGGCAAACTCAGCTGCTCGTTCGTAAGCAGACTGATGTGCGCCACTTCGCTGGATGCCGTGCCTGATTCCCTTCGTTCTCCGGAAAGGGTAGATTCTTGCAAACTGGTTCTCTACATGAGCCGAGGAGATCTCACAGGTGATTCCCTCACCCCTCAGAAAGTCACTGCCTACAACCTGACACAGCAGTTGCCGTCTGACATCACAAACAGTTTTGACCCGACAGGATACTATGATCCTTCGTCGAAACTCGGAGCCAAAAGCTTTACCGCGTCTTATGCCGGCAGAGTGGATTCTATCGCCATGTCAAGTCCCTCCGCAAGCTCGTCTGGCGTTTTGTCAAATTCAACCATAGCCATAGATATAGACATTCCGAAAGAATTCGGGGTCAAAATATTCGAAGATTATGAAAAAAATCCGGAAATATTTGAATGGCCATCAACTTTCGCAAAGTATTATCCCGGACTTTTCGTTGAGCCTTCATTCGGCAAAGGGTGCGTCTCAAATATCTGGGCGGTCGATCTGACTGTTTTTTACTGGTACAACAATAAAGTGACCACCATTGAAGAAAAAGACACCACTATAACCTGGGAACATGCCCCGGCATACGTCACCCCGCTGATGTCCGCCCCCGAGGTATTAAGCAGCAACAATATCAAATATGAAGTGTCTGATTACCTCAAGAATCTTGTCAGCGACGGAAAATCGGTAGTGACTACCCCCGGTGGGTATAATGTGGAGTTCAAATTCCCTGCGGAAGACATTTTGGAACACTACAGAAAAGACAGCCACAACCTGTCTTTGATAAGCGAGCTGATACTGTCGATTCCCGCAGAAACAATCGACAACGATTACGGCATCGGCGCTCCCCCCACCCTTATGCTTATAAAGACATCTGAACTGAAGAATTTCTTCACCGACAACAAGATCCCTGACAATATCAGTTCATTCACAGCGGAATACGACTCAACCAACAAGAGATATCGCTTCTCTTCTATGAGATCTTATATCATTGATCTGTTGAACAAAACTGATATCAGCGACGAGGATGTCGAATTCACGATTCTACCGATAAGCCTCACGACAGAAAGCAACAGCTACAACACCACCGTAACATACATCACCAAATGTACTCCCTATACAATAAAGCCTACTATGGTGCGTCTGGACACTGACGAGGCGGAGGTGGTGTTCACATTCTCCTCTCAGATCATTGACTGATAATTCCACATCGATCAATCCGATATGTAATGACAATACTGATCACTCTTTTCAGCCTCATCTCTTTTATAACAGGGGCAGACAGTATAGGCTCCGCCCGAAAGGCGGAGTTGCTGTTTGTAGGCGACGCCATGCAACATCAGGCACAACTCGATAGGGCATTGGAATTGGGCGGCGGGAAGGAATATGATTATTCCGATTGCTTCTCATTGATAGCCCCAACAGTGCTTAAGGCAGATTACGCTGTCTGTAACCTTGAAGTTCCCCTGGGAGGAGGTCCGGACTATTCCGGCTACCCCTGCTTCAGTGCCCCGGACTCATACGCGGAGGCTCTGAGAGATGCGGGGTTCGACATGATGCTCACGGCAAACAACCATTGCCTCGACCGCAGGGACAAAGCCGCAAGAAGAACGTTAAAGGCTCTTGATGAACTTGGTATAGACCACATCGGCACATACCATGATTCCGCAGACAGGGATACTCTCGTCCCATTCATAAAAGAAATCAACGGCTTCAAAATCGGGTTTCTGAACTATACTTACGGGACAAACGGCATAAAACCTTCCGATGGAGTGGAAATATCCATGATCGACCGGAAAAAAATGGAGAAAGAGATCGCGCTTACCCGTAAGGCTGGCGCCGAGATCATAGTTGCCGCCATGCATTGGGGTATCGAATATGTGCTTCTGGAAAATCAACCTCAGCGAGATCTCGCCCAATTTCTTATTGACCAAGGGGTGGATCTGATAATAGGCGGTCATCCACACGTGGTGCAACCAATGAAAGTGGTACGGAACGAAAAAGAAAACAAGGATGTGCTTGTTGTTTATTCCTTAGGAAACTTTATTTCAAATATGAAAACTGCCGATACGAGAGGGGGTGCCATGGTAAAAGCCACTATTATACGTGATCCTGATGGCAAAGCAAGATTCAGCCACGCGGTATATGAAACTGTTTTTGCAGCAAAACCTGAAAAAGGCACCAATTATCAGGTGATACCGTCCTGGATGCCTGACCGTATCCCGACATCACAAAAATATCATTGGGAGATCTTCGAGCGCGGAGCCTCCGGCATTTTCAATACCTATAATATAAACGTACCAAGAGGACACTGAAGTGTCTGAGGGAAGGTTCCCAAAATATCCAAAACCTCAACGTCAGGAGCGAACTCTTAAGCCTTGCTTTTTGTTATAGTCTCGTAAAATCCAAAGAGTTTATATATTACTCTCCGCCAGATTCTCTCCGGCTGATTGATCAGTCCATCAAGATTATTGAAAAACGCCACGCAAAGATTCATTAGTAATTGGGAGATGCGTCCTTACAGACGCATCTCTTTTTTTGTCGAAGAGCCAGTCCGAAAAAATCTATATTTGCCTATTTCCACAAAAATCAGTAACTTTGCACCTAAATTACAGTAGTGACATTTAAATAAATGATACAGGTAAGCAATCATTGCTTGGTATAATACAATATTATCAAATCATATAGAGATATACTAATTAAATAACATTAAACATATTGCATATATTTAGCATGATATGACATGATTTAATAATAAAGATTTTCGTTCCGTTTTTAGTTCCGCACACTATGACCGGAACTATAGAAAGCGCGCTCACCCAGACAAGCGGATGAGCGCGTTTTTTTGTTTAAGGTTGTTTCTTTCTCCGAGCGATCAGCCTGCCGAGGAGGAAGAGGGCGATGGCAAGCGTTATCCCCCCTATCCACATCAATGAGGTCTGCCACCATGAGGGAGGCTTGATTGTCTCCCCAGGGATT
>CAMWID010000057.1 GCA_947174235.1 uncultured Porphyromonadaceae bacterium | reverse complement strand
GTCCCCACAAAGCCATAAATTCTTTAGCAGTGATTCCCAATGCAGCTTGAAGTTGTGCATCTACTTTTGCAAATTCAAGCCCCCAACTACTCCAATCACCGGCAGGAACTATTCCAGACACCTCAACGATTGATGGATCCTTAACTTCCACCGTTATATTGAAACGGACATAATCATCAAAATTCTTACCATTTTTTATGGCAAATCCAAGATCAAGATTTGATACTGTACCAGCACCAGGACCATTTACAGCTTGAACCTCAATCACTTTTTCAACAGGATCCAATTCTGTTGAAAAAGCAGCCGTCGATATATCAGATGCCACTTGTCCTCCTGTTGTATAATACCAACCGTTTTCACCATTATTAGGAGCAGTCAAATCCCAAATCTGTCGAGTTGAATTAATATTATACATAACAACATCACCATTACCCAAAGCCGCAATAACTTCATCAACTGTCATGTTCATATTTTTATGAAAATATGGAGCATAATCCTTTAAATTGATATATTGTGGAGCGTCAATGGCAGAGACATTAAACACTTTATAAGCGGTCGCAGTAGCTGCCGCGTTAGAGCGCAGATATGGAGCTTCACCTTCGGCATATTCATGCTTGCTGCTTGCATCAGTGGGATCATCGCTATTACAGCTCACACCCGCAAACGCCAACATGGATGCCAATATATAAATATATGATTTTTTCATTTTTACTCAGTTTTTACTTATTGATTAACCTGCATAACCGGGGTTCTGAACAAGTTTGGGGTTACCGTCCATAGCAGACTTTGGAATCGGGAACACATCAAGGTGACGGTCGGCAGGATCTGTCAAAGCATCCTTGCAGAACCAAGACTTGCCGTTCCATACGTTGCAACCGTTGGTCATCATAAAGCGGATTAGATCCTGACGACGGTGACCTTCAGCAACGAATTCCCATGCAAGTTCATCAAGAAGACCGCCAAGAAGCACGTCAGAACCACCCTCGTGAGTGATGATCCAGTTGTCCGGCTGATCCATCTCGGCACGATTCTCACGATGTCCGTAATCAAAGCAGCTGCCGCCACGAAGCTGTGCCACAGTGCGGATAGCCTTTGATGGGTTTGATGGGAAGTTGCGCTGACGTACCTGAGTAACCAGGTCTGCTGCCAATGCCTCACTCTCTCCGTTATGAGCACCAGTGATGCGGAGAAGACATTCAGCCTTCATAAGCAATACGTCGGCATAACGGAAGATGACCTGATCATCATAGCTTGATCCCTTGTCGCCACTGAGGATCTCATATTTCACAAGGCGTTCACCCTCCTGCTCATAGCAGCCGGGCACGTCAATTGAACGCAACTCATGAGTATAGTTCAGCTGAACACCGTCAATATAGATAGGATTACCATCCTTATCAAATTGAGGACCTGAGATCCAGCAGTCTTTATAGCGCTGGTCGTCTACATCGTATGTCTCGATAAACTGAGGATGAGCGCCACCACCGGAGGTTGCCCAACCGTTGAATCCCCAAGTCGCGCGACCTGCATTACACATCCAAAGGTTGGCATAATAGTTACCACCGGCATACTTCTGCTCGTAAGGAATACCAAAAATAACTTCGGGAGAACCTACGATACTCTCGCGGAAATTATCCTTATAATTGGGAGCAAGAGAATATTTACCCATGGCGATGATCTTGTTCAACTCATCAAGACAAAGCTTATAATATGTCTCGTCATCGCCTCCAAGCCATGCATTATGATTTATATACATCTTTGCAAGAAGCATATTTATCGTAGCATTATTGATTTTACCAAGCTCCGACTGCTCACCGTATGCCCCCTCAACTTCCTTAAGTTCAGAAACAATAAAGTCAAACATCTCCTGTGGAGTAACCTGTTCTGGCAACCATCCCGCTTCATGGTCTTCACCGTTATCAAGTGGAATATTACGGAAAAGATCAAAAAGGAAGTAGTAATAAAGAGCTCGATATCCTCTTAACTCAGCCACTGACTCGGGATTCTTCTGAATCTCTTTGTCTTGAAGAAGCGTGTTACAAGCTGTGACACCCGCAAAAGCACGATCCCACGCAGTCTCAAAGAAGCCAATCTGGCTATGGAATTCATGTTTGTGAGTCGGGATATAGAGGTCACCCCAGCCGATACCGATGCGGTAAGGTACGCACCAGAGGTCAGAAGCCATATCGGCAAGGTCGGTGAATCCGAACCATCCCCAAACAAAATCACGGAGAGAACTATAGACAGGATAGAACATAGCATTGCGTTCCATCTCTGTAAATTCATGTCCGTCATCGACAACAGAAGAATATGCTGTCTCATCGAGGTTCGTACAGCCTGAAGACATTCCAAGCATAGCGACCCCTAAGGCGGAAAGTATAATTGATTTAAATGCTTTCATTTTTATTTATAATTAGAATGTAGCCTGTAGGCCAACTGTAAATGAACGGATTGTTGGATAATTATCACGCCATTCGATACCGGATGCTGTTGGATCAGCATTCTGAAGTTCCGGATCAAGACCCTTGTAACCGGTTATAGTAAAGAGATTTTCAGCAGAGAAGTATACTCTCAGACCTTCAATCCAGTTATTTTTCTTGAAAGGAACATTATAACCTAAAGTGAGGTTAGTGAGCTTCAGGAAGTCACCGTTCTCAAGATAGTAGCTGACAAATGTCTGCTTCTGGTTGCCGGCGAGAGTGCGGTCTCCATAAGGAGCCTCGAGAACTGACTGGAGTCGGTTATAGTTAACTGAGTTGTTCTCATAGTAAGCGCGTGCCTCGTTGAGGATCTTGAAGCCGAACTGACCTGTGAACTGCATTGAAAGGTCAAAATCTTTATAACGGAAAGTATTGCTCCATCCAAGATATAGTTTCGGAAGACTGTTGCCGAGATCCTGTTTCCAGTTTGCATCAGGGAGCATAGCGTCGGTAAGTTCAACAACCTCTTTAGTTTCCGGATGTTCTACCAACCAGAGACCGTTTTCACTTACACCTACAGACTTGATACCGAAGTAACGGTCAACAGCCTTGCCTACCTCAAGACGGTGTGTTGCCTGAGAGATAGGCTCGCCAAGATATGCGGTCTCGTGCTCATTGGCAGTCTCGTAAAGATCATTTGACAATGAAATAAGTTTGTTGGCATTATGAGAAAGTGTAACAGTCGTATTCCATTCGAAATCTTTGGTCTGAACGGGTATACCCTTTACCATAAGTTCAACACCGGTGTTACGCATCTTGCCGACATTTGCCAATGTTTGAGAATAACGGTTAGGAGGAACAGGAACATCATACGACCAAAGCATGTCTTTTGTTTCCTTGTTATAGAAATCGAAGCTACCTCCAAATCTGCCGTTAAACATTTCCCAATCAAGACCGACATTCAATTCTCCTGATGTTTCCCATTTGAGATCGGGGTTAGGATTTGATGCAACCTGCATACCTTGAACCCATTTCCCATTGTTGTAGAAATAGAGATCTCCACCCCAGTCGTCTTTACCATAATTATATCTTACAAGTGACAGATAAGAATAGCCGGGGATTACACCGGTCACACCGTAACCTGCACGGATCTTGAATACGTTCCACCATTCAGCTACCGGAAGTCCGCCCCAGAATTCTTCGTTCATAATGTTCCAACCCGCAGAAACAGAGGGGAAACTACCCCACTTGTGATTAGCACCGAATTTTGAGGAGCCTTCCCTACGTATAGACATGAGGATATTGTAACGGTTGTCAAAGCCATAGCTGATACGACCGAAGAAACCTATAAGAGTGTTGTCATCCTTATAGCTGTCCATCGATGCCCTTCCATCCTTAAGCAACTGACCTATACCGATATTATTCCATTTGAATGTATCATTGTTGAAATCCGCATTCCATGCTGAGAATCCCTCATTAGTATTTTTTTCCCAGCTATAACCTACAAGTGCCTCAAAACGATGTTTATCAGCAAATGTAGTTCTGTAGTTTGAAGTCACCTCCAACAAGTCAGTTTTCGAGTATCCATAGCTATGACTGGCATCTCCTGCATAGCCGTTACCACCTGCACTTGCTCTGTGGTTAACATGATTGGATGAATAGAAAGACGCTCCATGAGAATTTGAACGTCGGGTTGACATCAACAATTTTGTCTGCCATCCTTTAATTGGTTCAAAAGTAATATCACCATGCATGCGGCTCCATTCACTCTTATAATCGCCATCGCGCTGTTCAATAAGACCAACGGGATTATAATAGTAAGTAATACCGGGGTTTTCGTATGGAAGACCTTCAGAATCATAAATAGGTTCGGTCGGGTTTCTCATGATAGCCTGGCGATATATTCCACTATCACCTACATCAAGTCCATTATCCTTATGATATGCTTTCAAAAGACCAAAATGAAGTTTCAACATATCATTGAAGAACCAGTGAGAGATATCAAAATTCATCTTCATCTCTTCGTTAAATGAAGTATTGATTACACCTTCAGCCTTGCGATAAGAGAAGTTTCCTGAATATGTTGTTTTTGCGCTACCTCCACTGATTTGCACGTCATGGTTATGCGTAAAAGCGGTTCTTGTGATAGCATCAAGCCAATCTGTATCATATCCTCTGTCAGCATAGTTGGTAAGACCCTGACGGACTTGATCTGCAGTCATAAATTTATGCTTCTTTGCAAGATTAGCCCATGATGCATAACCGGAGTATGTGACATTTGTATTGGCATCTCTCATTCCGGATTTGGTTGTGATAAGGATCACACCATTAGCACCACGTGTACCATAGATAGCTGCAGCTGATGCATCCTTCAACACGTCGATTGAAGCGATGTTCTCGGGAGCGACTGTACCAAGTCCCCCTTCCACTCCATCAATAAGAACAAGTGGAGTATTGCTACCTTGAAGAGAAATCACACCACGCAGACGGATCGTTGATTCTGCGTTAGGATCACCTGAACCTTTAGTGATTGAAAGACCTGCCACCTTACCTTTTACAAGTTCGGCAGCATCACCGATGGCACCTACCGTAAAGTCTTCAGCTTTTACAGAAGCCACGGCTGAGGTGACATCGCCTTTTTTCTGTGTGCCGTAGCCGATCACGACCACATCGTTGAGTATCTGAGAGTCGGCGGCGAGCACTATGTTGCCAAGATTTGTTTTGCCGCTCTGGATCTTGATAGTAACGGTCTGGTAGCCGACATAAGAGACCTGGATCTCCTGTCCGGGAGTTGCCTTGACTGTAAATTTGCCGTCAAGATCGGTAGACGTTCCGGTTGAGGAACCTTTCACAAGCACTGTGGCGCCGATAAGGGGTTCTCCCTCTGAATCGACCACGACACCTGTGACCGGACCCGCTTCCGCAGGCGCGACAGCCTGCAGTGGTTCCGCATAAGCCGTGGGGATGCAGCAAGTGCCTCCCAGGCATGCGAAAGCCGCAATTTTCAGCAAGCTCTTGCTGAAAATAAAAGAATTTCTCTGCGGTTTTTGTTTCATAAGATGTTAAGGTTTTATTATTTTGTATTTTTAAATGTTTAAGGGATTTAAGGTGGATAAGGCGATTAATGACAATTCATAATTCATAATGCATAATGCATAATGTATAATGTATAATTGAGAATCATTTGAAAATGATTATGGTAATAATTTTATCAATAATTATGCATTATGAATTATGCATTATGAATTATGCATTATGCATTACTTAATTGACTTTCCATTCGATCACGCCGCCTGATTTGCCGTCGCGGAGCTTCGCCGATACCTTGAGGTCGGTGGTCTTGACCGGCTCGAATGCGACGTGATTATATTTGTCGCGCTCTACTCCATATTCTCCTGTAGCTTTCACCGGAGCCCAGCGGTTGTCGGCTGTACGATAGTAAAGCTGCCAGCTTTCGGGAGTCTCGTAATCTCCGTCATAATGGTCAAAGGCAAGCCAGTATACATCAACAGAGCTTACCTCCTTCGGTTCGTTGAAACGGTAGCATACATTCTCTGTTGTGCCCTGACGGAGCCACCAGTAATGATAAGGCTTGGAGGTGTCGGCGCTGCTCTTCGGTTCCCACTGGTCATTGTAACCCCACGCCCAGTTGAGGTTGGAAGTGGCTGCCGGAGCATCGGAAGTAAGCTGTGTCGGCTCGCTATACATCTGAGCCTCACTGGCAAGACTCGGTGACGGTTTCACCACTGCCGCAGTCTCATTGCTGGGCATCCACACAGCCATCTGGTCGGTGCCGCGGTTGTTCCATGTGCAATAAGGGATAGCTTTCATCTGTACATCCTCAAGCTTGTTGTCGGCAAGCATTTTCTTTCCCATGACATTGAGCGTCATGACTCCGTTGAGCATATCCGGCTCAAATTTCTCGGAAAACATCACATCCACAGGGATGTATTTGTCAAGCACGAGGCTGTCAGCCTGATCCTGACCCTCGAAGCAATACATGAGAGGACCGCGCTGTATGGCGAGCTTACCCTTGTCGTCTTCCACGTTGTCATTTGCCTTCACGCGCTTGATATCCATGGGGAGAGTCAGCTCAACCTTGTCACCGGCTTTCCATACGCGCTTCACCGTGGCGTAGCCGTCGCCGGTCATCGCTGATACTTTCTTGCCATTGACCTTAAGTTCATATTTTGAAGAGGGTTTCTCCACGTATGAATAAAGATCTGTGGGAACTGGAGCGTCCTGAGCCCAGCCGGGGATGCGGAGACGGAGCGCGAACTCTCCCTCTTTCTCAGGCTCTACTGCGAGAGCGACAGTGCCCTGCCATGGGAAATCTGTGGTCTGACGCACCTTCACCTTGTTGTTTTCTGTCTCGATGTCGGCGGTAGACTGTATATAGAGGTTCACGAGCACGTCGTCACCCTGGGTGGCATACATATACTGCGGCACGCTCGCCATGAAGCGGGTGACGTTGCCGGGGCAGCAGGCACAACCGAACCAGGGGGCGCGCTCGTGCTGTCCCATGCTCTCGAGAGGATTGTCGTAGAAGAATTTGTCTCCTGAAAGCGACACTCCAGAGGGAACGCCGTTGTAGAGGGCGCGTTCGTAGACGTCGGCATATTTGGCATCACCCGTAGCGAGAAACATACGGTAGTTCCAATATACGTTGGCGATCGATGCACAAGTCTCGCAGTATGCGGTGTGGTTGTTAAGTTCATAGTTAGGACCGAAACCTTCACCCTGGGCGCGGCTGCCGATACCTCCTGTGATATAGAGCTTCTTTGAAGCCATATTGTCCCAGATGCGGGTCAGGGCATTGAAATAAGCGGAGTCGTTGGTGAGGGAAGCCACATCCGCCACGCCTGAATATAGATAGCCCGCGCGCACCGCATGACCCACGATCTCATCCTGGTCAAGAATCGGCATGTGGTCTTGCGAATAGGGGCTTGGCTTGCGTCCGTTGGTCAGGCGTCCGGTCTCTTCCACGAAATATTTAGCCTGGTCGAGATATTTCTTGTCGCCTGTCACCTTGTAAAGCTTGGCAAGAGCCATCTCCACGATAGGATGACCCGAAGGATATGTGATCTGACCGTCGCCATATCCGAATGTCTCGCATACGAGGTCGGCATTTTTGATCGCCACGTCAAGAAGGGAGCGCTTCCCGGTGGCGAGATAGTGTGCCACCGCCGCCTCATAGAGATGTCCGCAATTGTAGAGCTCATGGCTGTTGATCTTCTCCCAGCGGTGAGTGCCCCACCATCCTGAAAGACGCTCGCACTTATTGGTGACGCATGTCGTCAGATAGCCGTCGGGTTCCTGAGCTGCGGCGATAAGGTTGATCACGCTGTCGAGATAATTGTCGAGCTTTTGGTCATATTCAACGGCAAGAGAGTAAGACGCTCCTTCAATGATTTTGTAGGGGTCGGTGTCGTCAAACGAAAAATCACCACGGTGCTCACCTTTCATAAGGCCTCCGGCGATAGCGAAATTGTCGAACCTCCCGTTTTTCTCACATTCGTTGAACGCCGACGGGATCGACACCTTCCGGTTGGTCTCTATCCGGGGTGCCCAGAAACCGTCATCAATATGAACTTGCGTGAACGCCACCTCTTTCACGGGAGCTTCAGGACGCTCATAAGTCCCGGCGCCTGTACATGCGGATAATCCCGCGAGAGCTGCGCAGCCTGGAAGAAGGAAAGTAATCAGGTTAAGTTTCATGGTTGGGTCTGTTTGCCGGAGTTGCGAAATCCGATCTTAAATCATCCAGGACAACTTTTAATCAGAGATCGAAACCACGGACTGGTTTTACGTTAAAAATTCTGTCGCAAAGTTAAGGGGTGTTTCCCCTCGAAGACTGAAAAAACGTCCAAAAATATGGTAAAAACGTCCAATCATGGGTAAAAATTTGCATTTTGGACGTTTTTACTGTTGTTTTGGACATTTTTTCAAAGTATTTTCACAACTTTACTTTATCTTTGCATTGTTAAAAAATTGGCGAGGGGACAGCGACATCCCAATCCTGCCATCCCCTCCTGACGGGACGTCTGAAAAGACACCCCTACATAATAAAATACCTACCATCATGAAATCTCTGACAATTGGAACCATATTGCTCGCCGGACTTCTTTCCCCCGTAATGAATGCGCGGGACGTGACTGTCGCATCCCCTTCAGGCAATATAACCGTCACCGTGGCTGACGGTCCGGACGGCAACATCTTTTTTTCCGTAGCTGCCGAAGGGCAGCAACTTCTTCTTCCCTCCCCTATCGGAATGGAGTTCGAAGGCTCCGGCAAAGCGCAAAAAATCAAATCTTCCAAAGTAACTAAAAATATCAAGGAGGAGGTAAACGCACCGTTCTACCGCAATCCCCGGTTTTCCACTCTAAGCAACCTGCTGTCCATCCGTCTTGACGATGGCAACAACATCGCTTTCCGCGTGTTTGACGACGGTGTCGCCTACCGCTTCTCCACCGACGGGAAATCCGGCGGTATAATCAATAATGAGACCGCCATATATAATGTGGCGGGAGATCCCGAAGTATATCTCCCACATTCCACAAACCCGAAGAAACCGGAGGCGATGGCTTTCCAGAATTTCTACACCGTGACCCCGATGAGCGGCGCGTCTCCCCTTCTCGCGTTCCTGCCTGTGACCGTGGATTATGGCAACGGACTTAAAATGACATTGATGGAGTCTGACCTTGAAGCATACCCCGGCATGTTTGTGGAAGCTGACTCAACCGCTAAATCTCTGAAAGGGGTATTTGCCAAATATCCCTCTTCCACAGATTTTTATCCCTGGAGAAAGCAGGAATACGTGACAGGCACCGAAAGTTATATAGCAAAAAGCGAAGGTAAACGGGATTTTCCATGGAGAATATTCGCCATCACGACCGACGACACGCAGATGCCGGTCAACAATCTTGTATATGCGCTCGCATCCCCATCCAGAGTGGGAGACACCTCATGGATCAAACCCGGTATGTCGGCATGGGAATGGTGGAACGACTGGGGACTCCGCAATGTCCCTTTCAAAGCGGGAATAAATAACGACACCTATAAATATTTTATAGATTTCGCGGCTGACAACGGCATAGAGTATGTCGTGCTCGACGAAGGATGGTATGACCCCAAAAGCGGCGATATGCTGACCACCATACCCGAAATCGACCTTCCGATGCTTGTGGAATATGCAGCCAAGAAAGGAGTCGGACTATGGCTGTGGACTGTATTCAATGTGCTTGACAGCCAGCTTGAAGAGGCATGCTCGAAATACAGCGGAATGGGTATAAAGGGGTTCAAGGTAGATTTCCTTGACCGCGACGACCAGACCGCCGTGGAAATGACTTACCGGATTGCAGACGCCACCGCGAAAAACAATCTCATGCTTGACCTCCACGGATTCTACAAGCCAACCGGGCTTAACCGCACCTACCCGAACATCGTGAATTTCGAAAGCGTATTCGGCATGGAGGAGATGAAATGGAGCGATCCTTCTGTCGACATGCCTGAATATGACGTGACATTCCCCTTCATAAGGATGATGTGCGGACCGGTGGATTTCACCCCGGGAGCAATGCGCAACGCCTCAAGATCTGATTGGAAAGCGATGTACTCGAATCCCTTCAGCCAGGGCACAAGGGCTCATCAGATTGCAAACTATATCGTGCAGGATTCCCCGTTCACGATGCTTGCCGACAATCCCGTAAGCTATATGGAGAATAAGGAATGCACCGATTTCATAACCGCCATACCCACTGTCTTTGGAAAGACAACCGTGCTCGACGGCAAGATGGGAGAATATATTGTAACCTTAAGGCAAACTGATGATTGTTGGTTCGCAGGGGGTCAGACCGATTGGAATCCGCGAGACTATGAGCTTGACTTCTCATTCCTTCCGGCTGCAAAAAATTTCAAGGTTACGCTGCTTAAAGACGGAGTGAATGCCGCAAAACAGGCGCAAGATTACGAGGTTGAGACTTTCGAGGTAAATTCCGGCACCAAGAAGCTCATACACATGGCGCCGGGCGGAGGATTCGCCCTCAGGATTGACCCCCTGTTTCCAAATTGAAAATCGAAATCAAAAATCTTAAATCAAAATCAAAAATTTGAAATCAAAAATCAAAATCAAAAATCTTAAATCGAAATCGAAAATTTGAAATCGAAATCGAAAATTTGAAATCAAAATCGAAAATTTGAAATTAAAATCGAAAAATTCCGGATTGAAATTCCAATCATGAGTGTGGTGCGAACAAAGTGAGCGCCCCTCCTCCCCTCATCCGGCAAATCACCGCCACCCCCTCAAATTCAAAATAAAATCACAACGACCTTCATATGAAGCGATTTCTAACTCTCACAATACTTACAGCTTCGATGGCTGCATCCGCTACGGCGGATGTAGCGTTCGATGCGCCGGAAGCCCTCAATCCGGTGATACCCGGCTATTTCGCCGACCCTACCCTAAAAAAATTCGGCGACACATATTACGTATATGCCACCACCGACGGAAGCGGCGCGGGATTCGGACCGGCGCAGCTCTGGCAGAGCAAAGACTTGCAAAACTGGACTCTCATGCCTATGAACTGGCCTGACAGCCATTGGATATGGGCGCCGGATGTGATGCATAACACAAACGACGGAAAGTATTATTATGTATATTGCCAGCCGTGTCAGATCCATGTCGGTGTCGGCGACACCCCCCGCGGACCGTGGAAGAACATTCTCGGGGAAAGCGAGGCGGTACTTGTGCCTGACAGATTTGTAAAGAACGCCATCACCCTTGACGGTCAGACTTTCGTGGATGACGACGGATCTATCTACATGTATTGGGGCACCTGGGGGATATATGAAGGATTCGGATGCGGCGCAGGAAAGCTCACTCCCGACATGAAAGGGTTTACGGAAACACGACTCATCCCTAATACCGAAGCCACAGACTTCTTCGAAGCCCCCTTCGTGCTCAAGAAAAACGGGAAATATTATTTCATGTATTCTTCCGGATCCTGCCACGACCATACATATCGGGTGCAGTATGCCACAAGCGACAAGCCTCTCGGTCCATACAAATATGAGGGATGCATCCTTGAGACAAATGCCGACGGCACCATTCACGGACCGGGACACCACAGCGTGTTCCGGGAAGGGAAGGACTATTATATCGTATATCACCGTCACGACAATCCTCACTCCAACAGAGGGTTCCATCGGCAGATCTGCATTGACAGACTCGAATTTGACAAAAACGGAAAAATCCTGCCGGTGAAAGCGTCTCACGAAGGTGTGAAATTCAAGATCAAGCCGTCAGTTGCTTCAAAAAACCTCGCTCTCGGAAAACCGGTGAAGGCGTCATCTTATTATGACGGCAATTTCAAGCCGGAATATGCCGTGGACGACAACAACGGCACGCTCTGGCGTCCCGCAGGCATGGGGCAGGAATGGATAGAGATCGACCTCGGCGGTAACCACGACATACGGTCAATATGGACACAATGGGAATACGGCACTCAGTTCTATCAGTATCTTATCGAGACATCCAAAGATGGAAAGAACTGGGAGATATTCGCCGACAAACGAGACAACCGTCTTGCCGGAAGCCCTATGACAGACTTCGGGAATAAAAACGCAAGGTACGTGCGCATCACATCTACAGGAGGTGAGAAACGCGGTTTCAACGGTGCCCTCTGGAACGTGAAGGTTTTCGACAAAATCGAAGACAGCTGTCCGCAGCAATGGATCGGTCTTGACGGACTCGACTGGGACGGCAGGGAATGGAAAAACACCCGTGGACAGTTAGGCGGAGCATTCCATATCGTGAAGGGACATGTGGAATCAAAGAGAATTGACGGAAAGAATGCGATCGTACTCGCCCCGAATACGGAACTCGTGTTTGAGAACGAACTTATCAACCCGAAACGTCCGCATACACTCTCCGCCCTTTCCCACAACGGAAAAGAATGGATACCGGCTCACCTCATTAATCCGGAATCCGACGGCACCCTTTCGATCAAATCCGGGGATACACCCCTTACCCTGACAAATCTACGCTATTATAACTGGGAACTCACAGATGCCGAAAAGGAATTTGATGTCATGAACCCTCTCCGCAGCGACGCTGTGGCGGCACGTGAGAACAAGGGGGTGATCGTAGACATCAACGCCGATCTTTTCAATACCGGCGACACTGTGGGATACATCCCCAACGGCGGTATCGGAGGATATTTCGAAGCCGTAAGCTCACCCGCTGTCATAGAAGAGATCAAAGGAAAAAAGGCGATACGTTTCGACGGCAACACTTTCTAC
Organism: uncultured Porphyromonadaceae bacterium; assembly: GCA_947174235.1. Classification (GTDB taxonomy): domain Bacteria; phylum Bacteroidota; class Bacteroidia; order Bacteroidales; family Muribaculaceae; genus Lepagella. The sequence goes on along the minus strand of CAMWID010000057.1, from coordinate 9,448 downwards.
CGTTCAAGCTTCCCGCTCCCCTCCACCATGCTTGACAACACCCCCTACACTCTTGAAGCCGTAATCCTCAACCCGGAGATTGCAGAAAACGAGTGTTACGCCGACTTCACGACATCTCACGACGAGCTTGAGAAAATCATGGGAGTCAACGGCACAGAGCCGCGGTGCGGTGTCATGCAGCATTACGGATGGTATGAAGACGCAGGCTGGAAAGACGTGAAAGATCTTGAAGGGGAATGGCAACACATATACGTATGTTTCGACGGAAGAATCGAGAAAGTCTACATCAACGGCAAGCTGGTAAGCGAAAAAGACATACAGCTCTTGGTGAAACCCTCTCAATTCGTAACGCTCGGAAGAAACGCTGAAAATGAATGGCCCTTCACAGGATATATCCATACCCTCCGCCTCTCCGACGAACACAAGGATCTGTAAGACCTATAAAAATACAACCTCATATTCATGAAAAAATTATTCGCAGCCACAATGATAGCCTCCATGGCTATCCCCGCTATGGCGAAATCTCCCGCCAAAGCATCTCATCACGGCTACCCTATCGACCCGGTGCCTTTCACATCCGTGAAAGTGACCGACGACTTCTGGGGCCAGCGCCTGAAGGCGAGCCGCGAAGTGACGATACCTCTCGCTTTCAGTAAATGCGAGGAGACCGGACGTTATGAAAATTTCGTAAAGGCGACACATCCGTCCGACACAATCCACGTCGGAGGTCTCGCTTTCGATGACACCGATGTCTACAAGACAATAGAAGGCGCAAGCTACCTTCTACAGACATATCCCGACAAACGTCTCGAAAACTATATCGACAGCGTGCTCGTGATCGTAGCGGCAGCTCAGGAACCTGACGGCTATCTCTACACTTCCCGCACCATGAACCCCAAGCATCCTCATGAATGGGCGGGGTCCAAACGTTGGGAAAAGGTGGAAGACCTCAGCCACGAGTTCTACAACCTCGGGCATATGGTGGAGGGAGCTATAGCACATTACCAGGCTACCGGAAAACGGAACTTCCTTGACATAGCCATCAAATATGCAGACTGCGTATGCAGGGAGATCGGCGACGGACCGGGACAAGTGGCACGCGTTCCCGGACACCAGATCGCGGAGATGGCTCTCGCCAAACTTTATCTCGTGACCGGCGACAAGAAGTATCTCGACCAGGCAAAATACTTCCTCGACAAACGCGGATATACTTCCCGCACAGATGAATACAGCCAGGCACACAAGCCCGTGATCGAACAGGACGAGGCGGTAGGCCACGCGGTGCGCGCGGCATATATGTACGCCGGAATGGCTGATGTGGCGGCGCTCACCGGCGACTCCGCATATATCAAGGCGATTGACCGTATATGGGACAATATCGTCGGGAAAAAGTATTATATCACAGGCGGAATCGGCGCCACAAGCAATGGCGAGGCGTTCGGGAAAAACTATGAGCTTCCCAACATGTCGGCTTATTGCGAGACATGCGCCGCCATAGGCAACGTCTATGTAAACCACCGTCTCTTCCTCCTGCACGGCGATTCAAAATATTACGACGTGGTGGAGCGCACCCTATACAACGGTCTTATCTCCGGAGTGGCTCTTGACGGCGGAAGCTTCTTCTACCCCAACCCGCTTGAAAGCATGGGACAGCACCAGCGCCAGCCCTGGTTCGGCTGTGCATGCTGCCCTTCCAATATCGCGAGATTCATCCCGTCCTTGCCCGGATATGTATACGCCACAAAGGGTGACGATGTTTTCGTCAATCTTTATATGAGCAATACCGGCAACCTGAAGGTCAACGGAAAAGATGTCACGATCAGTCAGCAGACAGGATATCCCTGGAACGGCGACATCGCCGTGACTGTCGATAAAAACAAGGCAGGCAACTTCGACCTGAAGCTCCGTATCCCGGGATGGGTACAGAACAAACCTGTTCCGAGCGACCTATATGCCTACACAGACGGTAAACGCCTGGGTTATTCAGTGACTGTAAACGGACAGCCCGCCCAAGGTTCCGTGACTTCCGACGGATATTATACCATCGCAAGAAACTGGAAAAAGGGTGACAAGGTGGAACTCCATCTTGACATGGAACCGCGTACTGTGAAAGCCGACAACAAAGTGGAGGCTGACCGCGGAAGAATCGCTGTGGAAAGAGGTCCGATAGTATATTGTGCCGAATGGCCTGACAACGACTTCGACGTGCTCAGCATTTTCGTAAACCAGAAACCACAGTTCACGGTAAACAAGAAACCGGAGCTTCTCGAAGGTATCGTGGAACTCTCTACCGACGGACAGGTGCTCAGTTATGACGACAAAGGAAGGCTCCAGGCAAAAGATGTAAAACTTAACCTCATCCCCTACTATGCCTGGAATCATAGGGGAAGCGGCAACATGGCGGTATGGCTCCCTCAGGAACTCAGCGCATCGCGCCCTGTGATGCCTCCGACGCTCGCCTCAATGAGCAAAGTGTCCGCCTCTTCAAAAATGGGGTCGCTTTCCTCTCTGAATGACCGTCTCGTACCGAAAGACGAGAACGACCGTTCCGTGCCCTACACCCACTGGTGGCCGAAACAGGGCACTACCGAATGGCTTTCATATGAGCTTCCCCAGGCGGAGACAGTACAGAGCGCCACTGTATATTGGTATGACGACGGTCCCTGGGGCGGTTGTCGCGTGCCGAAAAGCTGGAAACTGTATTACAAGGATGAAGCCGGCAACTGGCAACCTGTGAGCGGAGCCGACAAATATGGCACGATAAAAGGATCTGCCAACACTGTCAATTTCGATCCGGTAAAGACAAAGGCGATGAAGCTCGAAGTAGTCCTTCCGGACGACAACTCGGCAGGTATCTTCGAATGGCAGCTCGACTGACAAAATATGGGTGACCTCCCTGATGCCATCCATAAAAAATGCTGCGCGGCGTATTATACGCCGCGCAGCATTTTTTATGCGGTGAAAACGTCCGTGGAATACTTGTAAACCCTGTGACTGCAGCCGGTCAGAACACAGGCATCTGCCATATGAATCCCACGGACAGCGAGTTTGTACAGTAATCTTTGTTGCCGAAAACTTTTGCACGCGCTGTATAATTGTAGCTTCTTCCTATATAAGCCGCGAAAAAATGCAGTGTCCGGTCTTTGAAGGGATAGTATTCTATTCCGCCGAGATACCCCCACGAATTGCAATATGTCCCTTTTTCAAGTCCGTCATGACTTTTATAGATGCCGGAATAATCATAGATCGCCTTCGCGAACACATTCCACGCCGGATGGAAACGATAGTGGATGTGGAATATGCCCGACATATAATCTACCTTGGTCGTGTTATATTCATGACCTTCCGGACAAACCATGGTGGTCACAAGCCCCATACGGTCTACAGCCTGACGCGTATATGCCCAATCTAAAAATGCCCCGAAATTATCTGTAAAATTAAATTCGTTGCCAAGTGCGAAATACGTGAGGTTCTTACCTTTTGTCTCATTCATTAGGGATGCGGACCATTTTGTCTTATAGAAGTTGTTGAAATTTCCGTTCCAGTTAATGGTATAAAGAAGCGGCATTTTCGATTTCTCCCAATTGCCATACATCGATTCCGACGAGCCGACAAGAGAATTGAGCACCTGAAACTGCAACTGCTGTGCCGGTGTAAAATTATAAGACACTTTTATACCGGTCATGAAGTTGCTCATATAGTCGGTGATGGCAGTATTTTCAAGCACTTCTATAGGATTGAGATTGAAATCTATACCGCCATACGCCGCACACTGCTTACCCAGAAACAGCTCCCACTTGCCAAGAGTGATCCCTATCGCGGCATAATCTATGCTTCCAAGCACATTGTCGCGATAACCTCCGGGATCGTCCCCTTTGTTCAGTCGCTGACGGTAGCGGTAGCTCAGCCAGTCGTTGATCTGACCCGTCATCTCGATACGCAGCTGTTTCATACGGAATTTTCCCTCGTCGAATGTATTGCCTCGCCAAAGGAGGTTAAAATCTCCCTGCATGTTGAGATAGAGATTGAAAGCATCGGTTTTTTTCTTTATATCCGTCACTTCCTCAAACAGACTTCTTTCACTATTACGTCTTTCCTCACCGATATAGCCATCCCTGTCGGAATTTTCATCAAGACAGGAGGCAGACAAAACGGGATCTTCGGAGCAAACCATTTCAGCTGGCAGACATCTTTCACTGAATGAGTTAAAACAGCTGTCGACCGCCGGCTCCATGGCAGAGATGTCCTGGAAAGACAATAAGGCGGCAGCCACATAAAAACAGTAATGATTCATAGCACAATATGGATTTAGGTTTTGGAGAGTTAGAGATTTCTCCTGAATATTGGGAATTGCCCGGGGTTTCCGTTTGTTCAGGAAACCCCGGACGTTACGATATCAATATAGCTGTATGAGCAGAATACCTACCCCGATGGCAACAATCGTGGCAACCATTCCCGGCATCATAAACGAATGATTGAGCACATATTTCCCGATGCGGGTCGTGCCGGTACGGTCAAAATTGATAGCCGCCACAACCGTGGGGTAATTAGGTATGAAGAAATAACCGTTTACAGCCGGGAAAAGCGCGATAAGCATCATCGGGCTTATACCCAATGCGATACCGAGAGGCATTATCGCCCTTACAGTGGCAGCCTGACTGTAAAGCAGGATCGACATTACAAACAACGCGAGGGCGAAAAGCCATGGCATCTGCCTTACGATTCCCTCTATAGGACCTGTGATCGAGGCAAGATTACCGTTGATGAACGTATCCCCCATCCATGCGATACCGAAAATGGCTATTACCGCCTGCATACCGGCGATGAACACGCTACCCTGCGTGGGAGTGATGCCGTTTGTCTTTGTGCAGATAAGTATCAGCGCGCATGTGGTGAGCATAAGGATCTCGATTATTGCCGGCATCTCCACTGCCGATCCGTTGAACGTGGGTCTCATTGCCGGGATGGATCCAAAGAGCACTATCAGCACTGTAGCCACAAGAAACAGGATAACAGACAGACGCGCCTTGCCGATATTTTTAACCCTATTGACTGGCTTGCTGTTCTCCTCTATCATACCTTCTTTCACTCTGCGTTGATATTCCGGATCATCAAGCAACTCTTTCCCGACCCTCTTTGAGAAAAAGGCTCCCACTATCACACCTATCAATGTGGCGGGAATAGTTATCTTCAGAATATCGAACAGAGAGATTCCGGCGGCGGTCAGCATGCCGAGCAACGCTACGGTGGCGGCGGATATCGGACTGGCGGTTATCGCCTGCTGGGAAGCTATGACCGCTATGCCGAGAGGACGCTCCGGACGTATCTTCGTCTCTCTCGCCACTTCCGCTATCACCGGGAGTACGGAATATGCCACATGGCCTGTTCCGGCGACAAATGTAAACAGATAAGTCACAAGCGGACTTACCATCGTTACCTGCGATGGATGTTTGCGGAGAAGTTTTTCCGCAATCCCCACGAGATAATCAAGACCTCCGGCAGCCTGCATGGCGGCGGCGGCGGAAATCACGGCGGCAATCATCAGCATGACGTCTATAGGGGGTGATGTCGGCTCAAGACCGAAAACAAACACAAGCACAGCCATTCCGGCTCCGCCCATCACCCCCAGTCCGATTCCTCCGAGTCGGGCGCCTACAATAATTGCTGCCAATACAATAAGTAGCTGTAGTATCATAGTCGTAAGGGCGAGACTGGATGAGGAGCTCCAGCCCCATTGGGGTTAAGGTTGATTGTAAAAGGTTAACTTTACTAAGAAACATACCGTCATGGAAAAAGTTGTGTCCGCCTGCGCTTAAAAAATTTTTTTAATTTTTTTTGGCAATTTTATTTAAACGATTCACACCAAAATTTCATTTATGTCTGTTTTTTCTTTCCCTTGCGACACGTTTTGCCAGAGATGTATTACCATTAGTATTTTTCAACTAAAACGCCATAAATTTTAATTTATATTAAATTCCCGTCCATATCCGTTTCATATGCGTTATATATGATGTAAGATCGAGGATCATGAGGTTGCGGCATGAAAGAAATCCAAGATTCATGCCGTAAATATAACGCCCGCGTGACACTCCTTTTACAGAGTATGACCTTGTAATTCATTTAGTACCATTAAAAATACATAACCATGGCAACAGACAACACCAAAGGATTCCGTGTGGAATCTGACCTTATCGGCTCGCTTGAAGTGCCTGCCGACGCGCTTTATGGAGTACAGACACTCAGAGGCATCCAGAATTTTGAAATCAGCAAATTCCATCTCTACGACTATCCTTTGTTTATCAAAGGTCTCGCAATAACAAAAATGGCGGCTGCCCGTGCAAACTTCGAGCTCGGACTTCTTACCAAAGAACAGGCGGACGCCATCGAGCAGGCATGTCAGGAGATCATCGACGGCAAGCTACGCGACCAGTTCCCTGTAGACATGATACAGGGTGGCGCCGGAACATCAACCAATATGAACGCCAACGAGGTTATCACAAACCGCGCGTTGGAAATAATGGGACACAAACCGGGAGAATATCAGTTCCTGTCACCCAACGACCATGTAAACTGCTCACAGTCTACTAACGACGCCTACCCGACAGCAATCCATATCGGAATGTACTACACCCACCTGCGCTTCCTTGAGCATTATGACAAAATCATAAAGGCGTTCAAAGACAAAGGTGAGGAATTCAAATCTATCCTTAAGATAGGCAGGACGCAGCTTGAAGACGCTGTCCCCATGACTTTAGGACTTACATTCAGCGGATTCGCCTCTATCCTTGAGGATGAGATCAAACACCTTAACGAAGCTGCCGAAGACTTCCTGACCGTAAACATGGGAGCCACCGCCATCGGTACCGGAATATGCGCAGAGCCGGGATATGCCGAGAAATGTGTGAAAGCCCTCGCCGACATCACCGGCTGGGATATCAAGCTCGCACCCCACCTTGTGGCTGCCACTTCCGACACTTCATGCCTCGTCGGATACGCCTCGGCTCTGAAACGTGTGGCTGTAAAGATGAACAAGATATGCAATGACCTCCGTCTTCTCGCCAGCGGTCCGAGGTGCGGTCTCGGAGAATTCAATCTGCCTGCAATGCAGCCCGGTTCTTCAATTATGCCCGGCAAGGTGAATCCCGTGATCCCCGAGGTAATGAACCAGATATGCTTCAAGGTGATCGGCAACGAACTCTGTGTGACCATGGCAGGCGAGGCGGCTCAGATGGAACTCAACGCTATGGAACCGATAATGGCGCAATGCGACTTCGAATCGGTAGACATCATGATCAACGGGTTTGAGACTCTACGCACCCGTTGCGTGGAAGGTATCAAAGCAAATGCCGAGAAATGTCTGAAAGACGTGCATCTCAGCATCTCGATAGTCACAGCTCTAAATCCTGTGATCGGATACAAGAACTCCACAAAGATCGCAAAAGAGGCTCTTGAGACCGGGAAAAGCGTATACGACCTCGTGCTCGAACACGGTATCCTTTCCAAGGAAGAACTCGACACCGTACTCGCACCCGAAAATATGATCAAGCCCGTCAAACTTGATATCAAACCGAGAAAGTAATCTGAAACGGCAAAACGCCGTCAATAAAATATTGATTTATCAGTGACAGCAGTGCGGAGACCGACAGGCTCCGCACTGCTTTTTCAATCATAATTCCGACATAAAAATCCAATATTTAATCTTCAGCCATTATTTTTACACGTTTTATCCTTTTTTTCTTTATTTTTTTTGCATTTTAGCATTTATCACTTTAACTTTGCAGCAAAATTACGACAGACTGAAATATATAATGACAGGTTTCATTATCATACGACTTATTTCCATTATTCTACGACATCCGTCGGTGGGAAGACCGGTCTGCGTATGATTTTAAAAGGATACACACAGAGCCTTTCCCACCACGAGCGGGAAAGGCTTTTTGTTTTCCCGGATCACAGGCATTACGGCGACGTATCCTGATTTCTTTCGTAACATTAACCAATACATATTACAGGTAAAAAATGGCAAATACTCTGTTTGACAAAATTTGGGACTCTCACGTGGTTCAGCATGTGGAAGACGGTCCGGAACAGTTGTATATCGACAGGCTCTACTGTCATGAAGTGACAAGTCCACAGGCTTTCGAGGGTCTGCGCGCACGAGGCATCAGATGTTTCCGTCCGGAAAATATTTTCTGTATGCCTGACCACAACACCCCTACGCACGATCAGGACAAACCTATCGAAGATCAGGTAAGCAAGACTCAGGTCGACACACTTGCTAAAAATGCCGAAGAATTCGGACTCAACCACTTCGGAATGCTTCACCCAAAAAACGGTATTATACACGTGGTAGGACCCGAACGAGGTCTTTCTCTCCCCGGTATGACCATTGTATGTGGCGACTCACATACTTCAACCCACGGAGCGATGGGCGCCGTGGCTTTCGGCATCGGCACGTCTGAGGTGGAAATGGTGATGGCTTCACAATGTATCCTACAGCAGAAGCCCAAATCCATGCGCATAAACATAGAAGGCAATCTCGGGAACGGAGTGACAGCAAAGGATGTAGCTCTTTACCTGATGTCGAAACTCACGACTTCCGGCGCTACAGGTTATTTTGTGGAATATGCCGGAAGCGCGGTGCGCGGAATGTCTATGGAGGGGAGACTGACTCTATGTAACCTGTCTATAGAAATGGGAGCACGCGGCGGATTTATCGCTCCTGACGAAACTACTTTTGAATATATCAAAGGAAGAGAATACGCGCCCAAAGGGGAAGAATGGGAAAAAGCTGTGGCTTACTGGAAGACTCTCAAAAGTGGAGACGACGCAGTGTTTGACAAGGAACTCACCTTCAACGCCGAGGATATCGAGCCGATGGTGACTTACGGCACCAACCCCGGGATGGGCATGGGTATCACGGAATCTATCCCGACACTTGACACAGTGCCGGAAGCAGGGAAAGCATCTTATCTCAAGAGCCTCGACTACATGGGATTCAAACCGGGACAGAAACTTCTCGGAACTCCGGTAGACTATGTATTCCTCGGGGCATGCACCAACGGCAGGATCGAAGACTTCCGCGCATTCGCATCAATTGTGAAAGGAAAGAAGAAAGCCGATCGTGTCACAGCATGGCTGGTGCCGGGTTCTTGGATGGTAAGCCGGCAGATAAAGGAGGAAGGCATTGACAAAGTGCTCGAAGATGCGGGATTTGAAATCCGGCAACCGGGATGCTCCGCATGTCTTGCCATGAATGATGACAAGATTCCTGCGGGAAAACTTGCGGTGTCCACATCCAACCGTAACTTCGAGGGTCGCCAGGGTCCAGGGGCCCGCACCGTCCTCGCGAGCCCTCTCGTGGCGGCGGCGGCGGCAGTGACAGGAGAAATAACTGATCCGAGAACGCTTATCAATAGATAATGGATAATGCAGAATTCATAATGCA
>CAMWID010000056.1 GCA_947174235.1 uncultured Porphyromonadaceae bacterium | reverse complement strand
ATTTATATTGAGGAGTGTGTGAAAGAATGGGTTCGATCGCCCTCTAACTCCGTCATATATATATAGGTGAATAGTTACGGTGTGATTAAATTTGATTAAATATAGTTAATTTATTTTCCAAAATAAGGAATTGTTGTTAATAAAATATAATGCAATATTAATAATAAAAACAATTAAAAAATTTTTTGTATATTTGAGCGCATGTTTAATTGCTACTCGCAATATTCCAGTTTTATCTGATATAGAGTTATATACCCACGGCAAATGAATGATTCAACTTTCGAATTCGGAATATGAAGGTTGTAGGATTAAATGTTTAACCGTTCAAAAAAGAAATTTTATGGATTGTTACAACCTTTCATAATGGTCGGTTAACATTTTTGATAAAAGATTAGATAGAATTCATGAAACATTTATAATTAAATATGACAGCTATGAAAGCAAGAGGTTATATGGCAGTTATGATAACTGCCGTCGGCTTGGCAGTCTCCTGTTCAGATGATCCGGAGATTCGGAATGATGATGCCATATTCGAAAGGACTCCGTTGTATGAGATCGCATGACTGAGAGTCAGACACGAAGTGCCGAATCATTCAGGGATCTTGCTGGAGAGAAAGTCTATATGCTGCTGGAAGAGGATAAAGCCGTCGATAATGTGTGCTATTCTCCGCTCAGTATGCAGTTGGCATTGAGTATGTTTGCACATGACTGTGGAGAATCAATTTCTGAAGAGACATCTCAAAAGGTTCTGGAATTTTTGGGTATTGCAGACTTTGATGAACTCGATGAATTCAACCGTTTGCTTCTTAGAGAGTTGCCTAAAGTGGACGGTATGGTGAAATTTACTTTGTCAAATTCAGTGTGGCGGGGAAAAGAGAGGAAAATCCAGCAAGAAGGGTTTCCCTGGCTCTCGGTTTACGATGCAGAAATGTTTGATGTGGATTTCAATGATCCCGGAGTTGTGAAGCAGATTAATGAATGGACTTTAGGCAAGACCGGCAACAAGATAAAGCTATACGATGACAATGCGGATATTAAATGGATGGATATGCTTTATGTCAATGCGTTGCATTTCCTCGGCAAATGGTCGGTTCCTTTTGAAGAAGGACAAGAGAAGATGGATTTTACAGATGTCGACGGCAATATAAAAAAGGTTGACAGGCTGTATTGGAACATGGCTACCGGAGGATCGGGATATTCAAAAGAGAAGAAGACTGTGACAGGAGACGTAGACGGCCGTCATTTTGCAAAAATACCTTTCGGCAAGGGAGGATACAGCATGTATGTGGTATTGCCCAAGGAAGATGAGAGTGTGGCGGATTGTGCGAATTTTATTATCGGCGAGGGTCTTTGTCTGGAGGATAGGACAGAGGTGTCGAGCGGAGAGATCACACTTCCTGCATTCGAGACTCAGCTTGATATTGAAGGAATACAGGAAAAATTGGTAACTCTTGGTTTCCCGATTAATTTTGTGACGGATTCAGGTCGCTCAGCCACGATGAACGTAAAGCAGAAAACCTATTTTAAGGTGACGAAAGATGGAGCCGAGGGAGCGGGGACTACGTCGGTGGCGATCTCATTGGGAGTTCCAAAGGGGGATGTGGACGTGAATTTCAATCGTCCGTTTGTGTACTACGTAATGGAACAGAGCACAGGAACGGTTCTTTTCATCGGTTCGGTAAAAAAGTTTTGAGGTCATAAGGCTGATACAGTCAGACATTCACGTCAGGCAACCCGGTTTATTTGTGTAGTCGTACCGCCGGGTTGCCTGTGTCTTCATGTGGAGATATACCTGTTTGTTCTTCAGGGTTTTTAATGCAAAGCCCGGCAATGAATATGGCTATTCCCATAATCATGGATACCCACAGTAGGCCTGAAGCGGATTCAGGATTCCTGTATGCTTTGAGGCTATAAGCAAATACTCCCGCCGATATTACAAGGAATGCCACACTATAGAGTATGTTCTTGATAAAGTGCATCTCGGCAGCGTTGACAAGTATCCATATGAATGATGCCACAGCTCCACAAAAGAGCAACGCGCTACAGATAAGGAACGCCTTGCTGTTGAAGGAGGAGGAATAATAATTTCGGTCTCTCGACATAACTGGAATAGAGTGAGGTCTGACTGACAAATAAATTTAAACGGTTTCTAAGGAAGAAACGGATATCTGTTTAAAAAGTTTGCTTGTCATTCAGTCGGGTCACTTTGCCGGTTCTGCTTGTGTCGGGGGTACCGTCTGCGGTAAGGTCGAGAGGATTCATTACCTCCGTTGCCGTTTTCTTTTCGTGCTGTCGGGGGATTGCCTGAAGGCAATTCCTGCCTCGTCTCGTTATTTCCTGTATTCCTGTTGCTTTGCTGCAGAGAATGTCCGGTCTGTTGTCTGCCATGGTTGTCGTTCCGGGGAGTCTGATCACTTTTGTCCCGGTTTGTTTTCTTCGGCGACGGCTTCTTTTCCGGTTCATTGCAGCCGGCATCCCTGGAGACGGATAATCCGAGAGAATCAGTTATCAGTTCGGCTGCATAATCACTTGCCACACTGTTGCCGAGACGTCGTTTTATATTTTTATAGCCGGAAATCTGCCAGTCACGTTTAGGTGAGCCCTGGAGGAGAGGTGATAGTTCACGAGCTATTGTTGAAGGAGTGCAATTGTGGAGCAATAGTTCAGGCACGACGCTGTTGTTGACGATCAGATTCGGTAGCGACACGTATTTTACCTTGAGCAACTTTTCCATAAGCCTGTAGGTGAGTTTGCTGCCGTTGCCGCGGTAGCATACGACTTGTGGCGTGCCGATAAGAGCAGTCTCAAGAGTGGCGGTTCCGGATGTGACGATAGCTGCCTGTGCATATTTTAGCAATGTCGGGGTTGCACCGAACACTACCTGTAGTCCGGGGTCTTGTGCGACTTCCCGATAAAATTTCTCAGGTACTGCGGGTGCCGCCGCAACGGCATATTGAAAATCCGGGAACCGTTTTACCGCAGCTATCATCAATGGAAGGTTGTTGCGGATCTCCCCTTTCCTTGAACCCGGAAGGATGGCTATTATCGGTTTTTCCCGGTCTGCAAAGCCTTGACGTTCCACGAAATGACGTCTTGGTGGCAGATGTCCCATGAAATATTCGATTTCCTGAACCGATGGATTGCCGACATAAGTGACATCGTATCCTCTGTTTTTGTAAAACCCGACTTCAAAAGGAAGAATGGAGTAGAGGTTGCTTATAAACTTTTTGATTTTCTTTACCCTGTATTCCTTCCATGCCCAGACTTTCGGGGAAATGAAATAGTCCACCCTTATGCCGAGAGAATGGGCATAGGCGGCGAGTTTTAGATTGAAGCTTGGATAATCCACAAGGATGAGTACATCCGGACGATAGTCAGCGATGATCTTTTTTGCGGTACGGAGATTTTTCCAGAGAGTGGGAAGTTTTCTGAAGACTTCGGAAAATCCCATCACATTCATCATTTCATAGTGGACCTCAGGATTTTTTCTTGCGGCTTTCGCCATGAGGTCGCCTCCGAAAAAGCGGAATTCCGCTTCCGGATCAATCTTTTTCAGGGAATTTATCAAATTCGAGGCATGTAGGTCGCCGGATGCCTCCCCGGCTATAAGCATGTATTTCATCGGGTTTCAACTGAATGACGTTTATGACACGATCAATCCGCCAGGCTCCGCAGGCGCCTTTCACAAAGCGCAATATACGGCGTGCCGGAAGCGTTTCATATATATGAACGTAATAAGGTCTATTTTATTGACGCTTGTGGCGGTGTTTGGTTTAATCGCCACTTCCTGTATCGACGATGATTTTACCGAATCTCCATCCGCCGTGTTGACGTTTTCTACGGATACGGTAAGTTTCGGTACTGTTTTTACGGATCTCGGCACTCCTACAGCCCGTCTGCTTGTCTACAACCGCAACAAAAAAGGGATCAACATATCATCAATAAAATTTCAGGATTCCTCCACTCCGTTCACTTTCAATGTGGATGGAGTGAACGGCACTTCGTTCAGAGATGTCGAGATCCGAGGCAGAGACTCGATATATATCTTTATAGAGTGTTTTATTGACGCGGATGATTCCTTTGAACCCCGAAAGGTAAGCGACAGACTTGAATTTGTCACCAACGGAGTGACACAGGAAGTCGAGGTTGAGGCATGGGCGCAGAATGTGATAAGACTTAGAGATTTCAAGGTTGACAATGACATGCGGATGACAGACAGATTGCCATATGTGATTTTTGATTCTCTGAGGGTGGAAAAAGGAGCGACATTGACTATCGAGCCGGGTGCCAGGATATTGTTTCATGACGGCGCGTCCATGAAAGTGGACGGCACCTTGGAAGCTGTCGGTACTGCTGAAAAGAAGATAGACCTGAGGGGCGACCGTATGGATGAGGTGATCCCGGGAGTTCCGTATGATATAATGTCCGGACAATGGGGAGGGATCACAATAGGGGAGAAGTCATTCGGCAACAGGCTGGAATATGTAGACATGAGGTCGTCCACGTCCGGACTTAGGGTTGATTCATGCGGAGATATTTCACGCCAGAAACTGACGCTTGTAAATTCATGGCTCCATAATTCTTCAACGACGGTGTTAGATTCGCGCTATGCCAAAGTTGACGCCTACGGATGTTGCTTTTCGGAGTCGCCGTTGGCTGTGGTAAGCCTCACCGGAGGGGTACATGAATTTGTGCAATGCACTATTGCCAACAATTATCTATTTGCATCGGTGACTGAGCCGAATCTGTCATTATATCATTATCTCCCCGAAGAATGGAGTGATGGAGAAGCCGAATATACAGATATGCCCCTGATGCATGCCTCATTTGAAAACAGTATAATCTGGGGAATAGGGACGGCTGTCAACTGTGGCAATCTTGATGGATCAGAAGTTTATCTGAGGAATGTGCTTCTTAAAGCCACAGGTGATGACGACAATAATTTTATAGATTGCGTGTGGAATGAGGATCCGTTGTTCCTTACAGTGCGCAATGATTATTATTTCAATTACCGTGTCGCTCCTGATTCACCTGCCATAGGGCGCGGTAATCCGGATTTTATCACTCCGGTCACGTTTTATGACATGGACGGCACACCCCGTATTTCGGTCAGCGGAGAATATCCTACGCTTGGAGCATATGCCCGGTAATACGTATGTATTGACCATTATGCCGACCAAAATGCGGCTTGGCGGTCTTTGCTTGAAATCTAAAATCAGAGTGATTTACGACGTTTGAAGGCGTCTATCATCGATCCGGGAGTCGCATTGATTATATTGACCTTTTTTGAACATGCATATGCCGCCACCTGCCAGTAGCTTTTGAAAGCTATGGTCATGCTTCCGAGCACATCGTGAAGACGGAGACCTTTATATGTGGACCGCACACGTTCATGTTCCTTGTCATTGTCCTGATAGAAATGCGGTTGTATACTGACCACATAATTGTCTTCGTCAACACTGAGAGTCTGTGTCCACGTGTGGTCGGCTCCGCAAAGATATATGTCGCGGTATCCTTCCCTTATCGCCATCATAATCGCAGGGATCATAACATTTCTTGGGCGAGGCATTCCTAATCCCGCATTGAACAACATATGAGTAAGAAGTCTGAAACCCTCCACAGGTGTAAGGTTGAATGTCTTCAGTTTTATATTGCGGTTTGTCAGGATTAGCGCTTTTGCAAAATGCCTGAATTTGCGGGGTACGAGCAGTGTCATGCCCCATGAGACTGAAGCAAGATTCTTCCATAATGCCTCTACGTTCGGATCCGTGGCGTTGCCGGAGAAAAAATGACCGTCGGCAAGAATGTAATATCCCGGACGCAGATTAAAGAAGTCCGGAGTATTGGCGGCAAAATTTACAGCCATAAGATCATTGGAACACAACCATATTGCATCCTTGTCGATAGTCTGTCTAAGGGAAGGTCCGTTCCCCATTATTACTATTGACTTGCCTGTTTTCACAGGTTCTTCAGGTGAAATGCCGCGAGACATCACCGCCACTTTTATAAGGGAGGCGACCGAGGCGGTTATTTGGGAGATTATATTCTGGATTTTATCGAGTTTCATTCTGCGTAAGGGTAGTCAGGGTCAGTTCTGGAGATTACTTTGATTGTGTCGTGATATTTGATTCCCGCGGCTTCAGCAAGTGCGGAACCGTTGATTGTGAGGGTTTTCATCCTTTGAGCCGCGACATACGGGTTAAGGTTGCGGTCGATCACCGGTATCCATCTGCAAATGCGCCACAACCATTCAGCCCATGAAGGGGGGAGACAGGTCATACGTTTGTGGCGTCCGGCATTTGCAGACAATGCTTCCATCATGTCAATAAAACGTGGATTCACTCCGTCTGCAGCATTGAAAATTCCTCCCTTAGAGTATACGGATTTTATGGCTTTTGCGACATCAAGTGCCGTCACGAGGCTTACCCGTGCGTCATTCCCACGTATGTGGATGTAGCCGCCATTAACCGCATCCTTGAACAGTTCCAGAGTTTCTCCCCCTACTCCTGAGCCGAACATTCTTGCCGGACGTATGATAGTCAGAACAACGTCATGATCTTCCGCCCATTCTGTGACCGCTTTTTCAGCAAGCAGTTTGGATTCTCCCGCCTTATTGTCAGTTTTTGTATTGGCTGATTCAGAAATGTCTGTTCCGGCATCCATTGAGTAGACCTTATAGCTGCTGATATAGACTAAGTGTTTAGGAGGGTTGATCTCAAGTGCTTTCAGCAGATTAACGGTTCCCCCGTAATTCAACTCCATGGCACCCTTATCCGATTCAGTTCCGGCGCAGTGAATGACCGCTTGGAAACGTTTATCCCGGAAATCGGGGATGCCGGAAACAAGGTCACAGATGAAATCATTATCCTTTCTGCGTCCCAAGGAGAATACTCTTGACTTGATGACATTGCCGGCAAATTCATCTTTAAGATAACTTCCCAGCATTCCATAGGCTCCGGTGATCAATATGTCGGGTATTTCAAATTCCATATTTTAAAACTCAATTTAGAATATAACCGTTTTTATTGCAGATGGATATGAATTTGTTCAGGAACCCATGCCTGACAAGGATCATAGAATTCTGTGCGAACACCACATTTTCCCTGATTTCTTTATTTGTAGATAGAAATTCCACGAATCCCGGTATATCCGGTTTTATTTTAAACAAAACGTAAGGCTCGTTTACCGGTTCGACACAACCGACTCTTTTACGCGCCTCCTCAATTATTGTTTTCAATGTTTCCGAGCGTTCCGGGGTGACCAGCTTTTGAAGTTTTGTTATCCGGTCTTCAAGATCTTCCTGAGACGAACATCCCTGAATAAGGCTCAACGGAGTTATACGGAAGCGGTGGCTTCCGATGGCGGATGAGATCTGGCGAAGGAAGAGTGTATATGGGCATGAATCACTAAGTATTGTTATTATACAATTTTTCTCATCAAAGTCAAGTTCATATGGAGAGACCGACTCCGTCGCAACATATTTTTGGTCGATGCCGAGAGCATATCTTCCGAGAGGCGTGAGCCTTACATAGCACAGGCCTTCGAGATTGTCAGTGTTATCAGAGATGTTGTCAGTTTCCGCGATTTCAAGAATGCCGACGGCACAAAGCAATTTGAGCCAGTGAAGCACGAACGGGAAATCTATTTCGGAGAACCATCTGATATTGTTTGAATGGGATTCGTAAAACTCAAGTTTGTCATCTTTCCTTTTGAGGGAGTGCCTGCTCCGTCCTTTTGAGGGGAATAGATGATGATATGGAGCATGATCCCAATGTGAACATTCCCCGCAAATCACTCTGACGCGTAGATTTGACAGCGACATCCACCCGTCGGCGGATGGTCGGATGATTGCCGTGATGGTATCCGTCAGTGCTTTGGCGTTGGACACTTCCGCCCATGACTTGGTAAAACCCTTGAATTCAGGAAGGAGCATCCCGAAATTAGCGGGTTTCAGAAGAGATGGTAATTTCTGGATTATAAATTTGGCGAATTTTCCCGGATCAGCGGAAGTGGTCTGTTTTGCGTCCTGCAAGAAATATGCAGTAACCATCAATTCAGTCCGGTCAAGATGCCATTTGGCGAAAGAGGGTTTGAATTCATCTATGGGATAGCTTTTTTTAATTGATTTCAATTTTGCGGCTGTAAGGGCACCGGTAGAAGATGCGAGAGGATTGCCGGTCATCCCTATCCCGGAGAGGAGATTTAATTCCGAAGGCATCTGTTGTTCGAAATTTGAAATCACAAAGTTTTCATCTTCCGGTATCTTATCAAAAATCTCAGGTGCAATGGTTTCTTTGCCATAAAAAGCTTCCAGCAGTTTTTTTCTGGCTTCAGGATAGAGAGACAGTGGATGATTGAATCTATTGGAAGATGAGTAATAATATGAAGAGTCATCAGCGAAAGTCAAAGGGGAAAACAGACATTCGAAATATAATCTGGAATTCCAATGCCAGGACATCTTTGCCACGATATTTCGTCCGAGAATTTTCTCGACAGCCTGAGGACTGACTTCTTCAGAAAATAGAATTTCTCTCCATGTCCGTTCTAATTTTTTGTCTGCCATTCCGATATTTACAAGATTCCAAATGTCGGCACAGAAAGAGGTATAGATTTCTGCCAGTTCATCTTTGAGAAGACGGTTCCATAATATGCTGTCAGACAGATTGCTGAATATGTGGATCAGAAGTGGATCAGAAGAATTGGAAAATTTCAGCTTTTTATTTGCTAATATTTTCCGCATAGGGGCAATGAGATCCCGGATGTCGTCTTTATTCAACTTTGTTAATGCCGGATTCGTTTTCTCCGGGTTCACAGCAGGCAGATTGATATATATATATTCGTCTGTCCCGGGGTCTGATTTAATGTGAAGTTCTTTATTTTCAGATTTTTTCATGATAGAATAAAGTCGATATCTTTTTCTGATAGATGTTTTGACGATGCTGTGTCGGCGCTTATCAATTCATTGAACAATTCTTTTTTTTGTTCCTGAAGCTGTAGGATTTTCTCCTCGATAGTGCCTATCGTAATAAGAGAAAAGGCGTTGACGGTCGATTTCTGTCCGATGCGGTGCAGTCGGTTTATAGCCTGTTCTTCCGCCGCTTTGTTCCACCATGGTTCAAACACGTAGACAGTGTCCGCTGCGGTAAGGTTAAGACCGACGCCACCGACTTTGAGGGTGAGCAACATTACTTTGCATTCAGGATCAGACTGAAAGCGTTCCACAATACGTTTGCGGGCGGAAGCGGATGTTGATCCCGTCATGGTTTCAAACTGGATGCCGAGTTTTTCAAGACGAGACATGACTATTTCAAGCCCGGCGATAAAATTGAAGAATACCACAGACTTATGTCCATTCGAGACAGAAGAGATGATAGACTCCGTCAGTTCATCTATCTTGGGAGATGTCACGCTTCCGTCAGACACGCTTTCGGGTACAGAGGCGATGCGGCGCAATTCATTAAGAGCCTGGAACATCAGGAACTGAGATTTCTCCACACCATCCTTGGCGATAGTCTCGCTGATCTGGCGACGGTAGCTCAACCTTCTGTCATTATATAACTTATGTTGTTTCTCCGACATCTCTACATATATTGTCTGATCTATACGTTCGGGAAGATCATCAAGCACATCCTTTTTAAGACGACGTAGGATGAATGGAAAAATTTTTCTTCGAAGACTGCGTGAGGCATCCTTGTCTCCGAATTTTTGGATAGGATAAGTATATGACGAGTTGAAGTCTTCGACAGATCCGAACATGGTGGGATTTAGAAAACAGAACAGAGAATAAAGTTCAGTAAGATTGTTCTCCATCGGAGTGCCGCTCAATGCGAACCGTCTGTCGGATGCAAGCATCTGTATCGCCATTGTCGTCTGGGAGGAAAAATTCTTGATGTTTTGCGACTCATCGAGCACGATACATTGAAATTTAATATCTTTAAGTTTCATTATGTCATTGCGCGCTACAGCATAAGTAGTCAGGACAATATTTGATTCAAGGGCTTTTGTCAGATCCCGGTCAGTGCCGTAATATGTAGAATGAGAAATTGCAGGGGCGAAACGGTCAAGTTCCTTTTCCCAGTTGAACAGCAAGGATCTCGGCATTACGATTAATGTCGGTGCAGAGCAATCAGGATATACCAATGAGAGCAACGCTATGGTCTGCAAAGTTTTCCCAAGTCCCATGTCGTCTGCCAGACATCCTCCAAGTTTATTGTCATATAGATATTTAAGCCATTTCACGCCTTCCACCTGGTATGGACGTAACGTGGCATTGACCATATAGTCAGGACGAGGATCCTTTCCGATTTGATTGAACCCGTTGAGAATTGCACGGGATCTGTTGGCGAAGTCACCTTTTATTTTGTTATGAATCAGATCTTCTACCTCCGGGAGGTCGAAAATGTTTACGCGTATTCTGCCTTCTTTATCCTTACGCCTGAAAAGACGTTGCAGCCGTCGGATATATTCTTCATCAATTATACCTTTGTTTCCGTCGCTTAATTCTATATAGCGTTTTTTTGAGAATTGTCCGAGAATGTCGGCAATTGAGAAGTGTTGTTCCCCGATCTCCACATCGCCTTCCCCTTCAAGGAAATCAATTCCGGAAGAAAATTTCATGTTGAGTCTGGGTTCTACCGCAACGATTTTGTATTCTTTAAGCTTTTCGCTTCCTACGAGTCTGAAGTCTTCAAGAAGTTGAGGCAGATGCTGCATTATAAAGGAAGCGGCAGTATTTTCAGGAATAATGAAAAAATTTCCGTCTCTATATACCTCTTTCTTAGCGGATCTGTCCGGTGCGCAGGCAAGGATCAAGGATTCAAGACGTTGCGTGCGCTCGTCTATGTCGCAGCCTTCCACATCACGGATGACAATCCTGTTTTTTCCGTCAATTGAAGCCGTGCGTGTAGGCTGCATACCCATGGGAAGTGTATCGCCGAGAGACTCGAGAGATATTCCTGTGCGTATGTATAGGGCTTTGTCGGCGGCGACTTTTTCAAGATACAATGTTGGCACGGAGTGTTCGGGATTAGTGGATTTTCGGGCGTAAGTACCGTCAAGTACCGGTAATATGTTTTCAAAATATGTAAGGAATAAAGTAAGATAGGCTTCCAAAGAATCTTTATTGACAGAAGTCACGAGAGTATGGATTTTCGGATAGTTTATGCCTACCGATTTCACTTTATATACAGTTCCGTCACACAGGATATTGGAGTCATCAAGGAAAATAATCCCATCTTTAGTGCTGTCGCCTACATTCAACCGAAGGGAAACGGATACTTCTTGAGAAATATCAGAAGATCTCATGTCTAAAATAATGGATGCCGGGGAGTCGGAGAATTTCAGACGTGTTTTTTTAGTATTTTGAATGGAATTCTGATTTTCAATAATATGAACAAGAAAGGGATTTTCCCAAAAAGATACAGATTTCTTGCCCAAGACACCTGACTTGATTCCAAATAAGTCATCACTGCCTGCGATTCTTGACAATTCTTTATAAATATATCTGTCTGCCGGTGACATCTTCTGTAGATCTTTGTCAGATACAGTAGTCTCCAGAAAAGGTTCTCCATCTATTATATTAATATTGAAAAAACAGATGCCGGAACTCTTTCCTTCTGTAGAATTATTGGAAGGTCTGAGAGGTGTCAGAGATGAAAAAATCCGGGAATAAAGATCTGAATCCGCCATAATGGAGTCATTAAATGTTTGTTGGGATTACTTGATATGATGATTTAGTTTAATTTGGATGTTGACTGCCTAATATTGAATGAAGACCCTATGTCAGATATAAAGTCTGATTGAATCTATGAGGATAAAATGGTTGAGACCTTCATCTAATAATCGAAAATTAAGATAATTTTATTATGGCACCGGACATACAATCCGTTGCCATAATAAAATTTAGTCGCTTAATGTCATTTTCCGAGTATCCTTAAATTCCGTATTTCTTCTTCGGAAATTCCTGAGATGTTCGCTATGATATCATCCTCCATTCCCAAAGAGATAAGCTTTAGTGCGATGTTCTTACGTTCTTCGGCTTTCCCTATTTCCACCCCTTCAGCGCGACCTTCTTCCCGGCCCTCGTCCCGGGCGGTGTCAAGCACGTCGTTCTGAACCATAATGGCATCCATATGGGCGTCGTATTCCCTGCGTTCTTTCGGTGTCATCGAGAGGTACTGCAGTTTCTTTTTAACCTCCTGAAGTCCCGGTGTCCGTGTGTCTTCCTTGACTTTGCCTGTCTTGAGATACTCCAGCCATTCGTCAAGTGGGGATTCCGGTATCTTGTCATAGACGTTTACCCTGACAAGGTAGTATTCCGGGAATACTTTTCTTGGAAGATGTGTCACGATCACTCCGTCCTCTTTTGTCGTGACCAGGAGATCCGATCCGGTGTGTATCCCCTTGAACGTGGTCTGTCCGTGGTACACATAGTCGTCGCCCTGTCCGTAGTCGCAGTAGAGGATGCTTATGGAGTATACTTTCTTCACCTGGTCATATTTCTGCCCGATGTTGATGTGTTCGGTTATTGCCTTGCATGTCCCGTAGAGCACGCGCTGAAGGTAATGGAGCTGGCGGGTCAGCTGCACCTCCACGATGATAAGATGTCCCTTGCTGTTCTTCGCCTTTATGTCCACTCGGTTGAATTTGTCACTGTCGGAGTCCTGGTTGCTCTCGCTCTCGAGGATTTCGATTATTGACACGTCCTCGTTAAGGAGAACTGAAATCAAACCTTCGAGGATTCCGAAATTCGCCTTGTCGCGAAGCATATGCTTCATCGCCCAGTCAAACCTGATATAAGTATTGTCTTGCTCCATAACCGATATGTTTATGAAGTTGTCTGACCTTATTTCATGCAAATTGAAGTGATTAAAAAGTTTTTCACTTTAGTAGCACTTTTTACTTAACAAGAAAAAGGTCAACCAACTTAGATATCTCAAACAATTCTACTACAAATATAAGAAAAAATATTGGGATTTCACATTTGTTGGAAAAATGAACAGTTTTTTTAGCTATTTTTCAATAAAATATTGATCGGATGAAATATTTTTGCTTATTTTGCCGAATGTGTATAATACCACCTGTCATGAAAACTCTCTTCATATCCATATCTTTAATACTTGTCCCGCTATCATCGTATGCAGAAAACTGTCATTTTGATCAAGACGGACTTCCGCAGCAAAATGAAGATATCCCTGTATGTGCCACGGGTTCATTATATGCCGGATGTAAGACTAATGTCTTGTTTTGGGCGGCGACAGTCATGAATGTGGATGGTGAGATTTTCTTTCATCCGCATATATCAGCTTCATTGGGGATGACATGGTGCCCGTGGTTTGTTTCCAGGAAGTTTTCGCTTCGCAATCTTTCGATCCTTCCGGAAGCTAAATGGTGGTTTAAAGAAGATAAGACAGGTCATTTCTTAGGGGTGCATCTTACAGTGTCGTGGTATAACGTGAGATGGGATGATTTCCGGTATCAGGACACCTCCCGACCGCTCCTTGGGGGCGGATTGACATATGGTTATCACTTTTCGCTTGGACAAGGCTGGGGTGTAGAGTTGTCTGCCGGAGTGGGATACGTCAACACACGTTATGACAGATTTCTTAATGTGGACAACGGTCCGCAGGTTGACCTCAGGGAGACATCATGGTTTGGTATTGACAGGGCGGCAATTTCCATATCCTATAGATTCCCATTGTAAAAGTACGACAAAAGATAGTTCCCGATTATTCCTGATATTGCTGAAATGAAAACATCACTTACCATAATGTTGCTGTTTTTGTCATTTTTATGGCAAGGATGCATCCACACTTATCCGGATGCCGGTGCGGAAGATCCCACGGAAGTAGAGATCGGGGTCGAATTGTCGTTAAGTCTGAAATGGGACCGGTTGCTTAGCTATTATCCCGGGGTAAGGGGTGGTATGTCATCAAAACGTATTGTAGTAGAGATCTCTGATAATGGTGCTTTAGTGTCGCGTCATGAACAATCAGTATCCCAAGAAGATTTTGAAAAAGGTTTTCTGAATTTTGTCGTTCCCACAAAATTGCGGACAATTGTATATACGATGGCGATATGGCTTGATGGTGATATCAACAATTCTGACGGGTCATCGGCATTTGATGTCTCGTCGTTGTCATCGGTATCACCTTTTTTCAATCACGGAGAATATATTTTCCCTGAAGATTGTGGATTTGCGGTTTCTACACTTGATTTCAGAGAAGACAGGCATAAACTTTCTGTCCGACGTATCGTGCGGATGGAATTGTCGCCGCCTGCCGCGCGTTTTCAGTTTGAGACGACAGATGTAGAGGATTTTCTCATATATGCAGACGATGCTATACAGAGGGGTGAGAAATATACAGTCTCGCTTTCCTATGGCGGTCAATTCCCCACAACATTCAATGCATTGGAAGGGGAGCCTGCGGGATATGAAAGGATGGTGGAGGTCTCGTCACCCCTCCCGGCTCTTTTTTCCTCGCAGACGGTAATATGTTCGGATTGGGTTTTCGCTTCTAAAGACAGAACGGAATTGACTGTTACGCTGACGATTTTTAATTCTGCGAAAATGATTGTGTCAAAAGTAAGAGACATAACCTTTCCTGTGGAACGCGGAAAGACAACCACAATAAGGGGTGATTTCCTGACGAATTTTTATTCCAACAACATAAGTGTGGACAATCTCTGGGATGATGAGATCATTGTACGTATAGAATGAATATTCCGCAGAATTGTCATTCACAGACGGGAGATAAAAAATACTAAGAATAATAGAAATATAAAAACACTAAAATAATACGCTTATGAAGTCATTTGTAAAGCAGTTCCCGCCGGCAATGTTGTCATTGGTTGCCGCGTTTTTATCGGGGGCATGTTCGTCGACAGAAGTGATTGACGGACCGTCATTGTCTGAACCCAAAGGGAAAACGATCACACTTACGGTCTCTTCCACCGGAGTCGCCGGCACCAGAGGTATCCACGACGGTCATAAGCTGCGCTATGTGGCGAAACTTGTCGAGGGAGATATGAAAGACACGAAAAATGTCCTTGAGCGTAAAGAGGCGCTTGTCTCCGATGGGGATGCCACCATAACTTTTTCTGTAGAAGAAGGAAGCTATACAATAGTCTTATTCGCCGATTATATCAAATCCGAAGAGAAAGATGCATCGGGCTTTTATCAGGACTGCTATTACGATACTAAAGACGCGACATATCCCGAGATTGTGAAAGTGAAGAACTTTGAGATCAATAATGATAATCTTGACTTTTTCGCGAATGTCGTAAGGGTGGAAAAAGGAGCGGAAGAGGTCAAAAAAGATATCACGCTAAGCCGCATGGTAAGTAAGATCCGGTTTGTAAGTACCACTTCGTTGGAGGATTCCAGGGAAGTGACGGGCATTTCATTTACCAAGATCCCATATTATTCTAAAATGAATATCGATGCAAAAGAGGTGGGAATAGAGGATCCGGCGACACATTCATCAGGAACTGCCGGTAGTCCGGTGAATTTGTATCCCGAAGGGGATGAAATGCCTGAATTGTTTTATTTCTATACTCTGGCAAATAAATCCGGAGATCTCACAAAACTTGGAGAGACAAATTTCTCCGTTGCATTCAAAGATGGAGAAACCAAAATAATATCCATCCCAATGGGCACGATAAGCTCGGTCAGAAATTCGCAGACTATCGTTCAGGGTGCGTTTCTTTCTGCCGAGCCAAAGCAGCTCGGCGACATCATTCTCAATCTTTCCGTCCCGGGAGGGACATCATCTTCCGATGGATGGGATACAGGGACTTCATCCGACATAGAGGTGGAATGGTAGCCATGTAATGACGTTTCTAAAGAGTGTCTGCAATGGAAGCGGTCTTACCATATTTTGTTACTGTGTCCATAAAATATGGGAGACTGTTCCTTATAAACAATAAACATTATTTAAAATTTGAATCAGTAGCAAACTATTGGGAGGGGATTTGTGTTGGCAGATTATAACGGGGCTGAAAACTGCCGTGTCAGATCTGTATCTTGTGGAATCTGTTATGATTTGGCATGATATGGAGAAATATAATCTTGAATATTAATAGAATAAAAGATATGAGACTTATGGAATCCTCTTCAGTTGTGGTTGTGCGGGAGACAAGACGTTTCCCACTGATTCTTTTGCATATAATGCGTAATCTTGAGCATTTGAAACGTTTTCATTTTCTCTGAACACGATATGATTCCGGTGTCATCTTGTCCGCAAAGGAGTCTTTCGCACTTGTGCGTGCCATAGAACTCTCCGATGAGATGCAATACGGATAAAGTAGAATGTTTCCATGAGTTATATCAGGTAGGATTAAATTGTTTTAAAATACATAATATTATGATCAGCAAGAAAATGGTTGAGGCGCTCAATGAGCAGATCAACCGGGAATTTTGGTCGGGTTATCTCTATCTTTCGATGGCGAATCATTTCGAGGCGGAAGGCCGTAAAGGTATAGCCAACTGGTTCCGCATACAATTTAAAGAGGAATTTGATCATGCCCAGATTTTTATCAACTACGTCAACGCAAGAGGGGGAAGAGTGATTCTGGCTCCGGTGGCGGAAGTTCCTTTGTCGTGGGAAAGTCCGCTGGCAGCGTTTGCCGATACTCTTGAGCATGAACGAGTAGTCACCAAATGCATCCACGATCTTTATGCTCTTGCGGAGGAGGAAAAAGATTTTGCAACCCGTCAGCAGCTCAACTGGTTCATAGCGGAGCAGGTCGAGGAAGAAGAGGGGGCACAGGAGATAATAGACAATCTTACTCTCGTAGGGTCTGACGGCACGGGCATCTATCAGATAGACAGTGAACTCGGCAAACGATCTTACACCACTCCGGCGCCTCTCTCCGGAAGGTAAGCGAGGAAACGTAAAGCATATGAATGCATAAGCGGCACACCGGGAAGGTGTGCCGCTAATATTAGAATTTAAGGCTCTATAAATACTTACTTCGGTGAACGTCGTTTCACAACGCCGGTCAGCCTGTCTCTTACTACTAACTTAATTCTGTGAATGTATCGTCAGATCCTATCCTATTCCTGAGAATCCCGTGGTCAGTTTATTTATTCCATGAGATTACAGATGCAAAGTTAACGCTATTTTTGTAAAATAAAAAATATCTGCCTGTAAATCCGTGTATACACGGATTTACAGGCAGATTTAAAAATCAATAAAGGCGACTCCTATTACTCAGGTAAAGTATAAAAGTCAATAAGGCGGCTCAGGGCAGCCTCGCATACGGGACAGAATGTGGGATGATAATTGTCGCGCATACGGCATGTCACCACAGGGCGGTATACTCCTTTTTTCTGGTATCCACCACCTTCATAAACTCCGACGGTCTGGCTTCCATCGTTTTTCTCCTTATGTTTCATACGTTCGTCACGGTTGCCTCCCGGATCAACCCATGGAGTCGGTACAGGGGTGCCCGGTTTGACCATATCCTTCCATTTCGAATCGAAATCCACAAGGGTTGTGATATTTGGTTCCCATGGTTCGATATCAAGGGGATAGGTTGAATTTTCTTCACCGTCGTAGAAGTATTCGTCTGCAAGTCCTCCGAAGCTGTGTCCGAATTCGTGTACGGTCACCGGTAGCGTAAGCTTGTTGCGCGACGCCGCGATATGATACGCGTTATATATTCCTCCGCCACCGTATTCGTCAGTGTTTACAAGAATCATAATGTGTTCGTAAGGGATACCGCTCAGGGCGTCATGAAGTTTTTTTACATGAGGGGTGGTGAGATAGCGTGACGAATAAAACGTAGAATAATGGGATCCGAAAGCTGTGTCTTTCCATTGTTTTTTCAGAGGTACGCTTACTCCGCTTTCCCGAGACGGCGCCATGACCGCGACAAAATTGAATTTGTCTTTGTTTGATGCGTATGGCTCATATGAAAGCATTTCGTCGGCAAACTTTTGGGCATGGTTTATAAAAGAATCCATTTCTTCCGGAGTGTATCCTTCCGCAAGCATAGCGATGTCGATCGCGTTTTTAGGGTCGCCCCCTTTGTGTATATACTTATATGGAAGAGGATTCTCGCCCTTTATTGCAACAAGCTCATCGTCGGGACGATAGCGGTGAGACAGTCTCGCGATTTCTTCGTGGCGGTTGTTGCGCAGGGCGACTACTATATCTGCCTCTTTTTTAGGAAGAGGGACGATGAATGTATTTTCAAAAGAATTGTTTACCTGTTCAGCCTCCGGGGTGTGGATCCATTCCTGAAACAGGGAAGAGAAGGAATTGCTGTATAATGTCTCTCCGGTCTGTGGGTCGACCACTGATATTGTTCCGTTTCCAAGATAAGGAACTTGGTTCAGTCTTGCGCGTCTGCCATACCAGCCCTTTGATTTTGACTGACGGTCGAGCATGATGTGAATCCCGGAGGGACCTCCTCCGAAGATATAGTCTACACGTAGGGTGCTGTCGGCAAAATTTGTAGAGAAATCCGGAGTGCCGATAGCCCCGGAAGTTTGTACGGCTTTTACCGGATCCGGATCAGCCGATACGACAGGTATGGCGTCGGCTGCAAACATAGAGATTGCGCCGGAGGCTAAAAGCATGCTTAAAGTTAATTTTTTCATGATGAAACAGGTTAATGTGAAATGACGGTTGAATAGGTCGTATTCATATCATTGCGACAAAGTTAATGATTTTTTCGGAAAACACCATATTTCGCGAATGAGTTGTAGCCTGAAGCGTACTCCTGTCGGCTGTGCTCCGCGTGAGGCAATGAGGGAGGCATAAACAACCCGATAAGTGGATATGGATTTGTATATTACTGATGCATTGGCTATCTTTGTGCCTGTAATAGCTGTGAAAGGCGGTTAAATGCCGCCAGGATAATCATCTTATTGCAAAAATAATATCATGAAACGAAATATCTATGGCTTATTGTCGGGGTTGTTCTTTACCCCATTTTTGACAAATGCGGAATGTCTTGAGGGTTATTTCTTCGGGGCGGCTGAGGCTCCTGGAGGTTGGGAATGGCAGTGCCCTGATTCTTTGGCATATAATAAGGAATTGCCGAGGGCTACGTTTGCGACATTCCCCGGGGTGGAAAGCGCAAGAAAGGTATTGCCTGAGAACAGTCCATACTGGATGAGCCTTGACGGAAGATGGAAATTCAAGTGGGTGAAGGAGCCGTCCCTCAGAGCCAGGGATTTCTTTAAAACGGATTTTGACATTTCAGGATGGGATGATATTACAGTTCCGTCAAACTGGAATATCGCGGGATTGGAAAATGATGGTTCGTTGAAATATGGTAAACCTATATACGTTAATCAGAAAGTGATTTTCCAGCATAAGGTTGAACCGGATGACTGGCGGGGAGGAGTGATGCGTACCCCTCCGGAATCGTGGACCACTTTTGAAGACAGGAATGAGGTGGGTTCTTATGTCAGAACGTTTACAATTCCTGAATCATGGAAGGGTAGGGAGGTCTATATAAATTTTGATGGAGTTGACTCTTTCTTTTATCTTTGGATAAACGGGAATTATGTCGGCTTCAGTAAAAATTCAAGGAATGCTGCCCGTTTTGACATCACTCCCTATCTTGTGAAAGGTGAAAACAAGGTGGCTGTTGAAGTATATAGAAACAGCGACGGCTCATTTCTTGAGGCTCAGGATATGTTCCGGTTGCCCGGTATATTCAGGTCTGTCTCATTGTATTCCACATCCCCGGTACAGATACGGGATCTTGTTGTGGTTCCAGATCTTACGGACAATTACGCCAATGGGGAATTGAAGATCACGGCATCCATACGCAATCTTTCCGGGAAGGTGGCGAATGGTTGCAGAATGACCTACACGGTTTTTGCGCATCCGCTCTATAGCGATGAAAACCACCCGGTGAAAGATGGAAAGATCGTATCTTCGGAAATAAATATCCCTAAGGGGGCGGAGGGATTGATAACCACAGTCCTGAAGATGCCTCATCCTAATATCTGGAGTGCCGAAGAACCCTGGAGATATACGCTTGTTGGGGAATTGAAAGACAAAAAGGGGAATGTATTGGAAACAGTATCGACTTATACCGGTTTCCGCAAGGTCGAGATTAAGGATACTCCCGCAGAAGATGATGAATTCGGATTGGCGGGAAGGTATTTTTATGTGAATGGAAAACCTGTAAAATTAAAGGGAGTCAACCGTCACGAGACAAATCCGGAACGAGGACACGCTGTGACACGCGAAGATATGGAGAGAGACGTGATGATGATGAAACGCGCGAATATCAATCATGTGCGCAACAGTCATTATCCGGATGATCCGTATTGGTATTATCTGTGTGACAGATATGGGATCTATCTGATGGATGAGGCGAACCTTGAGAGCCATGAATATTATTACGGGAAGGCTTCATTGTCGCATGTGGAGGAGTTCAAGGCGGCCCATGTGGCAAGAAACATGGAGATGGTCCATTCTACGGTAAACTCCCCATCTGTCATTATATGGTCGCTTGGAAACGAAGCTGGTCCCGGTGATAATTTCATTGCCGCGTATGATGCGATAAAGGCATTCGACACATCCCGTCCTGTGCAGTATGAGCGTAACAATGATATAGTGGATATGGGTTCTTGCCAATATCCGTCGATAAAATGGGTGAGAAATGCTGTAAGAGGGGATGACAAGGAGATAAAATATCCGTTCCATATAAATGAGTATGCCCATTCGATGGGAAATGCGGTAGGTAATCTCGTGGATTATTGGGATGCCATGGAGGGCACCAATCATTTCATGGGTGGCGCGATATGGGATTGGGTAGACCAGTCGCTTTACAATTATGACAAAGAGACCGGAGAACGATATCTTGCATTCGGTGGAGACTTCGGTGATTTCCCTACTGACGGACAGTTCGTGATGAACGGAATCATGTTTGGCGACATGACCCCCAAGCCGCAGTATCATGAGGTGAAGAAGGTCTATCAGAATGTGAAGGTTACTCCTTTGGATATGTATAAAGGGGAGATCTCGGTTTTTAATAAGAATTATTTTATCCCGTTGGCAGGTTATGATCTTACATGGCGTTTGCTCGAAGACGGGGTCGAGGTGGAATCCGGCAGTATGCCGTTGGAAAGTGTGGCCCCCCGGTCAGAGGCTAAGATCGCCCTTCCGATAGATAGTTCAACGCTGAAAGAAGAGGGTGAGTATTTTGTGAATTTAGAGTTCTCCCTGTCGGAAGATAAGCCATGGGCTGAGAAGGGATACGTGCAGATGGCGGAGCAATTACCCCTGAAGATGTTGCCGGTTCAAAGGAATTCGGAAACCGCTTTGGCTGTCAACATGAAGGACACCGATCGGGAAATGGAGGTGATAGCCGGCGATGACTATACGATAGTGTTCAACCTTGCCAAGGGTACGTTGGAGCGCCTCGTATATAATGGAAAGGATATGATAGTTCCGGGAAAAGGTCCTGAACCGTATGCTTTCCGTGCTTATCTCAACAATGACCCGTGGGTATCTGACGAATGGTTTGAGAACGGATTGTATAATCTCAGACATAAAGTTGTATCAAAAAAAATAGGTAAGGACAAAAATGGCAACAAAGTATTGTCGTTTATTATTGAATCACAGGCTCCATGTGGAGGCAAAATGATTGGAGGTAACGGGAATGCTCGCGGAACATACTCTATCGATGAAGGTGGGTCGAAGCCTTTTGCCGATGATGATTTCAAGCTGACCACCGTGCAGACATGGACTGTATTCCCTGACGGCAAGATAGTATTGAATGCTGAGTTTGATTCCAACAAACCGGAACTGGTTCTTCCCAGGTTAGGGTATGTAATGGAAGTTCCGGCTGAGCTTGACGATTTCACGTATTATGGCAGAGGTCCTGTTGAAAATTACAATGATAGAAAAACCGGACAATTCATAGGTAAGTATGCTTCAAATGTGAAGGATATGGTCACACCCTACACGCGCCCTCAAAGCAACGGCAACCGTGAAGAGGTGAGATGGGCTTCGCTGTCTTCAGATGGAGCAGGCGTAAGATTCGATGCCCCGGCATTGATGTCGGTCACGGCGATACCTTATACAGAGATGGAGCTGTTCGATACAGACCATCATTATAAGTTGCCTGAAATCACCCGAACAGTCTTGCATCTTGATTGTGGCGTGACAGGTCTTGGGGGAGCAAGTTGTGGACAGGGAGGTCCTCTTGAACCAGACCGTATAAAAGCAGATCATAACAGCTTCAAAGTTGTTATTTCTCCAGTGAAATCATTTTGATAAGATTGATATTAAGAGCGCGTTCCTTAAAATTTCGGGGTCGTAGGGGTCGCATCCTTGGAGTGGA
>CAMWID010000055.1 GCA_947174235.1 uncultured Porphyromonadaceae bacterium | reverse complement strand
GATTGCGACACTATAAAAACGTTGTTACCAAGACCGATGAAAAGATAAATCCTTAAACTTTTTATCGGATCTGTCTTTAGTTTAAATATTTATAATAAAAATGAAACCAATATTCATAATCGGATATATGGGCTGCGGGAAGACCACTTTCGGCAAAGCCCTCTCAGCAGCCACCGGCATACCTTTTATCGATCTCGATTTTTATATCGAACAACGTTATCACTCCACCGTGCGCGAGATTTTCGACCGACACGGCGAAGAGGGATTCCGGGAGATCGAACGTGAGATGCTGCATGAGGTGGCGGAATTTGAAGACACCATAATTTCCTGCGGAGGGGGAACTCCCTGTTTCTTCGACAATATGGAGCATATGAACAGCCGTGGCACCACTTTGTGGCTTCAGGCGTCGCAGGAGTGTCTTTTCTCAAGGCTTATACGCAAACGGGAAAAACGTCCGCTCCTGGCAGGACGTACCGACGACGAGATCAGGGAGATCATATCCACTCAGCTCGAAAAGAGGGAACCATTCTATTCAAAAGCGAAAGTGATATGGAAAGGGGATTCCCTGGAAGACAAGAGACAGATAGGCGACAATATCGCCCAATTTCTCGACTTCTATCCGCTCTCATGATTTTTATACCTGTTTTTTATCCGGGATTTAAATCATTTTATTAATTTTGTAAACCATGGAGCGTGCCTCGACATTGAATGTATATTTTGACAGCGTTTACATTTACACTTTTATTCCGGCAGGTTCCGCGACAGCTGTTAAATTTTATTATAACCCTTATTCCAATAGATCATGACAGGGCAAGAAAACAAAAAGTCTCCCGGACTGGATACACAGCCGGTGGTAGCGATAAAAGAAGAAGCACCGAAGTCTCTGACACTAGGACTCGTAGGCAACTATGCCGACACCGATGAAACCCGCTTTCTGCTCACCCCTGAAGGTTGCGGATTGCTCACATCGTCCAACATCCGGATAATCATGGAGAAAGGCGCAGCCACAGATATCAGTTTTCTTGATTCCTCATACCGCGAATTCGGAGTGGAGACCGCCACCCGGGAAGAGGCTCTGCAGGCGGATATAGTGCTTTCATACCAGCCGCTACACGCAAAAGATGTAAAAAAGATGAAAAAAGGGGCGACTGTATTTTCCATGATGGGAAGCACGCTGTTTGAAGCCCCGGTAATCAAAGCCTTGCTCGAACGAGACATCACCGCCGGATGCTTTGACAATATGCTCAGCTACAACGACGAGCCGGTGTTCGCTAACGTGATTGACGAGATCGACGGACGCGGAGCCGTGATATACGCGCAGGAATTTCTGTCGTATGTCGGCGGTGGAAAAGGGGTGCTCCTTGCCGGCGTGGCGGGGATCAATCCATGCGAGGTGCTCGTGATCGGCGACGGCACGACAGCATATTCCGCCGCCAAGGCAGCCATGGCGGCGGGCGCTTATGTCACTCTTATGAACAACGACATATCCGCCATGCAGGTTGCCAAACAGATATGCGGAGACTCCCTGAACACTATCGCCATACATCCAAGAGTGCTGTACAACAAAGTGAAGAGTGCCGACGTGATCCTTATCAGCCAGTGCACCCGTCCTTTCGAATTCCCGAAGAATCTTTCCGTGGCGCTCAAAGACTCCGTGTATGTATTGAACTTTGACGAGACACATCCCTCTATCTCTGTTCCAAGAACTGTGGCTATGGCTCTTTCC
Source organism: uncultured Porphyromonadaceae bacterium (assembly GCA_947174235.1). Lineage (GTDB taxonomy): Bacteria > Bacteroidota > Bacteroidia > Bacteroidales > Muribaculaceae > Lepagella. The sequence continues at coordinate 21,305 of CAMWID010000055.1, read as the reverse complement.
AACATTCTTGTCAATTTCTTCGGCGACGCACTTCTGAAAGGGGGCATCGACAATATGGTCGCCTCATCTCCGGGCGTGCAATGCGGAATCGTGACCTATCGGGGTAAACTTGTCGACAAGCTCGTGGCTTCCTGTGTCAATATGCCGAGTGTCGACATAAAGGTGATGATCGCCGCATCAAACTGATACCAATCCGGACTGCCATGGCAGTAGCGAAGACTCTGATACACATTCTTTCCGCCAACAGATGGGGTGGCGTGGAGCGTTACGCCCTCGACATCTGCAGACATTATATCTCGTGCGGATGGAACGTCGCGGCTGTGACCCGCGACGCCAAAGCTGTAGACACCTTCTTTGAAAAAGAGGGTGTCTCCCTTCTTCACGCACCTTTCGGAAGCATGTTGGATCTGCAGTCGGCACGCATGTTGGCAAAAATCCTGAAAAAATGTGACCCTGACAGCGTGACAATACACGCCCACGGTTTCAGAAACGCGTTCACGGCACTTCTCGCCAGAAAAATTGCCGGAAGAAAAGATGTAAGGATAATCTCAACCCGCCATAAAGTCAAGAAAGGAATTGACACGTGGCTGTTCAGGAGAATATACAGAAACCTTGACGCGATAATCTGTGTGTCGCGTATTGCGGCAGACAGATTTTTATCCACATGGCACAACAAGGAACTCCCCTTCCCTCGCGAAAGACTTGTAGTGATCCACAACAGCCTTAACGTAAACCTCCCGTCATCTCCCGAACGAAAGGAGAAAGGTCCTCTTTCAGCGATGTTTCACGGACCCCTCATCCCCGGAAAGGGGATTGAAACTCTTATCGACGCCATGTCGATGCTCAAAGGATCACGCCTGAGACTGAAAATTGTCGGAAGCGGGACGCCGGATTATGTCGACAGGTTGCGCAGAAGGGCGTTGACAAGAGGGGTGATGGACATGATCGACTGGTACAAGATGTCGCCCGACCCGATGGGATTGATCGCGGAATGTGATTTCGGGGTGCTACCCTCTCACACGGAAGAGGCATTCGGACTTTCCAATATCGAATATATGGCTTGCGGACGACCGCAGGTATGTTCTTCAAACGGGGCGCAGCCGGAATATCTCACTGACGGATGGGAAGGGTTTCTGACAACTCCCGGAAATGCCGCCCAACTCGCCGACGCGATGCGCAAACTTGCCTCAGACGCGTCCCTGAGGCAAAGAATGGGTGAAAGAGCGTTCAAGACTTTCAATGAAAAACTGTCATGGCAAAAATTTATCAGCCGTATCGACCCGCTTTATAACCCCTGATTCAAATATACACAATTATCTTATTAATAACAATTTGAACAATGCGCCTGTATTTTCGGGCGCATATTTTTTACTATCGGGCAATACCTGATATTATCGGGCTCGCATTCCGGACGTGCCGGCACACCCCCGTTTTTTTCATGTTGTAATTTTGCGGCAAATCTCAAAAAAATCAATTACATCATGAACTCAAAATTACTGGCGACCGGTGTTTCCATGATCTGTATCTTATACGGACAGGCGCAGAATTACACCGTAAAATCTCCCGACAGCCGTCTCTGCGTGACGGTCAATACCGGAAAAGAAACCACTTATTCCGTGGATTTCGACGGAAAAAGGATTCTGGATCCCTCCCCCATATCCATGACTTTTGACAACGGCTCCACCATAGGACGCGATATGAAAGTAAAAGATGTCAGGAGAAATTCCGCAGACAATATGCTAAAGCCGGTGGTTCGGCAGAAATGCTCTGACATTCGCGACCATTACAACAGCATGAACCTCTATGCCGACGGATATAATCTTGAATTCAGAATATATGACGACGGTCTCGCATATCGCTTCCATACCGAATTCCCGGATTCTGTAAAGGTGCTCAGCGAGGAGGCTACTTTTTGCTTCCCCGCCGATTTCGACGCCCTTTTCCCCGAAGAAAAAACTATGCTCAGCGCGCAACAGCCTCTTTTCAAACCTATGAAGCTGTCGGAAATTCCTACTGACAGATTCTGCAGCACCCCGATTCTTCTTAAGGCTGACGAAAAGACAAGGGTATTTATAAGTGAGGCTGACCTTGAAAGCTATCCCGGAATGTTCCTAAAAAAACAAGGGAAACATGAACTCGCGGGGAAATATGCCGCCGTCTCGCTTGAAGATTACAGAACGGACGACAGACAGATCTTCCCTACAAAAAGGGGGGACTATATCGCAAAGGTAGAAGGCACACGCGACTTCCCCTGGAGGGCAATGATTGTGACCGACAACGATGCAAATCTTATCACCAATCAGCTTATCTACAAACTCGCCCCGGAATCGGAGGGAGATTTCAGTTGGGTAAAACCCGGAAAAATTGCATGGGACTGGTATAATGCGCTTGTTCTTACCGGAGTGGATTTCAAATGCGGCATCAACAATGACACTTATAAATACTATATCGACTTCGCGTCGCGCAACAACATCGAATATGTGGTCATCGACGACGGATGGTCTGAGCCATGGGATGTGACCAAGACTATTCCCGAAATCAATATTCCGGAACTTGTGGGATACGGTAAGAAGAGGAATGTGGATCTTATTCTCTGGGTATCATGGGCACCTTTCCGCGAGAAAATTGACGAAGCTTTCGACAAATTCAACGAATGGGGCGTGAAAGGGATAAAAATGGACTTCATGAACCGCGATGACCAGGAAATGGTAGACTTTTATTATGAAGTGGCACGAAAGGCTGCCGAACATAAAATGCTTGTGGATTTCCACGGAGCCTACAAACCTACCGGATGGATACACACTTTTCCCAATGTGCTCACTTCCGAAGGTGTCGCGGGTCTTGAAAACCACAAATGGGGTAGCTTCGTGACTCCAAAACACAATGTGACCCTTCCTTTCACCCGCATGGTGGCGGGGCCCATGGATTATACTCCGGGAGCAATGAGAAACCTTCATGAAAAAGACCATCAGATAAACTTCAATCTTCCGGCATCCGTAGGCACTCGATGCCACCAGCTCGGGATGTATGTGGTATACGAAAGCCCGCTGCAGATGCTCGCAGATAGCCCGACGGCGTATGAGAAGGAGCCGGAATGCATGCAATTTCTTTCCCAGGTGCCGGTGGTATGGGACGAGACCAAAGTCATCTCCGCTTCTATAGGCGAACATATCATCGTGGCACGCAGGAACGGCAATATCTGGTATATAGGTGGAATGGCAGGTGAAAAAGGGGGTACTTTTGAGATCCCTCTCGACTTCATCAGCGGCAACAAGACCATGACATCATGGGAAGATGGTGTCAATGTCGATCTCAATGCCGAGGATTTCGCCCTTCGTTCAAAAAAAGTAAAAGCCGGCGACAAGATTTCCATATCAATGTATGACGGAGGGGGATTCGCCGCAATTATCAAATAGTTGACCTAATAATTAATCAATCTATAAAACATCATGAAAATTACTTCCGGTAAACGATGGCATGCGTTAGGGATCACTCTTTCTCTATGTGCATTTCCATTAACAGTGTCGGCTATCCCGAATTCCGCCCTTTCGCTTGCGACAGAAAGCAAAGCAGCGACGCAGACATTCTCCGGCACCGTGCTCGACAAAATTTCCAAGGAACCTCTCATAGGCGTGACTGTCTCTGTAAAAGGATCAAACACAGGCACAGTCACCGACATCGACGGCAAATTCACGATCAATGCCGGGAAAGGATCCACTCTTGTATTCTCTTACGTCGGCTATATCCCGTTTGAAGCGAAAGCCGAGGATAATCTTGAAATCCTTCTTACCGAAGACACTCAGTCTCTTGATGAGGTTGTGGTTGTCGGATACGGTGTCCAGAAGAAAGCTTCCGTGACAGGGTCTGTTTCCACTGTCAAAGGGAGCGAACTGAAAACCACAGGTGTGGCGAACGTGACAAATACTTTCGCAGGTAAACTGCCAGGCGTGGTGGCGAACAACCGCACCGGAGAACCCGGCAACGACTACTCCGATATTTTCATACGTGGCAAAGGCACTCTCAACAACAACTCCCCTCTCATAATAATTGACGGTGTGGCAAACCGGGAAGGTCTTGAACGACTGAACCCCAATGACATCGAATCGGTCAATGTATTGAAAGACGCCTCAGCTGCAATATACGGAGCACAGGCAGCCAACGGCGTGATCCTCGTAACCACAAAACGTGGCAACAGCGGAAAGCCTTCGATCTCATATAGCGGTTCGTTCACTCTTTCCCAGAACACCCGTACCCCCAATCTCATGAACGCCTATGAAAACATGACATGGACTGACGAGATCAGAAAAGGGAACGGACAGGCTCCTCTTTATGAAAGCATCAAAAACGGATACATCGACGGCACAATCAACCGCGACCAATATGGCGATACCGACTGGATGGACGCGATATTCACGAAAGCCGCTCCCTCTACGCGCCATTCCATCAGCATCAAAGGGGGATCGGAATATGTGAAATACTATGTCTCCGGAGATTACACTTTCCAAAAGCCAAACTATCGCGACACGAAACTGAATTTCCAGACTTATCAGGTCAGATCAAACCTTGACATCAACCTTTTCAAAGATCTCAAAATCGGGGTTGACCTCGCAGCCCGCAGGGAGCAGCGCAGAAATTCGGTTATCTCCACAAGTTCCATCTTCTGGGAAGCTTTCATGGCATATCCTTGGCTATATGACTATTATCCCAACGGACTCCCAGGACCGGGTCTTGCCAACGGCAACAACCTCTCCATCCTTGTTAAAGGTGACGAGACAGGCTACAACAAGATCAACGATACCTTTATCGACACAAAGTTCTCTTTTGATCTTCAGATGCCTTGGATCACGGAAGGTCTGTCTTTCTCCGGTTATGCGGCTGTAGACTACCGCGTCCGCGATCAGAAGCAGCTTCAGGACGTGTGGGACACTTACGACTACAACGCCTCGACCGGTGAATACGTGAGAAAAACAACCAACATGAACGGAAACAACATCTCCCTTCAGAACAATTACAACCATTATTCCACAACCTCATATCTGCTTAAACTCGCGTATGACCGCTCTTTCGGCGACCATCGCGTAGGGGCTTTCGCAGCCTACGAACAAAGCAAATATCAAGGCGAGGGATTCTGGGCATGGCGTGGCTATTATCTCAGCGACAAGCCTGACTATCTTGATTTCGGTGCTGACAAAGAGAAGACCAACGGCGGTGTGGGATATGTGTCGTCACGCCAGAACATCTTCGGACGTTTCAATTATTCTTTCATGGATAAATATCTTGTGGAGTTTACCATACGCCGCGACGGGTCGATGAACTTCGCGCCATCCAAGCGTTGGGGCACTTTCCCGGGAGTATCTGTGGGATGGAGAATAAGTCAGGAGAGATTTATGGAGAATCTTGCCGATCTGGTAAACGAACTCAAGATCCGCGCATCCTGGGGAAAACTCGGCAACGACCGTGTCGACTCTTTCCAATATCTGAGCGTATATAACATGCAGAACGGGGCAATCCTCGGAAGCACTCCAAACATCAATAAGGGATTCGTTCCCGGAAGAATAGGCAATCCCGACATTACCTGGGAAAAGGTCGATTCAAGAAATATAGCAGTCGACGGTACTTTCTGGAACGGTATGCTCGGTTTCACCGCTGAATATTTTTATCAGAACCGTACGGATATCCTCACTCCAAAACAGGCGTCTATCCCTTATTACACAGGTCTGACTCTTCCCGACCAAAACATCGGCGAAGTAAGCAACCAGGGTTTCGAACTTATGCTCAGCCATCGCAATAAAGTCGGGAATGTGGCTTACAACATCTCCGGCAACCTCACCTACACAAAAAATAAAATAAAATTCTTTGACGAGGCGGCAAATACTCCCGAATGGCAACGTCGCACAGGACATTCGCTTGATTCCTGGCTGATGTACAAGTCAGACGGAATATATCAGACCTGGGACGAAATCAATTCCACACCTCACCTCGCCAACGCTCAACCGGGCGACATCAAATATGTAGACATTGACGGTGACGGGCAGATCACTTCAAACGACCAGATCCGCAGCAAATATGGCAACGTCCCCCGTCTCGTATACGGGTTCAGCCTCGGCGCCGAATGGAAAGGGTTTGAATTGGGCGCGCTTTTCACCGGTCAGGGTTGCGCGGAGCAGATGATAGTCCCTTACTCCTACAACCTCGACAAAGATTTCTACTACAACCGATGGATCTCTGCCGAAGAAACCCCGAACGCAAAATATCCGCGTGCATTCGACAAGGATGACTACGAGAATACCCGCTGGTCTGATTTCTGGCTTTACAACGCCTCTTTCCTCAGGCTGAAAAATCTGGAAATAGCATACAATCTTCCTCAGAACGTGCTCAACAGGCTAAAGCTCCAGGGCGTGCGTTTCGCACTTACCGGCACAAATCTCTTCACCATCGACAAAGTGAAGATTCAAGACCCGGAGTCGACCGCAACCTCTACAGGACAGAGCTACCCTATCGCCCGCACATACACATTCAGCTTAAACCTAACATTCTAAAGAATCCTCAATCATGAAAAAACATGTCTTAAAAAACGTGTCGCTCGCACTAATTGCCGCCGCAACACTCTCCTCTTGCGACGTGCTTGATGTGGAGCCTCTCGATTCATATACTGAAGACGTAATCTTCCAGGATGCCAAACTGACCGAAGCCTACGTCACTATGAACTACACCCGCCCGCGTAACGGATGGAGCCGCAACGCTCTCCGGTTCTGTTCCGACGAAGCTATGGAAAACTTCAACTGGAGCAGTTGCTGGACCATCAACACCGGAGGCATGACTCCTGACCAGCTCGGTCCGCTCGACATATGGGCGGATTATTACAGCTACATCAAGAACTGCAACATATTCTTCAACAATCTCGACAATCTGAACTCTATCAGTCAGGACAAACGGGATATCCTTATCGGCGAGGCGACTTTCTTCCGCGCGTACTACTACATGGAGCTCGTCAACAATTATGGAGGCGTGCCATTGATCACCCGTCTCTTCGATCTTGATGATTCCGGGATGATGGTGAAACGTGATTCTTATGAAGATTGTGTCGATTTCATTGTAAGCGAATTTTCAAAAGCCGCCGAGCTTCTTCCCACAAAATTCAGCGGCACCGACTTCGGCAGGGTCACAAAAGGCGCGGCGCTCGCAATGAAAGCAAGGATGCTTCTTTATGCCGCAAGCCCGTTATGGAACCCCTCTGACGAGCGTGACAGATGGCAGGCGGCTGCAGATGCCGCAAAATCTGTCATCGACCTCGGAATATATTCTCTCGATCCTGATTACAAAGGATTGTTCCTTAACGCGGAAAGTCCTGAAATTATTTTCCAGCGACTCTACAACACGGAGTTCGGTGAATGGTTCGACTGGTATAACAGCACGAACGGATGGGGAGGTTATTCTTGTACCGCAGTGCTACAGGAAATGGTAGACAGCTATGAAATGGAAGACGGATCCATGCCAGACGCCTCAATATACGCCAACGCCACCGACAATCCCTGGGAGGGACGCGATCCTCGGCTTTACGCATCTGTCGTCTGCGACGGACAGGATTTCAGGGGTCGTGAAATTGAATTCTGGGTGAACAACGATGGCGAGACCGGTGGTCTTGACAGCGAATTCGGCAGAGATGCCTGGAATTATTCCAAAACTCATTATACTATCCGTAAATTTATGGACGAAAGTCTCGTCAACAGCTGGTCTGACAAAGGGAGCCAGCCTTGGATATACTGCCGTCTTGCCGAGATTTATCTCAACTATGCTGAAGCCCTTTTCCATCTCGGAGATGAAGACGGGGCACGCAGATATGTGAATCTTGTCAGGGAACGTGCCCGAGGAGGAAATACCTCCATACTTCCGGATGTGACAGCGTCAGGAGATGAACTGCTTGACAAGATACGACATGAGCGCAAAGTGGAACTTGCTTTTGAGGAACACCGTTTTTATGATGTGCGCCGCTGGAAGATCGGAGAAACTACCGATACAGGTAAATTCCATGGCATCAACATTACAAAAATGGCTGACGGTTCCAAGAAATATGAACTCTTTGAGGTGCAGGATCGTCTTTTCAAGGCAGCCGATTATCTTCTTCCAATTCCAAATTACGAGCGCCGCAGGAACGATCTTCTCGAACAAAATCCGGGATATTAAACGATTTGCTTGCCTGTGATCTGTTTTTAGGTTTTGCAATTAGTATAAGGTTAATGGATTTTTCTCAGGTATATCAGCGTATGTTTAATTTTAACTTTATGAAGTCTTTATAGCTCTTTCCGGTCAATTTTAAGCTTTCGTTCAGTCGTTATGGCTCCCCCATGACTCCTTCTCTAAATCTAAAAATTGACTCGAAAATCTTCTCTAAATCTTAATATTGGTCAGAAGTAAACATACTTCTTAAGGTAAAAAAGATTTATTCAGGCAGCAACAATTCAAGATAGCGGAGAGCCGTTATTCAAACAGACAATCAATTGAATAACGGTTCTCCCTTAAATTTTCAAAACAATGACACTCAGACACTATATCGCATCAGCTTTTATTATCGCGATTCCGGCATCCGTCTCTGCCGAAACCAGATGGGCTATGAATGACTCCGGCGGAATCACATGGAATGTTGGGACCGCTACGGTTCCCCACAACGACCACATAGAGATGAGCGGCAAGACTGTATCCACGGTCCTCAGATACGGGGTTGACTCCAATGGCTCATTTGTACTGAACAAAAGCCTTGTATGGCCCATGCTCCGCACAATCCCCAACAACACTCACGCGAGCCTTATGCGCCGGTATGACTGGAACCCTCTCGATGCCGTGACCATCAACGGACGCTCCCTTTCCGGAGAAAAGGTGAAAGAGATTTCCCTTAAAGAGACTCTGAAAGTAACGAGTGATTTCGATCAAGGCTATTACGGGAAATATGAAGTGATCCGTAATTACTTCCCGTCTACTGAACTTCCGGCACTTATAGAGACATATGACATCGTCAACAAAGGAGACCGGATATTGAAAGTGGAGATCGGGGATTCGCACATGATTTCCTCTACCGATCCCTCAACAGGAGTCACCGGATCTTACACAATAACGGGAGCAATAGATTCTCCGGGATATTACTCGATTCAACCCGGTGACACAATCTCTTTTTCAGCATCAATATCCGCTGTAAGGGAAGGAGAGAATGCCATTTCTGTCAACGCATTGTCTGAAAAGGAGAAACGTTCCCGATTGGTGGACAGCTGGATGAATACTCTTGTGCTCGAAACTCCGGATCAAGTGATCGACCGCATGTTCGCGTTCTCTAAAATCAGGGCGTGCGAAAGCATATACGACACCAAAGGGGGTCCCATGCACGGGCCCGGCGGTGAATCTTATTATGCCGCTATCTGGGCAAACGACCAGGCGGAATACATCAATCCCTATTTCCCGTTCACAGGCTATGACTACGGAAACGCCTCGGCCCTGAATTCTTTCAGGCATTTCGCCCGATTCATGAACAATGAAATGAAACCAATACCAAGCTCCATTGTGGCTGAAGGTCTTGACATCTGGAACGGCGTGGGAGACAGAGGAGACGCGGCAATGATTGCTCATGGAGCCTCACGTTATGCTCTCGCACATGGCGATGTCAATGAGGCGCGTGAACTATGGACTCTTATTGAATGGTGTCTTGACTATTGCAAAGGGAAACTTAACAAAGACGGAGTGGTCGAGTCGGATACGGATGAACTCGAAAACCGCTTTGAATCCGGCGATGCCAACCTCTGCACGTCATCCCTTTATTATGACGCCCTTATTTCAGCCTCTTATCTCGCTCGTGATCTCGGAATCAAGGATTGGAAAAAATATCAGTCAGAGGCAAGAAAACTTCGTGAAAACATCGAAAAATATTTCGGTAAAAATATGGGCGGCTTCGAGACTTACGCATACTATGAAGGCAACGACAGACTACGCGCATGGATATGCATACCGCTCGCGATGGGGATAGACGACCGTGCCTCACAGACTCTTGACGCCCTGTTCTCTCCGAGGCTCTGGACTGAAAACGGGTTGCTGACCGAAGAGGGCGACAAAACTTTCTGGGACCGTGCCACCCTATATGCGCTCAGAGGCGCATATACTGTAGGCGAAACCAAACGTGCAACCGACTTCCTGCATGACTACTCTTTGACTCGACTCCTCGGTGACCACGTGCCTTATGCGATAGAGGCATGGCCCGAGGGTAGCCAGAGACATCTGTCTGCCGAAAGCGGACTGTACGGAAGAATTATTACCGAAGGTCTTTTCGGTATCCGTCCGACAGGTCTGCGGTCGTTCTCCCTTACCCCACATCTTCCTGCCGGCTGGGATCACATGAACCTCCGCCACATACGTGCGTTCGGTTCGGATTTCGACATAGAGATACTCCGGATGAACGGAGACAAGATCAGAGTGAATGTAATAAATGGCTCCAATACCCGGAAATACACAATCAACAACGGCAAATCAATCAGCATCAGACTGTGATCACCTCCATATTGCCTGACGTCGTTTTGCGATGACCGTCAACCAATCTGACATTATATGAAACGTAGTATATTATTATATCTTTCTTTCCCTTTGCTTCTCGCATCATGCGGGAATAATGTTTCAAAAGAGGGCAGGATAGTCCAGCCCGAAGAAATCGCGGTGTTCTCTTCTACCGACTCATGCTTGCAAAAGACTTTCGATTGGGCTAAGAAGCAGGCACTGGGTTACGCCCACGACTCGGATGATCCCGTAGGTCCCTGGTATGAAGCGGCTCTCCCAAACCGTGAGGCTTTCTGCATGAGAGATGTCGCCCACCAGACCGTAGGGGCACATATCCTCGGACTCGCCCGGCACAACAAGAACATGATGCGGAAGTTTGTCAGTAATATCAGCGAGAGCCGCGACTATTGCTCTTATTGGGAAATAAACCGGTATGACAAACCCGCGCCCGCCGATTATACGTCTGACTCCGAGTTCTGGTATAACCTCAACGCAAACCATGATGTGATGCAGGCGTGTCTTAAGCTTTATGAATGGACCGCCGACAGTGATTTCATTTCGGACAGTGAATTCCTGAATTTCTATGATCTCAGTACGGATCAGTTTATCAGCCGCTGGCAACTCCAGCCTGACAGGATCATGTCTCGTCCGCCATATATGAATCAGCCGCCGGATTTCGTTGAAACCAACAATTTCCATTCATGCCGGGGACTCCCCTCCTATGTTGAGAATTTCAGAGGTCTTACCGTAGGTGTGGATCTTGTGGCGACATTATATGGAGGCTTCCACTCATATTCAAAAATCGCCGGGCTAAATGGAGATACCATCAAATCCGCGTATGCCGCAGCCGAAGCGTTAAGGTATCGAGAAATCATTGATTCCCTGTGGTGGGACGACGAAAACATGCGCTATAATACTTTCTGGACGGAGGAAGGCAATTTCTACCGTGGCGAAGGGGTACCGTTTATCCTTTGGTTTGATGCCACCGACAGGGAGGAACGTATAAGGGCGAGTGTGGGCGACATTCTTTCAAGGGAATGGAATGTGGAGAATATGTCGGCGTTCCCTGCCATCTTTTACAAGTTGGGATATTCCGGGGAGGCTTACCGCTTCCTTACGTCTCTCCCCTCTTCCGACCGCTCTGAATATCCTGAAGTATCTTTCGGTCTTATCGAAGGTATCGTATGCGGCGCGATGGGCATGCGCCCGTCGGCATCCAAAAAAACAATCGGCACTCTTTCAAGAGTGGAAGGGAAGACGTGTGAAATAAGAAACGTGCCGCTCTTCGACGGTTTCATATCTCTCAGACATGACGGCACAAGCCTTTCCGAAATTGAAAACAATACCGGAACCGACCTGATCTGGGAAGCTTCATTCGTCGGGAGTCATCCTTCCCTGGTTTGTGAAGGGAAACTTTTAAGCGCCGGTGTCTCAAATGACATAAAGGGAAACCCTATATCTACCATCAAGATAAATCTTCCGGCAAACTCAAGAAAGACTGTAAAAACCGTTGACTGACCCCACGATACGCAGGAGAAAAATGTGGTTTCTCCTGCGTATCTCGTATTGACCTATTCTTATTCTTGACAAACCTATAGAATTGCAACAGTCCCAACCGATCCGTCGCTTATCACTACATTTTATTTTTGCAAAAACTATCGATATGTATTACTTTTGTAGTAAATTTATTATATATCTTCTTTCCTTAGCCGCCGGGAAGAATCAGCAAACATATGACACGGTTACCCGGAGGGTAAGGCATTAGTTTATATACAACTATGACTGATCGACTGACCTATCTGATACTTTTGATCTCATATTGCTGCAGCACTTTATGCGCCCATGACAGACATGTTCGTCATATCACGGTAGAAGACGGATTGTCGTCGAACGCCATCTACAGTATCACCCAGGACAATCTGGGTCGCATGTGGTTCGGAACCATCGACGGACTGCATTGCTATGACGGCACCAACATATCTGTATGGAGAGACCACAATGTAAGAAATCTCGGTCAGGTGATATATGCTATAAAGGAAAATTCCGGCAACCACCTGTGGATAGGGAGCGAGATGGGACTCGCGGTTTTCGACCTCACAAAGGAGAAATTCATATCTTCACCGTTTGAAGGGAACGGCATCAGAATAATGTCGCCGGTAAGCGATATTATTTTTGACAGAAATGGGAATGCCTGGATTTCGACCGCAGGACAAGGCGTTTTCAGATATAGTCCCGACACAAAAGAGACCGCCCATTACGCGGCTTCCTGGAGAATCAACTCCGATATGGTGACATGTATTTTTGAGGACAGGGAAGGTATTGTATGGTCAGCAAGCCCGGAAGGAGGATTATGCCGATTTGACTCTGACGACAATATTTTCCATTCGGTCAACGGCTCACCTGAAGGGACTATAGCCATATTTGAAGACTCTTCCCGCAATTTCTGGATAGGATGCGAAAACGGTCTGTATATTTACAACCGCAGATCCGGGGACTGGAGACATATTGAAATACCCCATGAAAACAAGGTGTTTCAGATAAGACAGATTGTCGAGCATGAACCGGGTTATCTTTTGCTCGCATCTGACGAGGGATTGACCAAATTTAATGTGTCTTCAGGAGAATGCTCAACTTTTAAAGCAGACCTGAAAGTCGCGGATAATCTTAACGACAATTATCTGCACTCTCTTTTTGTAGACAAGGATCACGGCCTGTGGATCGGGACTTATTTCGGTGGCGTCAACTATATCCCTCCTACATTCAGGAGATTCTCTTATCACAGCAACATAAATTCCGAACTACCCGCAAGGATTATTTCCGTGTTTGCAAAAGCTGACGACGAAAACGTCTGGATAGGATCTGATGACGCCGGATTCTTTCTCTGGAACAGGAAAGAGAATTCTTTTAAGAACTTTAACCAATCTGCAGACAAGGGTCCGACATACCATAACATACACGCCCTGTTGCAGGACGGTGAAAAACTTTTTATCGGAATGTATATGGGCGGACTCGACATATTTGACCTTAAAACTTCCGAATTTAAAAATTATAAGGGGGGACAGGATGCCAATTCGTTATATTCCTCAAGCATTTATTCCATCTTCAGGGACAGACGAGGCGAGATCTGGATCGGGACAACAAGGGGGCTCAACAGGTACAGGAAGGAGACAATGGATTTCGAACGCATATTCGACCTCAATCATGCCGATGTGGAATATATGTTTGAAGACCGGTCGGGGTATATGTATGCGTGTTCCCTAAACCAAGGTATTTTCCGGCATGATCCTCGGACCGGAGAATGGAAACAGTTCACCACAGTATCTGACAAGAACAGTTCCGATTGCGGACTCCCTACTTATAAGATCATAACCGGTGCAGAAGACAACGCCGGAAGATTATGGTTTGGCACAGACGGATGGGGATTGATGCGTTTTAGCCCAGCCACACAAAGTTTCATCCGTGAACCTCTCCCGGCTTCGATAAGGGTAATAAACAAAATATTGCCTGACAAGGATGATTTATGGATCACCACAAGCAACGGTCTTTATTGTTATACTCCCGAATCAGGAAAGATTAAGAAATTTGACCGGTCTTCGGGACTTCAGGACAATCTGCCCCTCCCAAATTCAGGAATTCATCTGGACGACGGGACCATGCTTATCGGCGGAGTCAACGGGTTCTACGAATTTGATCCGGGAAAATTCGTATTTGAATCAAAAAGTCCTGATGTGATAATTTCCGAACTGACCCTGTTCAACCGCCGTGCCACAGTAGACGGAGAGGATTCGCCGCTTTCTTTAGCCATCCCCTTTTCCGACAGACTCGTATTAGACAACCGACATTCGATATTCAGTCTGTCTGTGGCGGTGCTGAGTTATATCAACCCCGCCCAGAACAGTTTCATATATAAACTTGACGGTTTTGATCCTGACTGGAACCAAGGCCCCGCCGACGGGAGGGTAAGCTATACCAACCTTCCTCCCGGGAAATACACTTTTCTTGTCCGTGCATCTGACGGCGCAGGCGGATGGATAGAAGGCTCGCTCGCTTTCCCGATAGAGGTTTTGCCTCCATGGTGGCTTTCTGTCCCGATGATAGCGGCATATGTATTAGCCTTCATGGCGGCACTCGTTCTCTTCTATATCCGCATGAAAAGGAAACAGAGCGAAGAGCTACAGTTGATGACTGCGAAAAAAGACAAAGAACTTTATCAGAGTAAAATAGATTTCTTCACTCATATGGTGCATGAGATCCGCACGCCGTTGACCCTGATACTGACTCCGCTCGAGAACGTCATGAGATCCAAAAGAAAAGTGAGTGACGAACTTCCTACCCTTAATGTGATCGCACGAAACGGTGAACGGCTGCTCTCTCTCGTAAACAAATTGATGGATTTCAGAAAAATGGAGGCTGGAGCCGTAACCGTGGATCTGCAGCCTGTTGACCTGCGCACCATCTTATGCGACATATGCCGCAATTTTCTCCCTCCGGCAGAGGCTAAAGGGATAAATGTCGTGACTGATATTCCTGATCGCCGGTGCATGGCGATCGCGGATGCGGATGCCGTGAGGCATGTGATCGACAATCTTCTATCAAACGCTCTTAAATTCACCGGAGACCATATATGGATATATCTCGATGACGCGGATCAGGAAATGTATCATATAACAGTCAAAGACAACGGAGCGGGTATCAGGAAAGAGGACCAGGAAAAAATTTTCTTTCCTTTCTATCAGGTGTCGGAAACACGTCCTCAAGATAATATCGGCACGGGCATAGGACTTATGCTCGTAAAAAAATATGTCGGTCTTATGCACGGACGAATCAGCCTTGAGAGCATGCCGGGACGCGGATCATCATTTTCTGTATCCCTGCCGAAAGCTGCGGTCGGCGATCAGCCTGCAAGTCATCGGAATGACGATACAACAGATTTAATTATGGAGGAGCGACCGAAGGAAATGGAATCCTCAAAAGACAGGATCCTTGTGGTGGAAGACAATCCTGAATTGCTTGGCTTCATACGTGACCTTTTTTCTGATGAATTTGACGTGACTTGCGCGGCAAATGGGAAAACAGCGGCTGAAATTCTTTCCGGACATACATTCGACATCATTGTGAGCGACGTGATGATGCCCGGAATAGACGGATTTGAATTGTGCCGGCATGTCAAGACAAACCTCGCCACGAGCCATATACCGGTGTTGCTCCTGACCGCCAAAGTAGAGGCGCGGGATTACGTGGAAGGATTTGAAAACGGTGCCGATCTCTACGTAAGCAAACCGTTTTCATCCGATGTGCTGAAGGCTCAGGTAAAAGGAATCATAAGAATCAGGAAACAGCTACGGCGTAATTTCAGCAGCGACCCACTCTCCCCTGCGGATGCATTGGTTCCAAATTCACGTATTGACAACGATTTTCTACGGCGCATTGAAGAGATTGTGATGTCGCATATCGCCGATCCCGATTTTAACGTGGATCTACTTGCAAAGGAAATCGGGATTTCACGTACCGGTCTGTTTTCGAAACTGAAGGGTGTGGCAGAAATGACTCCCAACGCTTATATCAAACGGATACGTCTCAACGAGGCGGCGCGTCTTATCAGGGAAGAAGGATACCGTGTGAATGAAGCATGTTACGGTGTAGGATTCGTGTCGAGGTCGCATTTCGCCAGATATTTTCAAGAACAATTCGGTGTAACTCCTACTGAATACAAACAGAGATGACAAGAGGGGGATTCCGATAATCGGAATCCCCCTCTTGTCATCTCTGTTTGTATCGTCAATGGGCGTTAAGCCAGTTTTCGGCAACTCCGAAAGATGCGGTCAGACACACTTTTCCGGAATAGGCTCCTTCCATACCCTCCACCACTATTTTCTGGAGTGCAGGCAATTCCTCGGGCACCACATCGAAATTCAATTCGTCGTGTACCTGCATTATCATTTTTGACTTGAAACCTCCGTCACGCATCTTGCGGTAAATATCCACCATCGCCACCTTTATGATGTCTGCCGCGCTCCCCTGTACCGGCGCGTTGACTGCATTCCGCTCCGCATACCCTCGCACCACCGGATTCTTGCTGTTGATATCCGGCAAACGGCGTTTGCGCCCCATTTTTGTCACCACATATCCGTGCTCTCGGGCAAGCTCTACTGAATCGCTCATATATTTATGGATCGTAGGGAATGTCGCGAAATAATTGTCGATAAGCTGCTTCGCATCACCACGCGGTATATTCAGACGTGAGGCGAGTCCAAACGCCGAGATTCCGTAAAGTATGCCGAAATTGGCGGTCTTTGCATGTCGCCGCTCATCAGCTGTCACCTCATCCACCCCCTTATGATAGATCCTTGCGGCAGTGATCGCATGAATGTCATCCCCGTTGCGGAACGCCTCTATCATTGTCTCGTCTCCGGCGAAATCCGCCACAAGCCGAAGTTCTATCTGGGAATAATCGGCGGAAAGGAATAGATGCCCGTCATCAGGAATGAATGCGCGTCTTATCTCCCTCCCTTGTTCCTCCCTTACGGGAATATTCTGAAGATTGGGTGCGGAAGATGAGATACGTCCAGTGGCGGTGACCGTCTGGTTGTAGACAGTGTGTACTTTTCCTGTCGCAGGGTTTATTGCCGCCGGAAGAGCGGTCAGATAGGTGGAAAGAAGTTTTTTCAGCTGGCGGTATTCAAGAATCTTGTTGACAATAGGATTCTTCATCGCCACTTTTTCCAATACGTCCTCACTTGTGGAATATTGCCCTGTCTTCGTCTTCTTCGCCTTGGGATCAAGCTGCAGCTTGTCAAACAGTATTTCCCCCACTTTTGCCGGAGAGCCGACATTAAACTCCTCTCCCGCTAATTCAAATATCTCCTTCTCAATATCAGCGATCCTTGACTCGAGCGCAGCCGCGGCATCGCCGAGCGCCCGTACATCTATCCTGACTCCCGTGATCTCCATTTCGGCAAGCACCTCCGCGAGAGGAAATTCCACATTCCTGAGAAGGTTTTCCATCCCCTCTTTCTTTATCTCTTTATCCAATGGCTCTTCAAGGCGCAGACCCACCGCCGCCTGCTCACATGCCCATGCGGCAATATCTTCCATTGAGGAGGGCTGGTTCTTTGCTCCACGTTTGGCTGTAAGCACCGGCTCCGGACGCATATTGTAATCCAGAAAGATTGAAGCGAGTATGTCCATGCCATGCCTCATTTCAGGCTGCAGCAGATAATGTGCGAGGGATATGTCGTAATAATTCACAAGCCCGGGAGCATCGTCATTACGGAGACGGCGCGCTATCACATAATCCCGTTTAGCCTGCGACGTGACCTTCCGTATGTCGCCACGTACAAGCAGATCAAGCACACAAGGTATGGCTTCCACGCACGACGCGGGAATATAGATACTTTCTGATTCGGAAAGAGCAACCGCCACTCCCTTTACATCCGCTGTCATGTCGTTCTCCCCTTCCGCTACAAAACATATGCCGCAACGGTCAATGGAAAGGGTCCGCGACATAATTGACTCTGCATCTTCCTTTGAATCTATTATTCTCCATTGCAAAGGCTCCACAGTAGCGGCTGCCGCAACGGCATCACCTTCCGCCGCCGGTTCTTCTTCTTCTTCTTCAAAATCAAACAGGGAGGCTGCAAAACCTGTTTTCCGTTCTGCGGGAGCCTCCGCGTCAAGACGTTTGGCTACTCTGTCGCGCAATGATTTGAATTCAAGCTCCTTGAATATGGCAAAAAGCTTTTCTCTGTCTTCTTTCTTGCGCACGAGATCTTCCGGCATTTCGTTGACAGGGACATCCGTACGGATAGTGGCGAGAAAATAAGAATCCCTTATCTGCGCGGCATTCTCCTCGACTTTCTTCTTCAAAGCCCCTTTCAGCTCCGAACTTCTTTCAAGAAGCTGTTCCACGCTTCCGAAATCCTGAATGAGCTTCACCGCAGTCTTTTCTCCGACTCCGGGACAGCCCGGGATATTGTCGACCTTGTCTCCCATAAGGGCAAGAAGGTCTATCACCTGCGATGTCCGCTCGATGCCGTAACGCGCGCATACCTCTTCCTCTCCACGGATCTCAAAATCCTGTCCTCGGTAGGCGGGTTTGTATTGCAATACGTTAGGACTCACAAGCTGGCCGAAATCTTTATCGGGAGTCATCATATATGTGGTGAATCCTTCCTTTTCAGCTTTTTTAGCCATTGTCCCGATCACATCGTCCGCCTCGAATCCGTCAACTTCAAGGATCGGTATGTTGTAAGCTTTTATAATCTCTTTTATTATAGGGATAGACTGGCGAATGTCTTCCGGAGTCGCCTCCCGCTGAGCCTTATAGGATGCATCCGCCTCACTCCGGAATGTCGGGCCGTGAGGATCAAAACATACGGCAATGTGGGAGGGATTCTCTTTACGTATAACCTCTTCGAGCGTATTGACAAACCCGAATATCGCGGAAGTGTTGAATCCGCCCTGCGTCAGGCGCGGCATTTTTATGAGTGCGTAATAGGCGCGGAAGATCAGCGCGTACGCATCTAAAAGGAACAGACGTTTTTCGTTCATTTCGACAAATTTTCCGCTAATTTAGCAAATTAATCCCTATTGAGTGTAGTTGTTGAAGAGATTTTATTAATTTTGCACTTTATTAGCGTGTCTATGCGCGTCGCGTGAACGCTACTTTTGATATGGATCAGTTAAATGTAATTCAAATACGGCTTGAGGACGAGCTCCGCGAAATGAACGCCATCATTCACCGGTCGTTGCATACTTCCAACGAACTGATGAATCAGGTGGTGACAAACTATCTCACAGTCAAAGGCAAACAGATCCGACCAATAATGGTGATCCTTAGCGCAGGTCTCTTTGGCAATGTCAATCAACATGTTCTGCATGCCGGGGCGGCTCTCGAAATGCTGCACAACGCGTCGCTGATCCACGACGACGTGGTGGATGAGACAACCATGCGCAGAGGCAGGTCTACTGTAAATTCAATATGGGGAAACCATATTGCCGTGCTCGTAGGCGATTATTTCGTATCGAACGCTCTCGCCGCAGGAATACGCACAAACAATATCGAGATAATATCCGCTCTTTCCGAACTGGGGAAAGAGCTCTCCATCGGAGAGATCGACCAGATATGCAATGCTCGCGACCATCATTTTGATGAAGAAAGCTATCTCTCTATGATACGGAAGAAAACCGCGTCCCTTTTCATGAACTGTGCGAAAATGGGGGCGGAAGCTGCCGGAGCCACAGCTGAGGAATATGCCCCGCTTGTGGATTTTGCCGAGCTTCTCGGACTTTGCTTCCAGATTAAAGATGACATCTTCGATTATTCCGACAATAAGGACATAGGGAAACCTACCGGCAACGACCTTCGCGAAGGGAAAGTGACCATGCCTCTATTGTTCGCGCTGAATAATGCTCCGGAAGATGAGGCGCGCCCCATGAAAGAGTTGTTGAAACGTGGCAATCTTTCTGAAGAAGAGATCTCCACTCTTATCGGGTTTGCAAGAGATAACGGCGGCATTGACTATTCTTTCACACGCATGGAGGAGATGCGTCGTAAAGCGGACGCTTATCTTGACTGCTATCCCGACTCTGACTGGAAACAGTCGTTCCGTGATCTTTTCGGATATATCATATCTCGCCATAAATAATCCATGCTTAGAGAATATCTGCATCAGGGTGTGATCGAAGCCGGCTGTGACGAGGCGGGACGGGGCTGTCTGTGCGGACCTGTATGTTGTGCAGCCGTGATATTGCCCCCCGGATTTGAATGCCCGGAACTTAACGACAGCAAACAGCTTACCGAGAAAAAACGTGCCTCCCTCCGCCCTTACATCGAAACGAATGCTCTCGCATGGGCGGTAGTAATGGTTGATGCTGAAGAAATTGACCGGATCAACATACTTAACGCATCGATTCTGGGAATGCACCGGGCGCTCGACCGTCTGAAGATACGTCCTCAACATATTCTTGTCGACGGCAACCGCTTCAAACCTTACACCTCTCCTCTCCCTATCTCATCCGCATCCGCCGACAGCTGTGCATCTCTGACTGATCCTACGGATAATAACGACAATTGTGGAGCGATAGCGGAAGGGATCATCATCCCCCACACCACGGTAGTAAAAGGGGATGCCACATTTATGTCTATTGCGGCGGCATCGATATTGGCAAAGACGCACCGTGACGAACTCATGGACAATCTGGCGAAAGAATATCCCGGATACGGATGGGAAATCAACAAAGGTTATCCTACAAAAGCGCACCGGAGCGCTATAGCGACTCTCGGAATCACCCCCCTTCATCGCAAAACATTCCGACTGCTCTAATCTACGTTGTCCGTTGTCCGTTTCCCGTTGTCCGTTTCCTGTTTTCCGTTTCCCGTTGTCCGTTGTCCGTTTCCTGCTGTCGGTTATCCGCATTCTGTATTTGGTACACGGATTTCACATCCTTTGGTCTCAAAATACTCATCCGGATTATTATCTCAAAAAACAGCAAATATATGAAATCACAAAAATTAAGCTCTCAAAAATTTGGCAAACCCAAATAAAACACCTAACTTTGCACTCACAAACCGAAACACTTGCCCAAGTGGCGGAATGGTAGACGCGCTCGTTTCAGGTGCGAGTGCTGAGAGGCGTGCAGGTTCGAGTCCTGTCTTGGGCACCATAAATGCGACTTAACAAAGTGATAATCACCAAGTTAAGTCGCTTCTTTTATTTTCTACAGGCAAAATTCAAATAATCCGCGTAACTTTTGCCTGCCGATACACATAGACG
>CAMWID010000054.1 GCA_947174235.1 uncultured Porphyromonadaceae bacterium | reverse complement strand
ACCTTCTCGTGGCTTGAATCTTTCAGACGATTAAATAGGAATTACGAACAGTTTCCTCACACCGCCAAAGCGATTGCGATGGCAGCGTGTGCAATGTTTATGTTGCGGTTCGTTTAATTCAGCTTCATCCCGAGTTCATCACAGACATCTTTATTCTCAGCTGTCCGTGGCAGAAATTACCTTCGCCTCGGTCAATCGTCATGCATCTGCGTCCGCTTGTTTCGGTCACAATGCAACCGCATTGCTCCCTCACTGCGCGAACACATCTGCACGACGCTTGACCGCCCCAGCGTTAACAGATATTGGGGAACGGGATCTTAATATACCCCCAGCAGATGAAGTATGAATGGAGAAAGCATGGCTGTGAAGAGTCCGTTTAATGTGAGACCAAGAGATGAAAAAGCGCCATAACGTTCACTCTTTTCCATTGCCGCCGACGTACCGACAGCATGTGCCGCCGTACCCATTGACAGACCCTGGGCGATAGGACTTTTGATCCTGCTGAGTTTTATAATCTTGAACCCCGCCATTCCTCCAAATATTCCGGTGCATACAACCACCGCAGCCGTGAGCGAGGGAATCCCTCCCACGGAAGAGGATATTTCCATAGCAATCGGGGTAGTCACAGCCTTTGGAGCCAACGACATTATTATCTCATGCGATGCTCCGAGAAGTTTCGCAATAAAAACGACAGAAACTATACCTGCCACACATCCGGCAAGCTCCGACACAAGCAAAGGAATCAACTGTTTCCTTATCGTTGACAACTGACGGTATAACGGAAGACCCAGAGCCACAACCGCCGGCTTAAGCCAGAAATCTATATACTCGCCACCTGCCTGATATGTCTTATAATCTATCTTAAACAACAGTAGGAAAGAGATCATTCCGGCAATTGCAAGCAAAATGGGGTTTAATAATTTGATACCGGTCCGTCTTTGGAGAAGCTGTCCTCCAAGATAAAAAATAAAAGTGGCGGCGATCAATAAAAATTTGTTATTGAAAAATTCCATAGTCATTCTGTTTCCTGTAGTCCGTGTCTTTTATGTGAAAGAAATTTGCGGATAATGCGGTGAGACCATCCTGTGACAGCGATTATTACGATAGTGCTACCTACCGAAGCCACTATTATCGGTAGCCATTCTTCCGCTATCAAACCGAGACAGTTCATCAGACCTACACCTGCCGGTACAAAGAAAAATCCAAGGTTACGCACAAGAAAATTGGATAACTTTTCCACATGACGGGGTTTGACTATGCCGCTCTTGAGAGAGACGGCAAGAAGAATCATGCCTATTATACTTGATGGGACAGGAATACCCGTGAACCATACGACAAACTCACCGATTGCCAGAAAAAGCAATATCAGACCGAATTGAAGTATCATATCATAACAAAATAAAATATGCCCTCATAAAACCCAAGAGATTTTCATGAAGACATATTGTTTATATTTTATCGGCATTTTTACATGCCGTCGAATAAATAACAACTCCTACTTTACGATTGTTCTGATCAATGAAATAATTCCAACGAAAATGCCATAAGCAGGAAGCCTGCCATCACACCACCCACCACAGCATGGTGACGTCCGTAGCGGAAAGCCCCGGGGAGCAGTTCGTCAAACGATATATACACCATCACTCCCGCAACAGCTGAAAGCATGAGTGCACATACCGTGTCACTCCAGAATGGAAGCAGGATCAATCCTCCTGCAAGCGCGCCCAACGGTTCTGCAAGACCTGAAAGCATTGCGGCAAGCAATGCCTTGGAACGACTTCCTGTGGACTGATAAATCGGCACGGCGATCGCCATGCCTATCGGAAGGTTATGTATCGCAATAGCAATGACTATCGGCATCGCTATATTCAATCCGTTGAGTGACGATATGAATGTGGCCATTCCTTCCGGGAAATTATGGATACTTATGGCTATAGCCAGAACAATACCCTGACGCCGCATCCCAGCCTTGTCTGTGGATGTATTGTCAGTCCTGATGTCTGAGGCATGAGGACACCGGGTGTGGTCATGGTTCTGAAGCATCCTGTCGATGAGCGCCACTAATCCCGCACCTGCAAAGAAAGTGGTAAAGCCAAGTATCTTTCCGGTTATTTCATCAAATATGTGACACAGTTCCGAAATGGATTCGGGAAGTATCTCCATAAATGATATAAAAATCATGACTCCGGCAGAAATTCCCAATGCCCAAGCCAAAGCGGATTTATTATTGTCACGGGAAACTACGGCGGCGGCAGCTCCCGCGACAGTTGCCAATCCTGCCAAAGTCGTGAGAGCTATCGCGGTTATGAATGTATAGCTGTTTATATTTTCTGTCATTCTTTTCGGATTACCACGCAAAGTTAACGACAATATACCATTCCTTCCAAAATATTATTTACAAATAATTCTACATAAATAATTCTATTATGGATTAAGACCGCGTCCGGATTATTCACTTCCGGTCTTTCATGAATCTCGGAAATGCGGGTTCAGAAAATCTGAAGGGATACCGCCATTATGGCAAATCCGAGTACTACTCCACCTATCGCGGCATGATGATGACCGTAGCTGTGTGCGCTCGGCAACAGCTCGTCAAATGAGATATAAACCATGATGCCTGCCACAGCGGCGAGAACTATGCCGTTGATGGCAGAAGTCCAGAACGACAAAAGCACCAACCCCCCGATCAACGCGCCTACCGGTTCCGCAAGTCCCGACAATAATGAAAACCATATCGCCTTCGACCTTTTCCCTGTGGCATGATAGATCGGAACAGAAATAGCGACTCCTTCAGGAATATTATGAACTGCGATCGCAAACACTATAGGCAACGCGATATCCCATCCGTCAAGAGCGGAGACAAATGTTGCCATCCCTTCAGGAAAATTATGTATGCCGATTGCAAGAGCTAATAAAAATCCTTGCCGTTTCAATTGATGCTTTCCCGAACCGTTACCATAATCTTCTTTTTCGTTCACATGAGTCTCATGCGGATTACTACTTTCCGGTATAATCCAATCAATCAAGGCGATGAAACCTATCCCTGCAAAAAATGCTAAAAGACCATACCAACTTCCGGCTTTATCCGAATATATCGACTGCAAATCCGAAATAGCTTCCGGCAGCATTTCCATAAACGAAATATACACCATCACACCTGCCGACAATCCAAGAGCCCATGAAAGCATACGCTTGTTGTCAGCCCGGGTCATAAAAGCCATCAGCGCCCCTATCCCTGTGGAAAGCCCTGCAAATAAAGTGAGCAGTAACGCCAGTCCGAATGTATGAAAATCTATATGACCAAACATATATATAAAACGAGACATGACAACATTTTGTTTTTCTCATGAATGTCTCTCCCTACAAGCTGGAGACAAGGATTATGCCTTCTTGACATTTTTATAGGAATATCCACGAATTGTAACGCATTATCATTAAGATGGGTAAGAATATGTATATGGGAAACATTAAAAACAATCGGATCTTATGCAGAGACTTATTATGAGAGATTCACGTTATATAAGTGGCGGTTCACGCCACTTATATATTTTATGTAATTATGGAGCGTAAAAATAAAAAAATCCTTATCGTTGATGACGAAGACACCCTTCGGGAAGGTCTGCAAGAATACCTCGCCCTTGACGGATTCGATGTCGACACAGCCGCAAGCGCCGAAGACGCATTAAAAAAAGGTGTCGGCAATTATGATCTTATCCTCCTTGATGTCATGATGGATGGTATCGGAGGATTCGGACTGGCGGAAAAATTGAGAGAAAACCCCGACACAGATTCGATTCCTATAATTTTTTTGACCGCAAAAGATTCTGAAGAAGACATGGTCGCGGGATTGAATCTTGGTGCGGACGACTATATCTCCAAGCCTTTTTCAATAAAAAACGTCATTGCCAGAATTGAGGCGGTTTTAAGGAGAACCCGCCGGCAAGGGAAAGACAATGGTGTGGCATGCGACCGTAGATCGCTGGAATGTACTGTGGATGGGAAGCTTGTAAAAATGCCACGCAAAGAGTTTGAAATTCTCTCGCTTCTCCTTGACAATCCGGGCAAAATATTCACCCGTGAAGAATTGCTCCGGATAATATGGCCTGACAATGTTATTGTGACCGACAGGTCTGTCGATGTCCATATAACAAGGATACGCACCAAAATAGCCCCATATGGAGGGCATCTTATTTCCCGTTCGGGTTACGGTTATGGCTGGAAAGATTAAATTATCATTTCATATCCGGGTGCTTTTGACAGTGACCGCGATATGCTGGATATTGACAGGGACGTTCATGACTTTTCAATATCAAAGGGAGAAAGTCTTCAAGGCGAAACTGCTTGACGCAACACTGCAGATGCACAACATGCGGATACTTGAGGACATCAGGAATGGAGAGAAACCGGATGAGGTGGTCGCAAGGATAGAGGCTCCCGTGAAAGACCTGAGGATTACGCTCATTGACAGAGATGGGAATGTCGTTTACGACAATAACGACAATACTCCTTTCCCGTCATCCAATCATAACTCCAGACCTGAAATAATAAATGCGAGGACAAAAGGGGAAGGATATGCCGTCGAAAGATTTTCCGAAAGCGATGACCTGAACTATTTCTATTCCGCACGCCTTGGAAACAACGGAACCGTCATCCGGTCTGCCGTGCCCTATTCCCACACATTGTCTGAATTTCTCCGGGCGGATATATCCTTAATCTGGATCATGGCGGCTCTTACCTTTGCGATGAGCATAATAGCATTTTTCGCAACCCGCAAAATATCACTGAGCATTCAGCGGCTAAATTCTTTCGCGGCAAAAGCCGAACGTGGAGAAAAGATCTATTGCGGAGAGTATTTTCCCCATGATGAACTTGGAAGTATAGCGAGCCACATAGTACGGTTATATGCACAGAGAGACGAGCAACACCGCGCTGCATTGAGGCTTCAGGAGGATAAAACCAGACTTAAGAAGCAACTTACCAACAATATCAATCATGAGCTGAAGACTCCTGTCGCATCCATTCTCGTATGTCTTGACCTTATTGAGGATCATCCGGAAATTCCTGAAACAAAAAAGGCTGAATATATCCATAGGATAAGAACCAACGCCCAACGTCTGAATTCTTTATTGAAAGACATCGCCACGATAACGAGAATGGACGAAGGAAGCGGAATGATCGGGAAGACAGATCTTCACCTGACATCTCTTATAATGGATATTGTGGAAGAAGAGAGATTGAAGACAGACATGACTATCAAATGTGACATCCCGGATCTGATGATTTACGGCAACCGCCAAATGCTTGAATCAATTTTCAGAAACCTGATAGACAATGCAATCGCTTACAGCGGGGCGTCTTTACTGACAATAGAAGCCAACTCGGAAGGAAATTTCAGAGTCAGTGACAACGGATGTGGAATCCCGTCCGAACATCTGCCCCACATATTCGAAAGATTCTACAGAATAGACAAAGGGAGGTCGCGCGCCGCCGGCGGGACAGGTCTCGGACTTTCTATCGTCAGGAATGCCGTCGCCATACACGGAGGCGATATCAAGGCAAACAGTCTCAACGGGCTTTCCTTCGATTTCAAACTTGCCGGCACATACATTAATCCCGCAGCACAACCAAAAGTTAACAAAAACGTAACATAATTTCAATATTAAGGTAACATAATTATCAGAATTTTGCATGGTAAATAACTCAAATCTGATAATTATGGATATACTTTTTCTCGGTATAGTAATTTTTCTATTTTTACTTGCAGTCTTTGACCTTTCCGTCGGAGTAAGCAACGATGCCGTAAACTTTCTGACGTCCGCGGTAGGATCAAAGGCGGCATCCTTTAAGGTAATAATTATTGTTGCCGCCATAGGTGTTTTCATAGGTGCCGTGATGAGCAACGGCATGATGGATGTGGCAAGACATGGCATATTCCGCCCGGAAAACTTGTCCTTTTATGACATCGTAGCCATTTTTATGGCAGTCATGGTGACTGATATAATCCTGCTTGATGTTTTCAATTCGCTTGGAATGCCAACGTCCACAACCGTCTCCATGGTATTCGAGCTATTGGGAGCGACCTTCGTAGTGGCGCTTTTCAAGATAGCGTCTCCGGAAAACACTCTTGGCATGGGAGACTTGCTTAATACCGAGAAAGCATTGTCCGTTATTTTGGGTATATTTCTCTCTGTTGCAATCGCTTTCGTATTCGGCACCATAGTGCAGTTCCTTTCAAGAATATTTTTTACTTTTGAATACAAAAGTAAATTAAAATGGAAAGTCGGATTGTTCGGAGGGGTGGCGTGTACCGCCATTATCTATTTTATGCTTCTCAAAGGGATAAAAGACATGACAATCATGACCCCGGATCTAAAGTCGTGGATCAATCACAACACCGCCTTGATTCTTGGTGTGTCTTTCGTCGGATTCTCTTTATTGATGCAGTTGCTCCATGTGCTCAAAGTCAATGTACTGAAAGTAGTAGTGCTTCTCGGCACTTTTTCACTCGCGATGGCATTCGCAGGAAATGACCTTGTAAACTTCATTGGCGTGCCCCTCACCTCACTCGCATCTTATCAGGATTATATGTCTTCAGGCGGTGGCGACCTGCATGGGTTCATGATGGGTAGTCTCAACGGTCCTGCCAACACCCCCTTCTACTTCCTTTTAGGAGCGGGAATGATAATGGTTGTGTCACTTGCAACATCAAAGAAAGCTCGTCAGGTCACCCAGACCACAGTCGGTTTGAGTTCACAATCTCAAGGTGATGAAATGTTCGGCTCCTCCAGACTTGGGAGATCTCTGGTAAGGGCGGCGATCAACGTACATGGCTGGGTAAGCGAGCATACTCCTGTAAAAGTGAAGACATGGATCAATCAACGAATGGACAGCAACGTTACCCAAGAAGAAAACGGCGCGGCATTCGACCTGGTGAGAGGATCTGTCAACCTTATGCTTGCAGGTATCCTTATCGCTATAGGCACATCATTGAAATTGCCGCTCTCAACCACATTTGTCACCTTCATGGTGGCTATGGGAACATCGCTCGCCGACAGGGCATGGGGAAGAGAGAGTGCCGTATTCCGTATCACTGGTGTAATTTCCGTAATCGGAGGATGGTTCATCACAGCGGCAGTAGCGTTTATCGGAGCCGGACTGGTGGTATGTCTTATGCATATGGGAGGTGTGCCTGTAATGATAGCCGGAGGCGTGATCGCCCTTGCCATGCTTATCAGAAGCAATATTCAGTTCCGGAAGAAAAAGGAGGCGGAAGAAAGCGACAGCCTGTTCCAGACCATTTTATCGACTGAAAATCCTTCTGATGTATGGAAATTGCTGATCATTTACATAAATGAGAAACAGAAGCTATTCCTCGATTTTGCTGCCGCAAGCTTTGAAGATGTCACTACAGGATTTATCAATGACAACACAAAACTTCTTTCCAGATCTGAGAAAGCTTTAATTACAGAAAAGGAAGTGATCAAGTCACAACGCAGGAAGCTGACCCTGTGCATGAGAAAAGTGACTCCTGCGACAGCCATAGAGAAAAGCACATGGTTTCATCTAAGCAATAATATGGCGATGTCAATGACATATAGCCTCCGTCGCATAAATGAGGTATGCAAGGAACATGTCGACAATAATTTCCGTCCGCTGCCAAAAGAGTTTCACCAATCATTTTCCCAGATGTGTGATATGATTATCGCCATATTAAAGGATTCTGCCGAACAGATTGAGGACAGCAAGCCGGAGACAATCGATGATCTCCGAAAGAGGTGCAGCCTGATCAAGGACAGACTCACTTACCTTACAAGAGGCGTGTATGACCTTCTTCAGAAAGGTGATGCCGGCAATATGACAGTGGCGTATGTCTATCTGAATGTCTTGCAGGAAAGCCAGGAGTTTATTACTTCTTTAAGAAAAATGTTGAGAGCATCCGGAAAACTGAATCTCGAGCCCTCCTATTACCGGAGCTTCTCTCATCACGAATCACTTAAGGGACAATAACTGAAGTTGCCGGGAAACATAGGGGTAATTAACCTAATTTCCCGGCAACTTTACATTCATACAGTTAAGACCGCGTTTGAAGAACTTTTTATTGCTGAAACCATTTATATAGAAGATGCATACCAAAGTTGTCGCCATCAAAAAGAAGTAGGTTACCAACGATACGACACTCTGCCGTATTGACCTCGGATTATTGGCGACATCGGTTATCGGCATGACAAGATTCCACCAAAACCTTACTTATGAAGGATATAATAATAATAATTTGTTTGATAGTGTTGAACGGACTGTTTTCCATGTCTGAAATAGCCCTGATCTCGGCAAGGAAATCCCGCCTTGTCTCTGACAGCCGACAGGGGAGCCGGGGGGCGCGCACTGCATTGAAACTTGCAGAGGATCCCGACAGATTTCTTTCCACAATACAGATAGGGATAACTTTGATCGGAATCCTGACAGGTCTTTATTCAGGTGCCGCGCTTGCGCAAGATGTCAGCCAGATAATAATCACCTGGGGTATCCGGCCTAAAACAGCTTTTGCGATCGGACAAATATTGATTGTAGCGACAGTGACATATCTTTCTATCGTTGTAGGAGAACTTGTACCTAAAAGAATCGGACTCGCATCAGCCAACACTGTGTCGAAAATTGTTGCCGGACCGATGTATCTGTTGTCTCGTATAGCAATGCCTGCAGTATGGCTGCTTTCCGCATCCACCTCCATGCTTGTAAAAGTTTTTGGTGTCAGAAGCCAAGACAATAACGTGACAGAAGAAGAGATCAAATCCCTGATCCAAGACGGCGCGGATGCTGGCGAGGTAAAAAAGGTGGAGCAGGATATCATGGAGCGAGCCTTGGTGCTGGGAGATCTGCGGGTCTCTTCCATAATGACTCCCAAGGTTGATGTCGTGTCAATGAACATAGAAATGACTGCTAAGGAAATCAGACAGTTGCTGGGTGACGAGCTTCACAATTCTTACCCGGTATATTGCAATCCCTCACGAAATAATGTATGTGGAATTGTTTCATTGAAACAATTGATTCTCAGCCTCGAATCTCCGGATTTTTCATTAAGTTCGGTTATTGTGGAACCTGAATATTTTCCTGAATCCATGAATGTGTATGATGCGCTTGACAAAATGAAAGATAAAAACGTGCATTTTGCCATTGTATGTGATGAATTTGGAGAAATGTCAGGTGTTATCACTCCAAGCGATATTCTTGACGGACTTGTAGGCGCAATACCGCAACAGACTCCCGAACCTGCCATAATTGAAAGCGGCAATGCCAAAGAATGGATAGTGGACGCCCAGATACTTATCTATGATTTCCTTAATTATTTTGAATTGGAAGATCTCTACAGACCGTCACAATATTCCACACTCGGAGGATTGATTCTTGAAGAGGTACGACATATTCCCTCCATTGGAGAATCTTTGGTGTGGAATAATATCAATCTTGAAATTGAAAGCATGAATGGTGCCAGAATCGGCAAAGTAAGGGTGACCATGCCGTGAGGTTTATGAATAATGTGATTGTCTCTCCACGTATTTTACAATATTATAAAACAGATAGCTGTTAAGAATATATATGATGTTGTTCAGATAAAATATTTAATACATATGAAAGTTCTTGTGATAAACGGAAGTCCCCACATTGACGGAGGCTGCACTGACAGGGCACTTAAAGAAGTGGAGAAAACGCTTCAGGAAAACGGCATCTCTATTGAAAGGGTCAACGTCGGGAACAAAGACGTCAGGGGTTGCATCAGTTGCAACTATTGCCGTAAATATGGACGGTGCGTGTTTAATGACATCGTCAATGAGACCGCTCCTAAATTTGCTGAAGCGGACGGTATTGTAATAGGAAGTCCGGTATATTATGCTGGATGCAACGGACAGTTATTAGCCTTTCTTGACCGTCTTTTTTACAGTACAGCCGGCGTGTTTACAAAGACCATGAAAACCGGAGCCGCTGTAGTTTCCTCACGCAGGGCGGGCTCTACATCTGCATTTGATGAAATCAATAAGTATTTTACGATCAGTTCAATGCCGATCGTATCTTCCACATATTGGAACGAAGTACATGGTTTCACTTCCTCTGATGTCAAAGACGATCTGGAAGGATTGCAGACAATGAGAAATCTTGGCAGAAACATGGCGTTTCTTATTAAAGCGATAAAAGCCGCAGCCAAAGAACACGGTATCCCCGAACAGGAACGGGGATCTTTTACAAGCTTCCATACTGAACAATAAAAAATGAGGCTATATAGTAATTGAATTGCACTCCAAAAGTTGGACAAAAAACTTTTGGAGTGCAATTCATTTGATACTGCCTCATTTTTAAGCTTGGCATGAGAACTCACGCAATCAAGTTCTGCCATATATGTCCTTGATCACGAGTCCTGCAAGTGTCATACCGAACATGGCGGTTATGTGCATTATTGAACCATTGACTCTTGCTTTCGTGGCATCCCGTTCGCTGTTGAGCGGCATTTCTGCACATGAAGTACGGGTTATGGAATCTTCCGTAAAAAAACCTTTGTTTTCGAGCAACTCCTCACTGTAGACACATTGAAATTTCCTGTGAGGATACCTTTTTAACCTCTTGAATCTCTGCCTTAACGCTCTTGCAAGAGGACATCCCTTCACATCCCGGAATTCCGATACCCTTATCTTTGTGGGATCAAGTTTCAACGCCGCCCCCATTGATGAATAGAACCTCGCCTTGGTACGTGTGGCATTTTCAATTAAAAGCATTTTATCTTTCAACGAATCGATCGCGTCAATAATATAATCATATTCCTCAAGCCTGAATGAGTCGGCGGTTTCCTCACAATATGTTTCCTGCCTTACATCGATTTTCGCATCAGGCAAGACAGACATAAGTATTTTCTTCAATGCAATCACCTTCACTTCTCCGATTGTGTCAACCGTCGCCATGCGCTGACGGTTGATATTGCTTACACATACCTTATCGCTGTCCACAATTGTGAGATTGCGTACCCCGGAACGCACCAGACTTTCGGCGCACCATGAACCTACTCCTCCCACTCCGAAAATTATCACCTTTACATCCTTTATCCGAGTCATGGCATCCTCTCCAAGGAGCAGATGCGCTCTGCTTAAAATTGCGTCTTCAAATATCATCTGTACACATGCAAAGACCGAGGTTAACCCCGGTCTTTAGATTTTTAATTTTTATTTGATCATTACTTTACGGGTTATCACACCGCATTTCACTATATATACTCCTTTTGCCCCGATAGGGATGATGACATTATCCCCGCAAGATCTTGCGGACGCGACAAGTCTGCCCGCAGGATTGTATACATCTATCGCTTCATCCTTCTGTAGCCCCCTGATGGCTATTGCCGCTCCTTCAACCGAAATAACGATATTATTGTTCTCGATTTCAGCAATGCCCGACTCCCCGACTGTAACGGACACAGTGTGTGGTTCACAGTCCGTATACAACTGACTCCAATCCATCATATCTGTCTTATATACCGGCATGAGGGTATAGATTCCCTGCGGCAACGCATTATAAAGTTCAGTAGAAGTCGTGAAAGAATAATTGCTCTTATACTGGGTCTTGCCCCAGTCCATATACATACCCCCCCTGACGTATCCGTCAAGATTGAGAGCACCGGATCTTGATTCCATAATTCCGACATCATCCCCGTCAACGTCAATTATTTTAACACCCAGTGTGTAGACATGAGGGAACAGGCTGTCATTTATGAGCCATCCCGGCAGTTTGAATGTCATGCGCCCCGTCTGATCTGAAATAGATGTCAACTCAAACGATCCGCTCTGCACATATAGCAAAGAATATTCCTGATCAGAACCGGTCGGCGGCTGTATACCCACGGTGATGTCCTGATAATAATTGTAACCTCCCTCATAAGAACCGGCACCTTGTTCATAAGGATTCAGAGCAGATAGTGAAAAATATCCGTCAGACATTCCTCCCCAGCCCCAATTGATATGGAAAAGACCGTTGCCGTCATATCCGTCACACACAAAAGAGTGGCCGCCGTCATCCTTTGTGCAGCCACCATATATCACAGGCCTGCCTTCTTTAAGCTCATCGTATATTATCTCTTCCCACTGTTCGGTAGAAAAAAAATCACGTTTAAGATAATGCGCCATGGAATCATAACCGAAAAATGTACGCAACGCGTCTGCCACGATGTCGCTGTATGCTCCTGTGGCATCAGTGCTGTATGAAGCTTCAACCGATACGCCACATGCATACAGCAATCTTGAGATCGCTGCATTCTGGTCTTCTGTACCTCCGTCGCGAGAATATTCGTCAAGCATGTTATCCCAATCAAAAACGGTATTCTCATAATCAAAGTCAAGAACGCGCGACATGCTTGTACCGCTTTGGTCATATGACCAGATATACTCCCAGCTACCGTTCCCATGCGTCTGGGGCCATTTATGGTAATTCATCACCTGAGACATTGAAACCGGCACGCAACCGGCATAACACTTCCGGCTTCCGATTCTCGGACACAAGCTATTGTATGCGTCACCCTCCGCAGTTGTCCTTCCCTGATCCCACTTGGTCTTTACCATAGGAGATATCGGAGCTAACGACTCCGATCTTGTGGCGGATGGAGATGAGGAATCTATCAGACCTGAATGTATCGCATAAGAAATTTCTCTTATATAACCCTCCAGAAACCATTTCAGATCTGACGGGATCTGATCCGGATCAAATTTACCGGAATCCGTATATCCGAGCACGGGACGCAGTCTGTCATCTGCCGACAATACCACAAAACCTCCCTCATTTACTTTTGAAAAAGCATAATAGGCAGGAATCCCTTCGCGTTCATCAGTCGCTGTATAGGAAAGGCTGAAATCTGTTGTCCGGGAGCGTGTCCCGATTTGAAATGATGTCAGATACCGTCCAAGGGCGGCATCCGGTGTAATCACTTCTGCATATCCTGAATTCAGGACGAATGAAGCAGCGAAGGCTGCAGCAATCACACAATGCTTGTTTTTTAATGGTCTTAGCATGATCAGGTCGAGTTATAATGGTTTATACTTATGTGACTTCAATATTCACGCATACAGCAACCGCTGTTGTACAGCGATTCCACCGGCTATGCCTGAGATTGCAAATATAAGTATATTTATTCATGTAAATATTCTTTGCAGGTAAATATTATGGAATTAGTGACAAAAGACACCGCTGGTTTTATGAAACAGTATCTCAGTGTGGCATTTAAGGCAAAAGCCAACCGTCACTGCAATTCATTCGTCTCTCCTGCCGATAATAAATTTTTTTCCGTCCTTGATAAATATCCCGTTTTCAGGATACGCCACACGATTCCCCCGGATGTCATACCACACACCCGGATTATCATATTTGACATGCCCGATATCTTCCACACCGCTGTCCTCGCCGGAAAAGCTGCATATTGTTTTAAACGCCTGACATATTTTCCCGGTAGTACTGTCGAATAACGGAGCGTTGTACCATCCGGAAAGATCTGTATTGTATGCATTGTATTCAAGCCACCACCAGAAAAGACCGGTGACATTGGGATGTGACTCAAGACATGCGACAAGAGCTTTGGCAAACTCATCCTGTCCTTCCTCACTATATGGATAATCCACTTCTTGTGTCGTGCCCGGGACTTCCCATTTATATGGATATCCTGTCTCCACTATCATTATGTCTTTATCAGGGAAATCAACCTCCAATGAAGACAACGACCGGTCAAGCGTATGTATGTCGCCATGGAAATAAGGATAATAGCTCAAACCGATTATATCATAATGGACTCCGAGACTGTCCATCCGTCTGTAGAAATTATCTTGCACTTCTATGTCTCCTACCCTCTCTGTATGGATCACTATCCTCGCATCCGGGCACTCCTCCTTGCATGCTTTCACTGCATTGTCCAACAAAAGTCCAAGTCTTTTCCAGTTGGCATCACTGTTTATGAATGTTTTTTTAAGATCTTTCTCGTCCGAGCCATAAGCGCCCCACAGCATCCCGAAACTGATTTCATTTCCCGGCTGTATGAAATCAGGCACAATATCCTCTTTCTTAAGAGATCCGAGAGTCTCCTTGGTATATTCGTATATTCGCCCGCAAAGCTCATCGTCATCAAGATTTTTCCATGCATCGGGAGTCCACTGCTTCGCAGGATCCGCCCACGTATCGGAATAATGAAAATCAAGAAGCAGCGCGAACCCGGCTTCTTTAATTCTTTTACACAAAGGGATTATATAATCAAGATCCTGACAGGCGTTGGGATCCTTGTCTGCACCTTTGTAATCTTCCGGGTTCACAAACAGACGAACGCGCATAGCGTTCATGCCGTTGTCTCTTAAATATGGGAGAAGTTCTGCAATAGGTTCTCCATTGAAATCCTTATATATGGCACCTGCCGCCTCATATTCAGGCAATAACGATATGTCACCTCCGACATATCTGCCGTTCGCTCCTTGCATCATGATTGCCGGCATGATAGCTGCCGATAATATGAATGTTTTGATTGTCATTTTAGTCATTTATGATTCGTTGCACAAGGAAATTATTGAAATCGTTTCCTTTTATATCCTCAAAATTACTAAAAAAACTTTATTTCAATGACAATCACCGATAATTTTTGCATATGCGTTAATATCTCATGCCAACAATACTGTCACAAGCCCCCATATCACCAAAAGTATATTACTTACGGCATATGTCACTGTATATCCTATTGCAGGCAGGGTGCTCCCTATAGTGTTCTGCACCGCACCCAATGAAGCAGTACACGTACGAGTGCCGGCACAACATCCCAATGTGATTGCCGGATTGAACTTCATCACCTTATGACCGAACCATAACCCGAACAAGAGCGGAATGGTGGTTCCTATCGCCCCTGCCACAAACAACATGGGACCGACAGTCTTTATCCCCGATACAAAAGAAGGAGCCGCCTCAATACCCACTACGGCAATAAACACATTGAGTCCGAGATTATTCATCAGCCACAACGCTCCGGGTGGGATATTTCCGAATGTAGGACGTTTTGACCTGAGCCAGCCAAACACAAGCCCCGCTATCAGAGATCCTCCGCTGGTTCCAAAGCTTATCGGTATGCTCCCTATATAGAAACTCAACGCGCCGAAAAGACCTCCTATAAATATGGCAAGCCCGACAAACATCAGGTCACTTGAATTTGACGGTCTGTCGGCATGACCGATCTGTATAACTGCAAGATTCACCTGAACCGGACGGCCTACGATAGTGAGCACATCTCCCTTTTCAAATCTGGTATCAGCCGTGATCTCTATGTTTTTTCCATCCCTGACAGCATCTCTTATGACCACTCCCCTCATGAATATTTTTTTTCTCAGACGCGAAAGTGGTGTATCCATAAAATTTTTACGCACCACCCTTACGGAAACGCGTGAAAGGGGATATGAAAGCAACGAAGGATCCGACAATTCTGTCCCTATATGTTTTTCAACGTGTACTATATATTCACTCCTGCCGCATATGACGATCTCATCCCCTTTTGATATAAGGTCATTATGTCTGGGAACCACTATATCGCCATTTGATCTCATCCTGTCTACATATACCTGAAGTCCTTTTTGCACGAGATACTTTTCCACATCATGCACGGTACGTGGATTGTCGAAATAATCAGATGATATCAGATAGGATCTGTATGCCACATGATGCATGGCGTTGATATAAGCGGGGTCACTGTTCCGTCCGGTATTGTTGAGCTGTTTTTCAAGCAGAGATGTCTCTTGTCTGACTTTTTCAAGCCCTCCCAGCAATTTGGGTCCGAAATTACCGAGGATCACGACAGTTCCCAACGTACCGAATATATATGTCACAGCATAACATACCGGTATGATATTGGTTTCCCTTTCCAACACATCCTTCGGAAGACCGAGCTTGGTTATGGCTTCCGACCCGACCCCGAGAAGAGCCGAGCAAGTCTGAGACCCGGAAAACAATCCCACGGTCTCCCCTTTGGTATAATTAAAAGTGTAAGAAAGGAGCAATGTTATTCCGAAACACATGGAGCTCATAACTACGGCAAACAGTGCCTGCTTAGCGCCGGAACCTCTTAACGATTTAAAAAAGTCCGGTCCTACGCTATATCCTATCGAGAAAAGAAACAGCATGAAAAATACTTGTTTGAGCGGACCGGACATCGGGATATCCAATTGGCCCACCAGAACCCCTACGAGCAACACCGAGGTAACGCTTCCCAATGTGAATCCCCCGATCTTAATCTTCCCGATAAGGAAGCCGAGCCCTACCGTAAGAAACAATGCCAACGGGGGATAATCTCTCAATATGGATATAAAATAGTCTGCCATAGTATATAAGGTTGATTTTTATGGTAAAAACAGTCCGTAGACACAGATCCGTAATGCGTATGTCTTGCAAGCAGGAAATGATGCTCATAATGTTGTCAAGACAACTTACAAGCCGACAGAATATACTCGCTGTCTTTTGAAAAATACAACAATTGTTAGAATGTTTGGTTCAATTCTTAAAAACTATATAAGACAGTTGGAATGAAGACAAATATGATTAATTCAACAAAACATTTATTAAGCATTGCTAAAAACGGGATTCCAGACAATACTTTTTACCCTTTTTATTTGTTTAATATAAAAAATGGCTGAAAATCAGTCGTGGAATTGAGTGTGTCGGGAAGTCGTCACACTCTCAGACCATGTTGTCTGACATTAATGACCAATTATGATTACACGTAAATTTAACAGCACCCGCAGCTCCTTGCGCCAGCTTTTCTGGGGAGTGGCTGTAGCGCTATTTCTTGTGATAAGCGGCAGTCCGGGAGTTTTAGGTGCAGCTGTCAAAACAGCCCAAAACAGTTTTAGTCCTGAATTTGAAAAGGCGGTGGCCGTTATCAAAAAGTATGAGGGACTCCACAAAAACAAAGGTTCCCTTATAGGATACGGACACAAAGTAGTGGCAGGCGATAAATATAAAAGCGGTGCCAACCTTACAGAAGCCCAGGCTGATAAACTTTTAAGGGAGGATTTGAGAAAATTATGCGCAAAATACAGAAGTTTCGGAAAAGACAGCCTGCTTCTGAGTGCGCTTGCATACAATTGCGGTATTGGTGTGGTTGCCAAATCTTCTGTCTATAAGAAACTTTCGAAAGGGAACCGTAACATCAAAAGTTCGTACCTCTCTTATAACAGGGCACGAGGCAAGGTTCTTTCCCAATTGAGCAAACGCAGAAAAGAAGAGTTCGAGACTCTTTTCATTCCTTGATAAATAATTTTTATTTTGGAATAGCCATGCGAAAATTGTTATTTATACGTTGAGCAACTATAAACGAAAGAAACAATGAAATTCATCTCATATATAATTCCCGCCGCATCGGTAGCCTTCATCTGCGGAGCAATACTTCCGGGGTGCTCGAACGACAAGAAAAACACTTGCGGGAATCTACCGGAGGAGGTTAAGCCTGTCGCTATCGCCATCCTCAATGATTCCCCCTCCGAGTTTGCTTCGGTAGTGTCTTATCCTGTCGAGCGCCCTTATCCGCTCAAAAACGTAGAAGATTCTGCCGAGATGGTTAAATACTATCCTACTCTTGTAGACGACACAATAAGGAAAGCAGTCGAGGAGGCTCCGGATTCTGCATGGCAACAAATTGGATGGAGAGGCTGGACTCTTGGTGACGGATCATATTTCTGGATTGATTCCGGTAAGATATATGAAGTGACTTATGTCTCAGAAAGAGAACATATAATGCTTGACTCACTGCAGAACGTGGAGATTGCCACTCTCGACCCGTCGTTGCAGGCTGGATGGACTCCGGTGGCTTGTGTCAAAGATACTGAATCCGGAGAGATATTCCGTATTGACACTCAAGACGCCACCAATCCACCGATTTACCGTCTTGCAGGTTATAGCTCTGAAGAAAGCCTTTCAGGTCAACCATCAATAGTGTTATATGGCACTCTGGATCTTGAAGGATCTATGGGAAACCGGTTTTTCAGATTTTCTGACGATGACGGCACTACTGCGGAATACAGTCCAGACATGGTATCGGATGAAGAGGAACCGGAAATCGAGATTGACCGCAAAGGGACATCCCACAGATACAAGGCAAAACCGGACTACTGGCTTGATCATATCAAAACCATGGCGGCACATCATAAAAAACACTCGGCAGTGAATAATGCCGATTCAGTAAAATCACAGAAAATGATTGTACGCCATGACTCTACCAAATCCATAAAAAAGTGACAAAATTAAAATTCAGCGCGGCTGTAACAGCCGCGCTGAATTTTTATCCCCCTGCGGGGGTCTTTTCGTTAAGCCGCAAAATTTGCGGTAACCGCCCCTTAAAACGGGAAATTGATACCAATGTTTAAGGCTGCATTAGAATTCAGAGGTACTCCCTGTTTTGCAAGCTTACCAATTGTCTGATCCATTCCCATGAAGAGATTGAAACCCGTGGTATGGAAATTAAGAAGCCATCCGAACCCGATTCCATACGTCCCCGCCACAAGGTTTACATCTGCTGAAAAACAATTTACCGGACGCACATTGGCAGACAGGCGAAACTGTGTCCATGTATATTTCCCATTTATCTTTGTGGAATTAAGAAGTCCGAAATGAAGCTTCCGGTATGAAGGCAACTCATATTCTGCACCAAAATTCAAAGTCGCCGCCAAAGCTCTCGTGTGGGAAGACAAGTCTTCTATATCTGTGAGCTGATATAGACGGGCGATATCATCCGTGAGACGGTTCCACTCGTTGTCGAAGGAATTGTCGGCATTGTTATCCGCACTGAAATGGAAAGCATCTGTGGTGAATTCCTGAGTACCTCCTGTAGACGCCTTCTGGGTCCTGCCCCAGTTCATAAAACCAAGATCAAGGACTGCCGCAGAAAACTTGAAATCGTTCCATTTGTATTCCGCGCCGAGATCAATGCCAAGTCCGAAGCCGGTAGGTTTGAAATCATCTATTTCTCCACCTGTGACATAATACTTTCCTGTCTCTTTACTAAGCTCAGTCTTGTACTTGAACCCGCCTACAGATGCATATATCTCTGCATTGGTGCGCGCGATCCATTCATTCTCTCCAAGAATAAGCTTGGCGTCATTGAATCTGAAATCGAAATTTCCTGCTCCTACCAGCACTTTCAGAGCACCTCCCACACGAAGTCCCGGAACAGCTTTGATATCATGCGAATGATTTAGCGCTATCTGCGCGTAGGCACTGGCATTCCCAAACATGTTTTCTATCTCATACGTGCTGTTGGTCACACCCTCCTTCGCCAATGAGAAGAATGAGCCCGGCACAGACACATCAACATTGGAAACAGCGCTGACGGATACTGTATTATATCCCCCGAAACCTTTAAAGCCTACTGTAAGGATATCTATCTTTTCATTCGTTCCGAGACGGTTCTTATTGCCGAACTTACCCATCACTTCCCTATCGCTGAGCCCGGGATTTGTGAAGAGTACGGTTCTGCCGTCAAGGTTATACACAACATCGCTGAGATGCAGATTTCCATGAATGTTGACATTCAGATTGCCCAATGCGGGGAATGACACAAAACCTTTTTCATTGCCGAATGCCGGATTCATCTGAAAACGATAGTCATAATTATCCAGAAAATATCCGGAATATGTGGTCTGTGCCGACACTGCGGCGGCGCAAGAGAGAACCCCGGCGCACAAAATAAATTTCTTTATTGAAGATTTCATAGATTGTCAATTAAAGGCGTTTCGCCGGGTTAGAGTTCTTTTGTATAATTCCCGCTTACCTTTGCCCTGATATTGTTGAGCGTCAGGGTCTGGGACGGTGCGAGAGGATTATCGGACGAAGGACGTACCAAAGCTGAGAATGTGATCCCGTCAAAATGCTGTATCTCTCCGGTGATATAAAGGGTGACATCGTGGTCTTTCGCATTCGCAGGTATGACCGCTCCCTCTATTGTGACATTGCCTATCTGGTTTCCGTTTACATCTATGGGATAGCCTGTGAGATTGGCATCGAGAGGCAGATTATTATCGACCGTCATCGACACCTCAAGGATCTTTATTGTCAAGGCGTCGAGATCTTCACCACCCCATCCTGAGGCAGTATGCGTATACACGATTTTCGATTCTACCCCATCATTGGCAGTGAATGCGAGTGGAGCTATAAATTCCCAGTCGCCTTCAAGTGAAGGGAACTGTGTACCGAGAAGGAATTTGGTAACTGTCTGCTTGAGAATATGCGGATTGACAAGATCTACCTCTATCCTCTCAGGAAGACCATCCCCGCTGAGCACTTCTCCCAAAGTGGAGAACAACTCATGTTCAGGATTCGAGTACCCTTCCGGCAGATATATCTGATCCGCACGCAAATCGGGAGAAAGACGGTATTCATAGCGAGCGCCGAGGGGTTTTGAATGACCGACACCGATCTTTCCCGAATCAGGAGAATATACTTTTGAAGAGCCATTCCCCCTTACTGCTGTCAGATCGAATCCGGAGACATAATCCCATCCAAAATTGGCCATTGGATTGTTGACGCTCAAATATATCTGCGGACTCGCAAGAATAAGGTCAGTATCATCTCCCGCAAGGAAATCAGGGATATCCGTCAGATCTATCGGGGCTATCCCGAGACCGCTTCCGTCAAATGTGTATTCGATTGTACCCGACACAGCCTTGACATTGATCTCCGGAATTGAATAATTGACATTGACCGCTATTTCCGTCGGCAAAGCTGTCACCTCCGTGTCTGCCGATACCACAAGATCTCCCTTTTCGATATTGAAACCGGAGGTAAGATTGAACGAACCGTTGTTGATGTAACAACCGTTTGCCTCCAGATTGATTTTTGACACGGATACAGATATTTCTCCGACACCATCTACCAGCGGCAGATGACTGACAGAATATCGCCCGTCATAATATGAATAATTCCCTGCCGGACTCGCCCCGTCGATGTCAAGACCTTTCGGGATTGTCAACGCGACATTATCAAGCGACAACGAGACGCCTGACGGCACATCAGCCACAGCAAACCGGATGACAAAGGTGGCTCTGTCAATAAAAATCTCATTAAGTCTTTGGATAGCCTCATGAACATTGCCCACTTTATAAGAAAGGGTCTTCCTTACCTCTCCCGGTAAAGGAATAGAAATAGCGTCTCCTGCCCCCATCGACACTCTTCCCGTAGAAAAAGGAATTGTTACAGGCGTCAGGTATGGCGCCGATGCCGAAAACTGCGGTATCTCTACAGGGTCAGAGCGGAATGAACCTTTTTCATTAATGGCATAAAAAGTCTGACCGTTTATTGTCACAACCTGAATTTTATCACCCTCT
Organism: uncultured Porphyromonadaceae bacterium; assembly: GCA_947174235.1. Lineage (GTDB taxonomy): Bacteria > Bacteroidota > Bacteroidia > Bacteroidales > Muribaculaceae > Lepagella. Next base: position 3,142 of record CAMWID010000054.1, on the reverse strand, counting down.
TTTATATCAAATATGTCTCCCATCGTTATGGGATCGATATTTATAGGGACTATAAGATCCTTGATCTTAAATTCCGAGGTGGTATCAATATCCGACAAGTCATAATTATTGTCGATACAACCTGATAGTGAAACTAAGGCAACGAGGGGGAAAGCCCCTGCCGTCAATACATGTTTCATGATAGTTCTGTTAATATATTACTGGTCTGAAAATATGTCACATATACATCTGTCAAAAGCGATGCAATCCCTCGGATTGATCTCATTTGCCATGACACATGAACAACGCAAAGATATAAAGAATTAGCAAAACTATGGCAAGAAAAAGGGAATAAAGTATAATATATTGAAAAATCAGGAGAGATCGACATCGTTCATCCAAAAGATGCGGTCGGCGGAAAATTCGTTTTTTAGGAAAGATCAGGAGATTGAATCGCTACCTACCCGTTGCATTTTCCGTCTGTCAGCAACTCTCGCATTGCCATCATTATTTCGGTGATTCGCTATGACAGTTCCGAAAAATTCTGTATATTTGCGTCAAGTTCATCTATACAAACTATGCAAAGAGACTATAACAGGATTAAAGTAGTGTTGGCTGAGAAGAAAAGGACCTGGAGACTTTACTTGCAAGTCGCATGGACTACTGGTTTAATGAATGAAAATATGACGCAGTGAGTCACAAATCACAAAGACGACTATGAATCAGCAAAATATATCCTCCGAAATATCAGATAATGTTTATTGTCAGATAAAACAGGTTCTTCTCAAAGCACGAGCCGCAGTACTGACGACTGTCAACACCGCAATGGTACAGGCTTATTGGCATGTCGGTAAACTAATCATTGAGGCGCAAGGCGGCGAAGAGAGAGCCACTTATGGTGATGAACTATTGAAGTCCATTTCCCTTCGTCTTACAAAAGAGTTTGGAAAGGGATTCACAACCGACAATCTGCGCCGTATGCGACAGTTTTATCTGTGCTTCCCAATTTGTGGCACAGTGTGCCACAAATTAAGTTGGTCACACATTAGACAGTTAATCAAGGTTTCAAATTCTAAAGCTCGCGAGTACTATGCCGAAGAAGCCGCTGCCGGAAAATGGAGTGTCCGTCAACTTGAAAGACAGATAGCCACACAATATTATGAGCGTTTGCTGTCCACTCATCGCGATTCTTCAGAGATAGAGAGTTTGATTAAAAAGAACCTTCCGGCAAAGCCAGAGAAGTTCGATCCTTTGAGTCTTGTACACGACCCGTTCATTCTCGAATTTGTCGGTGCCAAGGAGGATGTAATTTGGCAGGAAAGCGAACTTGAAAGTGCGTTAATTTCGCATCTTGAAGAGTTTTTATTGGAATTGGGTCGCGGCTATGCCTTTATGGGTAGACAGAAACGAATCACAATCGACGGCCAGCATTTCTATCCCGACTTGGTGTTTTACAACGTCCTGACCCGGAGTTATGTCATAATCGACTTGAAAATGAAACGAGTAGATTACAGCGATATAGGCCAGATGCAACTGTATGTCAATTACTATAACCGCGAGGTCTGTCAGCCGGACGATAATCCGACTATCGGTATCATCCTTTGTGCTGAAAAGAATGACACTGTAATTGAATATACGTTGGGCGACCGAAAAGATATAGGTGTATTTTCAGCGAAGTATAACCTTATCTTGCCGACAAAGGAAGAACTGAGCCGGGAAATTGAGTTGACCCGCCAAAAGTTCAAACTCATCAACAGTTAATGTCTTATGATGAATTTTGACTATCTAAAGGATATACCGGAACTTTCGGCACTCTATCGCTATTGCGATGTTGATGAAGACAGTATTTTCCCGGGTAAATTCCACAAGGTAGGTGAATTTGTTTCTCTTCTACACAATGCTATAACCGCTGCATAACAAGTAAGTATATTTGATAATTATCATATCGCCCGGTTTGAGCGCAGGAGATTATGGGCATGGAAAAATCATAAAAAAGCCTGTCCGGATTTTTCAGACAGGCTTTCACGTTTATTTCTTGCTTTCGTTCTTTTCGATTGCCTTATGCACTTTGTGCACTTCCTTCACAATACAGAACGCGGCAGCTACCGCAGCGGCCTTGAGCAGAACCTTTGCTATGCCGAAGCCGAGATGGAGCGCGAAATCGCACTCATGTTTTTTCTCTTCCATAATTAAGATTAATTTTATAATTACATATTAATCACTTATTTCTGATCCAATCAAAAATCAAAGTGATGTAAATATAACAATCAATCCTTATAGAAGGTTTGACATATACCGTCTTCCATGGCAGATCACATATTCCTTCAAAACCCGGAATATCTATGGACGGTCCTTTCAGATCGTAAGAACGCGTCTGTTAACGTATTATCAATTCTGACAGAGGACGCTTCGGCACGTGATGTACTCCATCCGGGGTACGGTAGTATTTTACGTCAGCATCCAGACCTCCAGACATTGTCTCTATCTCGACCGTTTCGGCGGGACAGCCGAGAGCCAGCACATACAATGGCTTGTAGCAATCTTCAAGACCAAGCACATCCCTCAATTTTGCCACATTGAAAGATTTTATTATGCAACCGGCGATTCCAAGTGCACAGGCGCCCAATGTGATCGCCTGGAGTTGAATGCCGTCATCACAAAGAAGATTTTCAGTAAGACGCAGATCAAGACATTGGACCATATATGCCACCGGTCGCTCGCTCTCTTGCGGACCGTCCCAGTCTGTGAGATACCCCGCCCATTTCAAAGCAGGAAAAACCTCCCCACATTCTGCCGCGTCATATACAAGACGATATTTCAACGGCTGTAGATTCCTTCCCGAACCGCAATAACGCGTCAGATCCACGAGTTGCTCCAAAACATCGCGCCCTATAGGTTTGGAGGCGTCAAACCTTCTTACTGAACGGTCTGCCATCAACATTTTCTTTAATATCTCGAATTCACTCATATTTTATTTATTTTTTTGCAAAAATAATGATTTCCGGGTGAATTTAGCTAATTTTACATACTGAAACATACTCTAAGGGTCGGTTGCCGGACATCCGTCAACCGCACCTTTGGTGTTTGACAACGCATCCCTGATGCCTCTAAGAGTATGTTTACTTTTGACTTATGTTAAGATTTAGAGAATATTTTCGAGTCA
>CAMWID010000053.1 GCA_947174235.1 uncultured Porphyromonadaceae bacterium | reverse complement strand
CTGTCAGATTCAAGCAGTCCGTCTATGATTCCGTCTGCCACACCGATGACAGGCACGACAATCTTTTTTGCATCTGTGACTGAAGCTACAGTCAGAAAAATCTCAGATGCGGGAATGATCACGTCGGCTCGGTCCGGTTTGAGATCATACTTCTTCATCCTTTCATCCACGCTCAAAGGTTTCAGCAGATGGTATATCCGCGACAATTCCTCTACAGTGAATGAATTGTCTTCCTCATTCTTGCTTTTCGAAAGTTTATATAGTTTGTTGATGTTGCCACCGGATCCGATTATCACGATGTCATTATAACGTTTTGATATTTTTGTCAGCTCCTCGTTCAGGCGTGTCCACTCCTCGTTTTTGACTTTGCCGGCAAGAATGCGCACGGTGCCGATATTGAAAGAAAGGGATTCCTGCAATTTCTTATCCGCAAGCAGGTTTATTTCCGTGCTGCCGCCTCCCACATCCACATAAAGATAATTGCCTTCCGGCGTGCCTGTATATTCTATATGGTTATTGTATACTATTCTTGCTTCCTCTTCACCGGCTATTATCTCTATCTCGATTCCGGTCTTGTCTTCAATTTCTTTGATAAGATCCTTGCCGTTTTCAGCATCCCTCATGGCGGAAGTGGCACATGCGCGCAACTCGTCCACATCATATATCTTGATAAGCTGGCGGTATGCTTTCATAAGACGTATGAGGTTTTCAGCTTTTTTCTGCGACACTTTCCCTTTTGTGAACACGTCAAATCCGAGGCGCAGGGGAACGCGCAGGAGCATAAGCTTTTTCAGTTTCTCGTCTTCCTCATGTTCAAGTCGTTTTATAAGGAGACGCACGGCATTCGATCCTATGTCGATGGCGGCATATGTTTTCTCTTTCATGACAGATAATATTTTACGGTTGAGGTTCCACAGAGTCTGATACTTCAGCTTTATTGATATTCACATATCTGGAATACAATTCCTCTTGCGACCTGAATGGTGTGTCGGATCCTGTGTCCTGTATAGTCAGAGTCCCGGTGCCGTCAACGACACGGGCTTTTACATTGTCGGCAAGAGCTGATTCAATTGTATTTATGACATCAGCCTTGATCTCCGGATCAAGCACGGGCGTTATCACCTCCACGCGGTTGTCAAGATTTCTGGGCATCCAGTCGGCGGACCCTAAAAATACCTTGTCCTGTCCGTTGGCATGGAAATGAAAGAGCCTGGCGTGTTCGAGATAGCGGTCGATAATTCCGGATGCCTTGATATTTTCGCTCGTCCCTTTTACACCGGTCACAATCGAACAGTTCCCTCTGACAGAAAGGCGGATCTCCACACCGGCTTTTGACGCCTCATAAAGTCGTTCGACCATCTCCTCGTCGGTGATATGATTGATTTTTATATGTATGAACGCGCGGCGGCCTTTTTTTGCGTTTTCGATCTCAGCGTCGATAAGGTTAAGGAATCTGTCTCTCATATGATTCGGCGACACAAGGAGATGTTTGTACGCTATGGGATGATAAGGGCGTTTTATAAAATTGAAAACAGCCGCCACATCTTTTGTAATGGCGGGATTCCCGGTCATTAGAAAATAATCAGTATATACCTTTGCATTCCCTTCATGGAAATTCCCTGTGCCTATCACAGCGATATCTTTCCCGGTTTTTGTGCCGATAAGGATCAGTTTGGAATGCACCTTCAGCCCTTCCACTCCAAATACGACATTTATTCCTGCGTCCTGCATCTTCTTTGACCAGTGGATATTGCTCGATTCATCGAATCGGGCAAGAAGTTCAACCACAGCTGTCACCTTTTTTCCATTACGGGCGGCAGAAATAAGCGCCTCTATTATTTTTGAATTTTTCGCAACGCGATAGAGTGTGATCTTAATACTTTTTACTTTTTTAGATACGGCGGCTTCCTGCAACAGCCTGACGACATAATCGAAAGTGTGGTAGGGCACATGCACGAACCTGTCTTTTTCGGCAACAGTCTGAAGTAGGCTCTCGGAGCGTTTTAGCTCCGGTTTTACCACAGGACGCCACTCCGGATATTTTAGATCAGTCCTTCCGGCGGAGGGAAATGACATGAAATCCTTATGGTTGTGGTAGCGTCCGGATGGCTTGATAGTGTCGAGTTTGTCAAGCTTGAGTTTCTTTATCAGAGAATGTAGCATCTGTGGAGGCATATCTCGGTCATATATGACTCTCAGGGTCGCACCTTTCTTTCTGCTTTTTACAGCTTTCGCTATTTTTTCAAGCGGACCGACATGGAGGTCGTTGTCAAACTCCATTTCAGCGTCTTTGGTGAACTTGAACGAATACGCGTTGAATCCTGTATATCCCATTCCAGGGAAAATATGAGGCAGCGAGAGGCGGATAATGTCGTCAAGATACATCACATAAGTCTTGCCGTCATCAGAGGGGAGATTTATGAAGCGTCCGCAAGTATCCACAGGAAGGCGTATGACTGCATAATCGGTTTTTCTTGACGGTCCGGTGAGCTCGACGGCAAGGTAAATGCGGTCATCATCTTCACGGGAAAATTCCGACATCCTGTTTATCCATACCGGAGATATGAAACCTGATATTTTCCCACGGAATATACATCTGACATAATGAAGCTGGTTCTCGGTCAATTGGACCGGGTCTACAATCTCTATATTGTTCTGAGAAAGTACATCTTCCACATCTTTTACAGCATCGGCATATTCATCAGAAAGCTTGTCGTTGATATCCGACAGCTTTCCGAAGAGATCTGTGGCATGCTTTTTTTCATCCGCCACATTCTTGCCGTGCATAGTGGCTATGCGGGAAATGGTAGCCATCCTTACCCGGAAAAATTCATCAAGATTGTTTGAATAGATGCCGAGGAACGAAAGCCGCTCGAGAGGGGGTACGTTTTCACGCATCGCTTCCTGAAGGATCCGATGGTTAAAATACATCCAGCTGACATCTCGGTCAACGTATGGGTATGAACTATGATAGGAGTCTGACATAAGATTAAATTGTAAAATCTTTCATTACGGCAAGGAATCAGTTGCCGCAGATATGTTTACTCCTATCTAACAATTATGTCGGTGTAAGGTTTAGGGGCGGTTACCCTTTATGCCGTATGGCGGCAGCCGGTTCGTATTAACGTGATTCAAGATTTCTCCGTAGAGCTTTACCGCAATAGGAAGCCGGAGTATTGTCGCCGGTGTCAAGCCTGTCGGCGAGAACGGAAGCAAACGGGAGATATTTAAGGAGGCGGAAAGAAAGAATGTCGGCTTCTTCTGCGGTCTGTACCGATGTCGCGAGTTCAAATGCCTTGTCTTCATCTATTTCGGAGATCGGAAAGAGATAGCAGGCAAGCAATCGTGATTCCCTTACTCCGGAATCATTCCACAGTGTTTCCGCAAGCCTGAGGTCTTTCGGGCGTGTCCGGGATATTTCGGAAATCTGGGGTAACTGCAGTCCGAAAATGATATTGTAAGGCATGCCGGCTTTGCGCAGAGTGTCAGCCACAATCCCGTTGCGGAAAGCCATGAAGTCGTGTTTTATCGTTTTAATCTCGTTGTCGATATTCATGAATACAGAATTATTATAATCAGCCGGAGAACATTTCTCACGGAATGCGTGCAAAATTAGAAAAAACGACAGAAATATGAAAAAGCTTCTTGAAAAATAAGGTCGCGGAGTTGCCACATTGAGCCTGTTTAAAGATTGCAGACATAGAGAAGTTACCGACAATGAGACATTGTTATCTTGAAAATTGCGGGGATATTGAAATATTATTAATTTTGCAACCTGAAGCCTGAGGGTTTACTTTGGGAAATACCAAGGATACATGTTTAGGATTAGATATGTGTTATCGTACGACTGTCGCGGTGGCGGGTATTAAAATAAACCAAGATCAACAAGAATTAAAAAAACTAACACCCTATGCAAATAATATGTCTGGACGCAGAGTTTGCGGATAATGAAGAACTTCTTGAATTGTCGATATTCGACCTTTCGGGAGGAGAGATATATCACGAATACTATCGGCCTGAGAGGATCCGGAACTGGCGAACCGATATCCATCATATCACCCCGGAAATGGTCTCCGGGAAAGCGCCTTTCCGGGAGGTGAGAAATGTGGTTCAGAAATTGGTGGACGGGGCTTTTGTATTGACAGGGTTTGCTGTAGACAATGACCTGAGGGTGCTTTCACGCTCGGGTTTGTCCGGACTTGAAGATAAACGGGTGATTGATGTAAAGGATATGTTCTGGTATCTTGAGGGGAGTCCCCAAGGGATGAGTCCGTTTTCGGTGCCGTCGTTGATTGCGTGTGCCAATGCTTTGGGCTTTGATTTCGGAGAGGATACCGCCCATTCTGCAAGCGCCGATACAGAAGCCACCCTCAAGTGCTTCAAACTGCTGTATTCCAGATTCGGCGGCGGGGAAGACATAACGGAGGCCAGCGTAGACCGTTTTATTGAACAGATCAAAGAAGCTAAGGCGAGATTCGTGGAAGAGAGTGCGAAAGGCTCAATAAAGGTCTACAAGCACAAAGACTGCTATAAACTAAATTTCGGTAGAAAAACGGATGTTGACGAGAAGTGTGTGCTGTTTGAGGTTATGGTCGCAGATCGTTATAAGGCGGAATATGAGCTCAAGAAGCTTCTTAAAAAGAAAGAGGTGCCGGATAAATGGAATGTCTATAAACTTACTCCGCAACTGCTTGACAAAGTAAGGAACTACAGCAACGAATATGATGCAGAGGAGTCGGCTTGGTGCAAGAAGGTGCTCCGCAATCTGTCAAGGCTTAGTCTTTGAAAGATTGTTGAGTTTATGATTGATGCTCCTGAAGATTTCTGACATAGACATGCTGCCCCGGTTTGTTCATTCGTATTTTGAAGCAAATAATGTGCGGACAGTTGTGTATAAGCTGAAAAAATTGTAATTTTGCAAGCAATGTAATACAATTCATCGAAAGAAGTTATGAAGAAGGTTTTGCTGCTCGGCTCCGGAGCCTTGAAAATAGGACAGGCGGGCGAATTTGACTATTCGGGATCCCAGGCGTTGAAAGCGTTGCGTGAAGAAGGGATCTCTACAGTGCTCATTAATCCTAATATTGCTACTATTCAGACATCTGAGGGAGTCGCGGATCAGGTATATTTCCTGCCCGTTACTCCTCATTTTGTAGAAGAGGTGATTAAAAAAGAGCGTCCTGACGGCATACTTCTTGCCTTCGGCGGACAGACTGCTCTCAACTGCGGTACCGAGTTGTATCTTAACGGCACTCTTGACAAATACGGAGTAAAGGTGCTTGGCACGTCGGTAGAGGCTATCATGATCACGGAAGACCGCGATCTTTTTGTCAAGAAACTTAATGAGATAGATGTCAAGACACCTGTGTCGCAGGCTGTGGAGACAATCGATGACGCCGTAGAGGTGGCACACCGTATCGGTTATCCGGTAATGGTACGTTCCGGTTATGCTCTCGGCGGTCTCGGGAGCGGTATCTGCACCAACGATGAGGAATTCCGCACACACTGCGAAAGCGCTCTTGCGTATTCCCGTCAGATTCTCGTGGAGGAATCTCTCAAAGGATGGAAAGAGATAGAATTCGAGGTTATACGCGATGCCAACGACCATTGTTTCACTGTTGTACCGATGGAAAACTTCGACCCGTTGGGCATTCACACGGGAGAATCTATTGTGGTCGCTCCTATTGTGTCTCTATCCAAGGAGCAGATCAAGATGCTCGAAGACATCGCTACAAAGGTGGTGCGTCACATCGGCATTGTGGGTGAATGCAACATCCAGTATGCGTTCAATGCAGAGACAAACGATTACCGTATCATAGAGATCAATGCACGTCTAAGCCGTTCTTCAGCGCTTGCTTCAAAAGCATCTGGCTATCCTCTCGCGTTTGTGGCTGCGAAGCTTGCTTTGGGATATACTCTTGACCAGATCGGCGAGATGGGTACTCCCAATTCAGCTTATGTGGCTCCTTCCGTAGACTATATGATAGTCAAGATTCCGCGTTGGGATCTCTCAAAATTCGTAGGTGTTGACCGCGAGATCGGTTCTTCAATGAAGTCGGTCGGCGAGATCATGTCCATAGGCAAGAGCTTCGAGGAAATCATCCAGAAAGGATTGCGCATGATCGGTCAGGGTATGCATGGGTTTGTCGGCAACAACGACATAAAGTTTGATGATCTTGACAAGGTGCTCTCTCATCCTACTGATCTTCGTATATTCGCTATAGCCCAGGCGCTTGAAGAAGGTTATAGCATAGACAGGATCGAGGAGCTTACAAAAATCGACAAGTGGTTCCTGGAGCGTCTTGACAATATTGTGAAATATAAAAAGGTGTTGTCATCATACGACGCTGTTGAAGATCTTCCCAAAGATGTGCTCAAAGAGGCGAAACGTCTCGGATTTTCAGATTTCCAGATCGCGCGGTTCGTTGAGGAGCCGACAGGCAATATGGAGCAGGAAGTCCTTAAGGTGCGAAAACATCGTAAAAGTCTCGATGTGGTGCCCTGCGTGCGCCGGATAAATACAGTGGCGTCAGAGTATCCTGATCTTACCAACTATCTGTATGTCACTTACGGTGCGGATGAAAATTCCATACCTTATGATATGAATGCCGGCAACAATATTGTTGTGCTCGGTTCGGGAGCTTATCGCATCGGCAGCTCTGTAGAGTTCGACTGGTGTTCGGTAAATGCCGCCACCACATGCCGCAAACTTGGCTATAAGGCGATCATGATCAACTATAATCCGGAGACTGTCTCTACTGACTATGACATGTGCGACCGTCTCTATTTCGACGAGCTCAGCTTCGAGAGGGTTATGGATATCCTTGATCTGGAAACACCGCGCGGTGTGATCGTAAGCGTCGGCGGCCAGATACCTAATAATCTTGCGATGAAACTGTATCGCAGGCATGTTCCTATTCTCGGCACATCCCCTGTTTCTATCGACCGAGCCGAGAACCGTCATAAATTCTCTGCGATGCTTGACCAGCTCGGTATCGACCAGCCTAGATGGAAGGAGTTGACGACAACAGAGGACATTGACTCATTCGTCAAAGAGGTAGGGTTCCCGGTATTGATCCGTCCGAGTTATGTGCTTTCAGGTGCCGCGATGAACGTTTGTTACGATTATGATCAGATGCATCGTTTCCTCAGCGAGGCTGCAAAGGTATCGAAAGAATATCCTGTCGTGGTTTCAGAGTTCATGCAGAATGCTAAGGAGATTGAGTTTGACGCCGTGGCAAGAAACGGAGAGATTGTGGAGTATGCCATCTCCGAACATATTGAGTTTGCCGGTGTTCACTCAGGTGACGCCACTCTCGTGTTCCCGGCTCAGAAGATATATATGGCGACGGCACGTCGTATCAAACGCATCAGCGCCCAGATTGCCAAGGAACTCAATATCTCAGGTCCGTTCAATATCCAGTTCCTCGCGAGAGACAACTATGTCAAGGTGATTGAATGTAACCTCAGGGCTTCACGTTCATTCCCGTTTGTCAGCAAGGTTCTCAAGAAAAATTTCATAGAGACCGCCACACGCATCATGCTCGGCGAGAAGGTAAGCAAGGTAGATACTTCCACATTTGATATAGACTATATCGGAGTCAAGGCTTCTCAGTTCTCGTTTGCCCGTCTGCACAAGGCAGATCCGGTTCTTGGCGTAGACATGTCGTCTACAGGAGAGGTAGGATGTCTTGGCAAAGATTTTGACGAGGCTCTTCTCAACGCGATGATCTCCGTGGGACATCATGTGCCGAAGAATGCGGTCCTTGTAAGTTCAGGTGATGTAAGAGGCAAGGTGGATATGCTTGAGGCATGCCGTCTTCTTGCTGAGAACGGTTATAAGATTTACGCTACTGCCGGTACCGCCACATTCCTCAATCAGAATGGAGTGGAGGCTAAGACAGTGTGCTGGCCGGATGAGGAGGGAGAGAATGTGCTTGACCTCATTTCAAGCCATAAGGTGGATCTTGTGATCAACATACCGAAGAACCACACCAAACGCGAGCTGACCAACGGCTACCGTATCCGCCGTTGGGCGATAGACCACAACATCCCGTTGTTGACCAACGCGCGTCTCGCAAGCGCCTATGTGAAAGCGTTTATCAACAAGGATGTCGACGACATCGCGATCACACCCTGGAAAGAATATTGATTTCAGGATTAGATTGAAAATTAGTTTGAACAAAAAAGGAAAGCCGATCGGCTTTCCTTTTTTGTTCAGATCCTGTTAAATCAAGATTTATCTTGATTTAACAGGATCAATAGGCTGCGCCTATTTTGATATAGCCCCAAGATTTATTAATTTTGTATTAGTAAGTTAATGGTAATACATCTTTAAAACCATATATATGATGAATTTCAAGAAGATTTTAGGGCTGTCGGCTTTCGCCGCCGTGATGCTTGGCTCTTGTGCCCAAAGCGGCAACGAGGTGAAACCGGAAAGTGAAGACAATGGCAAGAATGTAGTCATAGAGACAATCATGAGCCGTAGAAGTGTGCGCGACTATGAACAACGCGCCATCCCTCGCGACACAATGCAACTTATTGCTGAATGCGGTATCAATGCGCCTAACGGAATGAACAAGCAGGACTGGGAAATCAAGATTGTCGATGATCCCGGATTTATCAAAGGTGTCACGGAACTGTATGTGAAAGAAAATCCCAAAGCCGCTGAAGATCCCAAGTTCAAAAACATGTTCCGTAATGCTCCGACTGTCGCTTTCATCGCCGCTCCGGAAGGCAGTTATTCAGGTATAAATTGCGGACTGTTGGGTGAGAATATGATTCTTGCGGCATGGTCAATGGGTATCGGGTCCTGTTGTCTCGGTGGTCCGGTAAGATTCTTGAATTCGGAGGTTGCAGCAGATTATCTTGCTAAACTGAATATTTCGGAAGGTTACACTGTTCTCTATGCCATAGGGTTTGGTTATCCTGCGGAGTCTCCCGAAGCGAAACCGCGCGACAATTCTAAAATACAGTTTGTCGACTGAATCAAACAGGATAGACAATAATAAAAATCGAAAGCGGAAAGACTCGAAAATCTTTCCGCTTTCGATTTTTATCGGGAGATCAGTTTAGAACCCAAGTGTGGTGTAGTCTTGACTCAGACGGAGCATCTGGTCTTTGAAGTCTTCGCTGTATTTGAGTTTTACGTCGGTGATGTTTCCTTTGTCATCATAGACCGGTTCGTAAACCGGATTTATGAATCCTCGATATGGGGGAATGTTAAGCTTGGAGAAACGGTCGAGAACCTCTTTGTGGAGTTTCTGGTCAACCTTCACCGCGTATTTGTTGATAAGGTCGGATCCTGCCTTATAATCGCCTTCGCTCTTTATGCGCTGAATTTCTCCAAGTAGCTGACCGAACAGCTCGCGAAGCTTGCGGTAGTCGTTGATTTTTACGTACGTCTTGCCGTTTTTCTTAACGAGTTCCACGACTTTCCCTTTTTTTCCATGATCGAGCGCCCATGCGGCTATAAGCTGGCGGTTGCGCATGTGTGCCTCTTCCACGTCCTTGCCGGGCTCTATGCGGTTGAGCTGGGTCATAAGCCCGTTGAGCATGAATTTATAGTATTCCGCCTTATAGGCATCCGGATTGTCAAGTATGCCAAGCTCGATAAGTTTCGGGTCAGCCAGATAGTACAGGGCGAAAAGGTCTGCACGCGCTTCTTCGAGAGCCGAGCCGTTTTCTTTGAGCGCTTCCGAGTCAACCCCCGGCATGAGCTGACCGGACGCGTGTCCGAGACATTCATGAAGATCCGTGTGGAGCATATCAGTGATGTAGAGATAGTCTTCCAGAAGTTTACGGGTGGGGGCGTCAATTACGAACTCCTCGTTAAAGCCGTTGCCGTGCGATGCCATGTCGTATGCTTCGGTGATATTCTCGATAGTCACAGACTTTGAACCGTGTGCGGCACGGATCCAGTCGGCGTTCGGAAGATTGATGCCGATAGCTGTAGACGGAAACGCGTCACCTCCAAGCATCGCGGCATTGATCACTTTCGCCGACACACCCTTTACGGAAGGTTTGCGGAATTTAGGATCAATGGGAGCATGGTCTTCAAACCATTGGGCATTGCCCGAAATTGTTTCCGTGCGGGAAGACGCTTCCTTGTTTTTAAAGTTGACGTATGACTCCCAGGATCCTGTCATGCCGAGCGGGTCGCCATAGCTTTCAATGAAACCGTTGACAAAATCCACGTCACAGGCGGTGTCTTCAGCCCAAAGGATAGAATACTCGTCGAAATCGCGAAGGTTGCCGGTGATATAATAATCAATCAGCTTTGTGATATATGCCTTTTGTTCCGGACTTTCAGCCACCCCTTTTGCCATGTCGAGCCAATATATGATTTTTGCTATCGCCGGACCGTAAAGTCCGTTGAGGTGGTAGTGCTGTTCTTTGATCTTGCCGTTTTCTTTGACCACACGTGCATTGAGACCGTAAGAGATCGGCTCCTTGTCGTCAGGATCCTTGATGGATGCGTAATATGCTTCCACCTCCGCCTGAGTCACTCCGTCGCCATACAGATTGGATGCGGAATTGGCGACAACATCAATCGAACCGTCCTGATTGACCCTCTTGGGCATTACAGTGGGGTCGAAGATCACCGGAGTAAGAGTGGCGAGGAGTTGCCGGCGGGTTTCTCCCGGATTGAGGGGAAGAAGATTTTCAGGAAGCGCATTGACCTGATCCGTGAAAAATTCCACAGAGAAATCGGGCGAGAACTTATCGGTAGAGTAGTGGTGGTGAATACCGTTGCCGAACCATACCTGTTTCAGATACTTTTCAAACGCCTTGAAGTCTTCGGAATTCCTGTCACCTTTATAATTGGTGTAGATATTCTCAAGAAGCTTGCGTATCTGCAGGTTATATTTCCCGTTCTGATCCCACAGTATGTCTCTGCCATATTGAGCCGCCTGCGACAGATAATATACCATTTTCTTCTGATCGAGAGAAAGCCGGTCAAATTCCGGCACCTCATAACGGAGCACTTCGATATCGGCGAAACGGTCTACGTGGTAGTCAAAGTTTTTGTCGACCACCGCTCCGGCATGTAGTGGAAGCATAGAAGCGAGAATTAATGATGATAATGTCTTGTTCATTATTTTGTCAGGTTATGATGTTGTCTGAACTGTCCAATTTTACTGATATACGCAAAATAGAAAATTCATGAAACTGTTGATCCAAATCTTATTCTACATAAAGTACGAGTCCCTTGAGATATTCTCCTTCCGGATGAGATATGTCTACGGGGTGGTCGGCGGGTTGCGTCAGCTGGTGCAGTATGCGTACTTTCCTGCCTGACTGCGCGGCGGCGGTAAACACCGCAAGCCGGAACATCTCGCGGGTAACAACCTGCGAGCATGAGAAAGTGAAAATTATACCACCGGATTTTATTTTCTCAAATGCCTTGGCGTTAAGTTTACGATACCCGATCAGTCCGTTTTTGAGCGCCGACCTATGTTTCGCGAACGCGGGTGGGTCAAGAATTATGAGGTCATAGGAATCTTTGTCCATGTCGGCGAGATATTTGAAAGCGTCTTCGGCATGGGTCTTATGACGGGGATCTCCTGGGAAGTTAAGTTCGATATTGGCATCGGTCAAAGCAGCCGCCTTTGCAGAAGAATCCACGGAATCAACCTGCAACGCCCCTCCCCGCATGGCATAGACAGAGAAGCCTCCGGTATAACAGAACATGTTGAGCACTTTCCTACCTTTGGCATATTTTTCGAGAAGCGAACGGTTTTCACGCTGGTCTACAAAAAAGCCTGTTTTCTGACCTCTCAGCCAGTCGATATTGAATCGCAGTCCGTTTTCCATTGCGATGTTGCCATCGAATTTCCCGATCAGATAATCGTTCTGAGGGTCAAGCTGAGCCTTGTAGGGTAATGTGGTCTCGCTTTTATAATACACGTTCCTTATAGGAAGGTCAGGAAGTTCAGTCAAAGCTTCGGCGATCTTCATACGCTCGAAATGCATTCCCGGGGAATGGGCCTGTACAACCGCGGTGTCGCCATATACGTCAATGACAAGACCGGGAAGGAAATCACCTTCGCCGTGTACCAGTCTGAAACAATCGTTGTCAGGTCTGATCAGGTTTAAAGTATTGCGTAGCCTGCATGCCGATTCAAGGCGTTGACGGAAGAAATCTTCAGAAACGGGAGTGTCTCCGAACGTGAGAAGACGCACCGCGATGCTGCCGATCTGATAATGCCCGGTTCCGAGAACCTTCCCGTCGGATGATACCACCTGCACAAGATTTCCTTCCTCCAGATCATCTGGGAGAGATGCTATGGCTCCGGAAAATACCCAGGGATGATGGCGAAGGATCGATTCCTCTTTCCGGGGTTTAAGTTTTATTGATTTCATATTGGGGATGTCAGTATTGTTTATTTGAATAATCGGATTATATCCATTCCGTTTGCGTAGAGAAGGAGGAGAATCAGCAGTCCCATTCCTATCATCTGAGCATACTCAAGAAACTTCTCCGACGGTTTCCTTCCCGTTATTACCTCGTAAAGCAGGAAAAGCACGTGACCGCCGTCAAGCGCAGGAATAGGGAGTATGTTCATGAACGCAAGGGCGACTGACAGGAATGCCGCGATATTCCAGAACGCTATCCAGTCCCACTTTTCAGGGAAGATGGCTCCGATCGAACCGAACCCGCCAACGCTTTTTGCTCCTTCTTTAGTGAATACAAGCTTCATTGAGCGGGCGTAAGAGGTCAGTTTGTCAGTGCCCATCTCGATTCCCCTTGGTATGGATTGCAACAGAGAATATCTTTTCTCTTCAGTCTTGTAAAATGCCGAAGGGTCGATCTCGAGACCTATTCCCATCTTTGATGCGTCGGACAAAGTCACCGGCACTGAAAGTGTGTCGGAAGCATTCTCTGTGGTTCTTAAAATCTTGAGTGTTACGGTTTCGTTTTCGTGTCCGGCAAGAGCAGGGAGAAATTTATCAAGAGACAGAGTAGGAATACTGTCCACCGCAAGTATACGGTCGCCTGTTTTCAGTCCGGCTTTGTCAGCTCCTTCTCCCGCAATTACCTGTGAAATCATGGCGGGGATACGGTAGGTCATGAAGTTGATCATTACCGTATCGCTCTTTGATTCCTTGTCGATCGCGAAAATAAAATCTTCAGGTATACGGATATCTACAGTATCAGTGCCGTTTCTAAGAACAGTCACGACATCCGCCTGAATCATTTTCAACCGCGCCTCTCCCGGCACCGGTAGTTCCTCGCCGTCGGCATAGAGCGGTATGTCGCCGTCACGGAATCCTATTTTATGAGCCTCCCCGGAATATGCCATACCCATAGAAGCTTCCTTGAACGGGACATATCTTTCTCCGGTGGCATATACGATTCCTGCATATATCACGATCGCGAGAAGGAAGTTGAAAAGCACACCGGCAATCATGATAAGCAAGCGCTGCCAAGCTGGTTTGGTGCGGAACTCCCATTCCTGAGGAGGCTGTTTCATCTGCTCTTTATCCATTGACTCGTCAATCATGCCGGCTATCTTGCAGTAGCCTCCGAGTGGCAACCAACCTATCCCGTATTCGGTGTCTCCCCAGAAAGACGATTTTTTTGAACCCTCTTTGGATTTGTCGTCGGAGCAGTCATCGCCTAATGATTTTTTTTTGCCAAGACCTCCGATATATTTCTTGGGCTTCCATTTGAACAGTTCAGTCCATGGGTCAAAAAAGATATAAAATTTTTCAACCTTGACACCGAAAATCCTGGCGAAAAGGAAGTGCCCGAATTCATGAATGATGACCAGCAGGGCAAACGCCATGATAAGCTGGGTCGCTTTAATTAGAAATGTATCCATTTATATGCAATATATGCCGCCATTTTGTGTAAGGCGGTCAGTTTTTATAATGTTTTTCAAAGGGGCGGTTCCTTATGAGTTGCGTGACAGCCATTCGTCAGATCTCGCGAGAGCGTCGGAGTTTGTGGCTATCAGGTCTTCAAGGGTGGGATTGCTGATGGACGGTGTATTGTCCATGACATGTCTGACAAGTCGCGGCATATCTGTAAACCGGATTCTTCCGGCAAGGAATGCCGCTACTCCTTTTTCATTGGCAGCGTTGAGGATGCAAGGCATGGTTCCGCCCGCTTTAATCGCGTCAAAAGCATAAGAAAGAAGCGGGAACTTTTGATAATCGGGCGCTTCAAAAGTAAGGTTGCCATATTGTGCCAAAGTCAGGCCGGGTCTGTCGGTGGCAAGCCTTTCCGGATAGCCCAGGGCATATCTGATCGGGAGATGCATGTCGGGAATGCCAAGCTGTGCCTTTATTGATCCGTCGTTAAATTCCACCATAGAATGCACGATACTCTGAGGATGCACGACGATCTCGATGTTTTCCGCCGGACAGCCGAACAGCCAGTGCGCCTCGATCATTTCAAACCCCTTGTTCATCATGGAAGCGGAGTCGATTGTAACTTTGGCTCCCATGTCCCAGTTGGGATGGTTGAGCGCGTCGGCTACCGTCACATTTTCGAGTTGGCTTGCGGTGAGTTTCCTGAAGGGTCCTCCGCTTGCGGTAAGTAGTATTTTTCTTGCCTGAGAAGTCTTTTCCCCGACCAGACACTGGAATATCGCGGAATGTTCACTGTCTACAGGTATGATTTCAGAAGAAGAGTGTTTCAGCATGTCATAAATCACCTCTCCCGCCACCACAAGGGTCTCTTTGTTGGCAAGCGCGATTGTCTTTCCCGCCTTGATGGCTTCTACGGTAGGTATAAGTCCGCTGTATCCCACCATGGCAGTCACCACAGTGTCAACTTCCGGAATTGCCGCCGCCTCAGCGATAGCCTCCTGCCCGCACGCGACTTCCACATCAAGATCCGAAAGCGCCTCCTTTAGAAAACGGTAAGCTGACGGATCGGCTATAACGATTCTTTTGGGTAAAAACTTCCGTGCCTGTTTCGCAAGAAGTTGCCAATTGGCTTTTGCCGTGAGCACGGTAGCACGAAATTTGTCAGGATATTCCTCTATAATGTCGAGAGTCTGGGTGCCGATACTTCCGGTGCTTCCCAGAATTGCGATATTCTTGATTATATTGTCCACTTTTATTGAAATTATATTTCTAAAGACTTTAGAACCTGCCTCTCCCAACCTCCTCGTCGATAATGGGGTGGATATTTTTGGAAAGATCCTTGTCCCCTAAATATTCATATGGTATGAGGCGGTTGCCATTATGCCACATCTCAATGCTGATAATCTCGTTTCTACGGGCATTGCCGGAGGCTGTCAGGGCGATTACCTGACCTCCTGTCACCAGGTCTCCGGGTTCTATGAGTATAGTGCCAAGTCTGTTGCATCTGCTTAAGAACCCTTTCTGGTGCTGGATCACAATTGCATATCCACCCCCTTCTTTCACAGACTGGGATACGGATATCACTCTTCCGTCGGCGATGGCGGCGACAGTAGCTCCCTTGCCAAGAATTATCTCGGCTTTAGTTGAGTCCTTTGTTTTTTCAGCAAAGACGCTTTCGTCATTTACTGTCGAGAACATGAGGCTTTCAGCAGCCAGGGGGGCGATGACAGAGATATTATATTTTTCCTGTTCCCTCATCATTGCAAGAAATTTACGTTCTTCCGGCGATGTGGGGAGAATGGAATCGGGAGAGAGGGGCACATCTATCTGTGACACCTCCCCGACGGCGCTTTTGCCGTCAGAGGAAGCCTTGTTTATCACATCCATCATGTTGTTGATGTATGATGCATTTGTTTCATATATTTGTTGCAGTGAGTCAAGGCGCATGTGCTGTAGCTCGTTGGCTGTGCGTTCGGAATCTTTTAGGTATCCGGGGAGAATGTTTTTCACCGGCGAAAACCCGACAAAGATAGCCCCGACACCCATAAGGCATATACCAGTCACGGTGGCGGCGAGTATATATTTGCCCGGCGAGGCGCTTATCCGGACAATCTTTTCCAGCCGCGACTCGTCTTCAATGATTATCGTGTACCTTTTCCTTGTTTTCATTCCGATGCATTGGCGTGGCAGGCATTGGATCGGTTACGCCAATCAGGTGCGAAATTAATCAAAAAGAAGCAGACTTCAAAATTAAGGTGACTTCAAATGTCTGGCAAATGAAGATATCGGTATCTTGGAGATATTCCGTGTTTTACGGTTAGTAAGGCAAAGTCTTATATCACGAGGTTTATAATTTGCATCAAATTTAATGAACCAAAAAAATCAGTAAATGTTATTTAGATAAACTTCAAACTATTCTAAAGCTCTAAAAAAGTTTAATTATGAAAGCTAAGAATCTTTACTATTTAATGGCACTTTGCGCAGGGAGTTTCGTAATGGCTCCCAAAGCAAACGCACAAGACGTGGTAGTCGAAGAAGATGCAGTTTCAGTGACTGATTATTCATGCGATAATACCAACCGTTATTTCCAAAGCTGGCGCGACAACTGGTTTATCCAGCTTGGAGCCGGAGTTAATCAGCCTTTTGTGGAAAGAGGTATCAACGGAGGTAAGGCTCCCGGTCATGCTGTCCGCCGCCAGAATATGACAGCGACATACAACGTAGGTGTCGGTCATTGGTTCTCTCCCTATGTCGGACTTCGCCTTAACGGCTTTGCCGGTTCGTTGCACTGGAATAACCCGGACGGGCTGAAACCCGGAGTGAGCGGATGGTCAAAGGCAAAACATGTGAATTTGAATCTTGAATTCATGTGGGATATGTGCAATAGCATTGCCGGTGTAAATCCTGACCGTGTGGTAAGCGTTATCCCGTTCGTAGGTGTGGGCGGTGACTATACTTGGGGATTCGGTGACGCCGTTGCTTCCAATATCGAACGTCCCCACAGCGGCAAGATCAAGAACACAAGCTGGACTCTTCCTGTCAGCGCGGGTATCCAGTTCCGTTTCCGTCTTTGCAAATATGTCGATTTCTTTGCCGAGGCACGCGCGTCATTCTATGGCGACAACTGGAACGGCTGCAGCTATGGCCGTCCTATCGAAGCGAATGTGGCAGCTGTCGGTGGTTTCAACTTTAATATCGGCGGTCGCACATGGGGCGGATATAACGATTGCGCAACTATGGGACAGATCGCTGAGTTGAATAATGAGGTTAACAATCTCCGTGCAGAGAATCTCGCTTCCGCACAGGCTATCGCGGCTCTCGAAAGCCAGCTTCCTTGCCCCGAACCGGTTGTCCAGAAAGACTGTGTCAACGCTCCTCTCATGACAACAGTGAGATTCACCATCAATTCAGACGAGATCATGCCTACCGAAGAGGTGAATGTCTACAATATGGCAGAATGGCTCAAGGCAAATCCCGACCAGAAAGTTGTGATCGTAGGCTATGCTGACAAAGACACCGGCACAAGCGACTACAACATGGGACTTTCAAAGAGAAGGGCAGACGCTGTCGCAGATCAGCTCATCAACAAGTATGGAATATCATCAGACCGTCTGGTAGTGAAGTATGACGGTTCAAATGTTCAACCCTACAATACGAACGACTGGAACCGTATCGTGATCTTCACTCAGGAAGACAACTGATACTGATAAATTCTCAATTTATATTTGATAAATTCTCAATTTATATTAAGGAGTAACACACGAGGGGAGGCCTGATGAATCAGGTCTCCTCTTTTGTGCGATTGGATGGGGTATAAATGGTTGTCTCCTGAATCAAGATTGCGTTTTGACGGGTTGTCCCAGTAGTGTTTTAAGGACTCATTGCCCCTAAATACTGCCGGCAAAAGAGGGTAGATGAATTTTTTGGAAAATTTTCTTAAAAATCTTTGGAGGTTTAAAAATATCATTGTACTTTTGCAACGAAAACAGGGGGGGCAACCAAAGCATTAGATGCAACTTGCTTGCACTATGATTGCGATGAGTTGAAAAAACTGTTTTTTGCTAAGTCAACTTATAATCTAACCATAAATCTAATTCAAAAGCGCATGAATATCTCTGAAATCATGGCTGCCCTTGAGGCGAAACATCCCGGTGAGAAAGAATATCTCCAGGCTGTAAAAGAAGTGCTCCTTTCAGTGGAGGAAGTATATAACCAGCACCCTGAGTTTGAGAAAGCCCGAATCATCGAGCGTATGGTCGAACCCGACCGTATCTTCACTTTCCGTGTCACCTGGGTTGACGATAAAGGGGAAGTGCAGAATAACATAGGCTATCGCGTGCAATTCAACAACGCTATCGGTCCCTACAAGGGCGGTATCCGTTTCCACGCGTCAGTCAACCTGTCAATTCTCAAATTCCTTGGATTTGAACAGACATTCAAGAATGCGCTCACAACCCTTCCTATGGGCGGTGGCAAAGGCGGTTCGGACTTCAGCCCCCGCGGCAAGAGCGATGCGGAGATCATGCGTTTCTGCCAGGCGTTCATTCTTGAGTTGTGGCGTAACCTCGGTCCCGATCGCGACGTGCCCGCCGGCGATATCGGCGTAGGCGGCAGAGAGGTTGGCTATATGTATGGTATGTACAAGAAGCTCGCCCGCGAAAATACAGGCACATTCACTGGCAAGGGTCTCAGCTTCGGCGGCAGCCGTCTTCGTCCTGAGGCTACCGGTTACGGTGCGATCTACTTTGTGCAGAACGTATTGAAGCAGAACTGGAACGAGACACTCGAGGGCAAGACAGTGGCAATCTCAGGCTTCGGTAATGTCGCATGGGGTGCCGCTCAGAAAGCTACAGAGCTTGGAGCCAAAGTCATCACCATTTCCGGTCCTGACGGATATATCCTTGATCCCGCCGGTCTTGATGCAGAGAAAATCGAATATATGCTTGAGCTCCGTGCTTCAGGCAACGACGTTGTCGCTCCTTATGCGGAGAAATTCCCGGGTTCTACTTTCTTCCCCGGCAAGAAGCCTTGGGAGCAGAAAGTTGATATCGCGCTTCCTTGTGCCACTCAGAACGAGCTTGGCGGAGAAGATGCAAAACAGCTTATCGCAAATGGCGTTCAGCTCTGTGCTGAGGTCAGCAACATGGGCTGTACTCCTGAAGCTATCGACGCATTCATCGAGAACAAGACTGTATATTGCCCCGGCAAGGCTGTCAACGCGGGTGGCGTAGGCGTATCAGGTCTTGAGATGAGTCAGGATGCCGAGCACCTCCAGTGGAGTGCTGCCGAGGTAGACAACCGTCTGCACGAGATGATGAGCTCGATCCACTCTGCATGTGTGGAATACGGCACACAGGAAGATGGCTACATCAACTACATGAAGGGCGCCAATATCGCCGGCTTCCTTAAAGTAGCTGACGCCATGATGGGTCAGGGCATCATCTGATGACTGACTTGGAAAATATATGCCTGTTTGAGGAAAATGGGCAATCGAAAAAGAGTAATTGAAAATAAGAGTAATTGAAATGTTTCATCAGCAAAGACTGGCGGCCCGTGAGGGTGGTCAGTCTTTCCTTTATCAAATAAGTTGTAATTGTCAGACAGTAGTCTGTCGTTTCATCCGCAGTGACCGCAGACAGAATCTTCATCATGCAACTCTTATAAATGTCATCATGCCATTATACCATAATTTTTTTATGGAAAATTTGGGATAATAGCGAAAATAGTATTAACTTTGCAATGTCAAAACGGCAGTAAAGATAAAATCCTTATTGCCATCAGCCGCAATAGCTCAGTTGGTAGAGCATTTCATTCGTAACGAAAAGGTCATGGGTTCGAGTCCCATTCGCGGCTCAATAATTATGCAATTGTCGGTTAGCGGTAAAACACTAACTGACAATTTTTTTACGAGCCGTTTGTGTATGTGCACTTAAAAAGCGGGTCATACGCTGGCTGATAAAGACAATCGGTTTCTTATGTGCAATGTCGAGATTGTTTCGTTTTATAAATTAAAGTGGCAGGATAGGAGAATGGTATGGGAGATATAGAGAATTTCTACAAACAACTTTATAAATAAAATCTATAATGTCATGAACCAGACAGTGAAACGTCATGAAAGGGTTGATGTGGCGGATGTGTTGCGAGGATTTGCAGTACTGGCAATCATTTTGTTGCATTCAATTGAACATTTCAATTTTTATTCTTTCCCGGATACTTCCACTCAGTCCGGATGGTTGAATTTTACCGACAAGGCGATCTGGGACGGTCTTTTCTTTGCTTTCGGAGGAAAGGCATACGCGATATTCGCGCTTCTTTTCGGATTCAGCTTCTTTATTCAGCATGACAACCAGAGGATGAGAGGTAATGATTTTCGTCTGAGGTTCTGCTGGCGACTGTTATTGCTGTTTATAGTCGGTCAGATCAATGCAATGTTTTTTACAGCGGAAATACTTGTGATGTATGCGTTAATAGGGTTCGTTCTCGTGCTAACCTGCCGCCTTTCCACAAGAACAGTCGTGGTGCTTGCTTCTGTATGTCTGCTTCAGCCCTATGCGCTGTATCAGATGCTGATGTCGATATTCGATCCTTCCTTTGAGCCATTTGTGATCAATACAAGCGCGTATTGGGGTGCCACATTCGCCATGCAGAGCGGGGGCACATTCCTTGAGACCGTGAAAGTGAACCTATGGGAAGGTCAGCTCGCATCGCTTGCATGGGCGTGGGATCATGGAAGGATTTTTCAGACCGCCGCATTATTCATGTTCGGTATGCTAATAGGCAGACAGGGATGGTTTCTCCGTAAAAATCTTCAAAAATGGGGTGTGGTGCTTGCTGTGGCACTCGTGTCGTTCTTTCCGCTTTACGGACTTAATAATATGGTCGGGAATTATATAGAAGATACAAGGATATTGGTTCAATTGAAGCTTATTCTGTCTTCATTGGCAAATATCGCATTTATGCTGATATTGGTGTGCGGGATACTTTTCGGTTATTATTGCACAGTGAAGGTGAGCAATATTCTTTCATTGTTGATACCGTATGGGCGTATGAGCATGACGAACTATGTCACACAGGGGATAATCGGATCAGCTCTTTTTTATCATTGGGGACTTTATCTTCGGCTTGGCATAACCGCCAGTGAACTTGTAGGTATCGGCATATTCCTGGTGCAGTATTTCTTTTGCCGTTACTGGGCGTCACACCACTCCCACGGTCCGTTGGAATATATGTGGAAAAAAGCCACATGGATTGAATTCCCTTGGGGGAGAAAAGGTAAATAAGAACGTCAATATAGCGGTATTGAACGGAATTATTGTTAAATTTGCACTTGGCAATCCTTAAGGATTGCCAAGTGCAAATTTTAAAATAGATATACATGAAAAAAGAGATCAATTCGTCTAAGGCTCCGGGTGCTATCGGACCTTACAGCCAGGCCGTTATGGCAGGCAATCTTATATTCGTATCCGGTCAGCTCCCCATCAATGCGGAGACCGGAGAGATGCCCGGTGATATCAAATCCCAGACGGCTCAAAGTATCGAGAATATCAAGGCAATACTTTCAGAGGCAGGTGCCACACTTGACAATGTGCTCAAGACAACGGTCTATCTTGCAGACATGAGTCTTTTCGGGGCTATGAATGAAGTATATGCGGAATATTTCAAGGCGGTTTATCCCGCACGCGCCGCTTTTGCAGTGAAGGAGCTTCCCAAGCAGGCTCTTGTGGAAATTGAGGTTGTAGCGTCGCTTTGATATTTATTGTTGCACGATTCTGCAGGATAAGAGACTTGTTCTTATACCTGCGGAATCTTTTTGCAATAAGGTGTTATAGGTTGGAAGATTTCAACACCAGTTCTGTAAAAATATAAATAGCTTCTATGATAAGTTATCTTCAGATAGAGAATCTGACAAAATCTTTTGGTGACAGGGTGCTTTTTGCAGACGTCACCCTTGGGGTGTATCAAGGTGATAAAATAGGTCTTATCGCCGCCAACGGCGCCGGGAAGACCACGTTTCTAAATATAATAGCCGGTAAAGAAGATTACGACAGTGGAAATGTGGTGTTTCGCAATGATCTCAGGGTAGGATACCTGTCTCAGATCCCCCCATATGATCCGGATGATACAGCTCTTGCATATGCCACCCCGGATCCTTTGCGCGTGGATGACTACACGTGTGAAGACCGGGCGCGACAGATGCTCTATCAGCTAAGGATAACGGATGTTGACCAAAAATTGGGAACCATGTCGGGTGGTCAGGTAAAGCGAGTGGCTCTTGCAAAGACGCTTTTGTCGGAGCCGGACCTTCTCATTCTTGACGAACCCACCAACCACCTTGACATCGAGATGGTGGAATGGCTCGAGAGTTATCTGACACGACAGCGTGTCACGTTGCTTATGGTGACACATGACAGATATTTCCTTGACAAAGTATGTAACAAGATTATTGAAATTGACAGAGAGAACGTTTATTCTTACAATGGCAACTACGATTATTACCTTGAAAAGCGTCAGGAACGTTATGATGCGATGAATGCGGAACTTGCCAAAGTAAAGAATCTTCTTCGTACCGAGCTTGACTGGATGCGTCGTCAGCCGCAGGCGAGGGGATCGAAGGCGAAGTACAGGATAGACAATTTTCATCAGCTTGAGGCTAAAAGTAAAGTCAATCTTAATTCCAGGGAACTCGCGCTCGGGAACGGATCATCCTACATAGGTTCTAAGATTTTTGAGGCAAAAAATGTCTCGAAGTCGTTCGGAGACAAGGTTATTCTTGACGGCTGGAGCTATACGTTCGCAAGATATGAGAAGGTTGGTATTGTCGGTGACAACGGGGCAGGTAAAACCACATTTATAAAACTGCTGCTTGGGGAGCTTCAGCCTGACAGCGGTTCGTTCGACATAGGACAGACCGTGAAATGGGGATATTACAGTCAGGAAGGGATGACCGGATTTGACGAGAAGAAAAAAGTGATAGATGCCGTAAGGGAAATTGCCGAGGAAGTAAGGATTGATGAAAAGACACGGCTGTCTGCCTCACAGTTCCTTTCACGTTTCCTTTTCACTCCGGATACGCAACAAAAGTATATCTATAAATTGAGCGGTGGAGAACGTCGAAGGCTTTATCTTGCCACGGTATTGATGAAAAGTCCTAATTTCCTGATTCTTGATGAGCCCACTAATGATCTTGACATACTGACGTTGACAGTTCTTGAGGATTATCTTGCAAACTTCAAGGGATGTTGCATAGTGGTGAGCCACGACAGATTCTTCCTTGACAGGATAGTTGATCACCTGTTTGTGTTCAAAGGTAATGGCGTGATAAAAGATTTCCCCGGAGATTACTCCACCTATCGTCATTGCGTAAGGGAAGAACAGAAGGAAGAACTTTTATCGTCAAATGCAAAGGCGCAAAATACTTGTTCTCCCGTTTCAGCGAAGCCACGTCACAACCAGAAACAAAAACTTACTTTCAAGGAAAGAAAAGAACTGGAAACCCTGACAGCACGGTTGGAGGAGCTTGAGGCTGAGAAGACAAGTCTTGAAGCGGAGATGTCGTCAGGAAATATGGATCATTCAGCTATAATTGCGGCAGGGAAAAGGATGGAAGAAATCATTGCGGAAATTGACGAATCGGAATTCCGATTGTTAGAATTGATGGAAAAAGAATGATGATATGAAGAATTTATATGTCGCAATTGCCGGAATATGTCTGAGTGTGGCTTCCGGATATGCAAAAATCCCACTCAATCTTCTGCCGACGGAAAAAGAGAAGGTCGCGTTTCTTAATGAAGCGGATGATTTCATAGATGATATGGCGGAAGGATTGCAGGACCGTCAATGTGATGCCGTGCTTCATGCCATGAGAGGACAGACAGGAGAACTGGCTAATGTCAGAATGTCGCGCGATAGCGTTGTAAAGGTTCCCGACAGTGTAGAGTGTCGGAATATAATCGGCGATGGCTCGGCGAGAGGTATGAAGATGCGTCTTTACAGACCGCGGACGGCATCAAGTAAAGGAGATCTTCCGTTATTGCTTTATTTTCATGGAGGAGGATGGGCATTCGGAAGCTTGAATTCCTGTTCCGCCTTTTGTTCTGCCGTGGCTGCGGCAGGAGAGGCTATGGTTCTTGCCGTGGATTATAGTCTTGCGCCTGAGAATCCTTTCCCGTCCGGATTGTTGGATTGCGTGGCGGCGGTGGAATATGCAAAGGATCATGTGGCGGAATGGGGCGGAGGCTCGATCAGTCTCGGCGGTGACAGCGCGGGAGGGAATCTTGCTGTTGCGACGGCGTTGTATATGATGGATCAGGCTGACCCCGTCGCTTTGAAGTCGTTGGTCTTGTTTTATCCCGTGGTCAAGGCTTATGCCGACGGTTCGTCTTCATGGAAAGAGTATTCCCGTGGCTACGGACTTGACTCTCGCCTCATGAATGCATTCAATGAGGCTTATTTAAACAGCGTAAGTGGATCAGGAGACGCTACGGCGGGTAATGCGGATGCCCGTAATCCACTTGTTTCGCCGGCTGAGGCGGGGACAGACAAGTTGTCGAAGCTTCCTCCTGTGCTTATCATCGGTGCGGAAAGAGACATACTATATGATCAGGGAAGGGAATTTGCCGGAACCTTGAAAAAATGTGGCAATGATGTGGAACATATATCATTTCCGGGGGCGATACATTTATTCATGACCGTAGAAGGTCAGCCCACAGCATTCTCAAAGGCGGTTGCGTTGACATCGGCATTTCTGGATAATATCTAAGAAACTGTTTAAAATTTATTTTATCTTGTCATTGAGGTCTTTGCCGGCATC